>JBBRAY010000001.1:0-228619 GCA_038206355.1 Bacteroidia bacterium
CCATTATTGCAAGAATTTTATCTAAAGTTTGTTCCCCTTTACCTATTGTAACTTTCTTGGCCATGGCAGTAATGGTCCAGAAAAGAAAAAGAATGGTAAAAGCACTCATCATTGCGCTCAGAATATTTACCATAATTGGAATCATCCTAACGTTATCTCCTCCAAAGAGAATAAACACCCGTGCAATGATCATAAACAGTGGCGCACCGGGCGGATGACCGACTTCCAGTTTATGCGCTGTGGCGATAAATTCTCCGCAATCCCAGAAGCTGCCCGTAGGTTCAATGGTTGAGAGATAAGTGAAAGCTGCGATGAGGAATACCACCCAGCCGGTGATGTTGTTGATCTTCTTATAGTTATTCATAAAAACAAAGCGCATTTTTTTATAGCGTGCGAAGTTAGAAAAATATTGAAACGGGCAAGGTGGAAAGAGAATGAGGAAAATTGGTGTGATTAGGGGTGAGCGTTTAAGGCGATTGGAGTATATTCGGAAGCAGAAATCTATTGTCGTAAAAAAACTACTGCTTGCTATTTTGGTTTTAACATTTTCACCGAAACTATTCTTATAAAATAAACCGAAAAGTTAAAAAAGTTATCCCAAGTATTTATTCTAAAATATGACTCGTATAATTTTATTTGTGATATTTTATTTCACCTTTCAAACAATTGGATTTTCTCAAAGTACCAATAATCAAGTGTACAAAGGGAATTTATCTGACCTAACAACTTTCGGCGGAATTGCCAAAGGTGAAATTTCAATCATGGATAAGCTTGAAGATTCATTGTCGTTCTGCGATCCTTTTATTTGTTTACACTATCGCATTGTTTCTTTTCATCTTGCTGTAAAGTGCAACGGACATGTATTGAAATACATGGAAAATAAATCCGGGAATAAACTGACTGAAGAAATGAAAGAAGCCATCAGAGAAGTTCATCCGGGTTGTACCCTCACTTTCGATGGTATTAAATCCATGGGTGATGGACGTGACGTTCGCGGTACCATCGCTATAATGGATTTCGGTATGGTGAAACTTACTTTGAAATAGTACGCCAACTTCACTTTTACTCTTTAAATTTGCCTGGCATACACGGATTTAATTTTCGGACTTCGTATCCCGATAGCTATCGGGATCGTATCCATTCGTTATTCGTACAACATTCGTAATCCGTAAATTCGCACCCTTTCGTATTTAGTACCTCCTAATGGCGTTCACAGATAAATTTGACCCCGAAGACTACTACATGACAGAAGAAGGCTACATCGTCTTTACTGAAAAGTACCACCTCAAACGGGGATATTGTTGTCAGAGCGGATGCAGGCATTGTCCGTGGCGGGAAATAGAAAAGAAGAAAGCTACAGGAAGCAGCGGCAGTAGGCATGAAACAAAAGA
Source organism: Bacteroidia bacterium (assembly GCA_038206355.1). Classification (GTDB taxonomy): domain Bacteria; phylum Bacteroidota; class Bacteroidia; order AKYH767-A; family 2013-40CM-41-45; genus JAPLDB01. The sequence continues at coordinate 1,392 of JBBRAY010000001.1, forward strand.
ATAAGTCAAATGACAAAAGTGAAAAGTTGCAAAATTTTAGAGTATAGAAAAAATGATGAAAGAACTTTCATTTATTACCAATGAATTAATGACTCAATGACCTCATAATATGCAAACGACAATCTACGACAAACTCGACCTTTCAAAAACGAAAACCCCGACGGGTTCGTCGCTCACTTGTAAAGGATGGATACAGGAAGCGGCATTGCGGATGCTGCACAACAACCTCGATCCGCAGGTAGCAGAGCGTCCGGAGGACCTGGTTGTCTACGGCGGCACAGGAAAAGCTGCACGCAACGTGGAGAGTTTTCACCTCATCGTAAAAGCGCTTCGTGATTTGAATGATGACGAAACGCTTCTGATACAATCAGGAAAACCTGTCGGCATTTTACCAACCCATAAAGATGCGCCACGCGTTATCATCAGCAATTCGCAACTGGTACCACATTGGGCAACGTGGGAACATTTCCGTGAACTCGAAGACAAAGGACTGATCATGTACGGGCAAATGACGGCGGGATCATGGATCTATATCGGTTCGCAGGGAATTGTTCAGGGCACCTATGAAACGTATGCAGAAGTAGCACGACAGCATTTCGGTGGTTCTTTGAAAAATACATTAAACGTAACGGCAGGACTGGGAGGTATGGGTGGCGCACAGCCGCTGGCCATTACCATGAATGAAGGGATTTGTCTCGCTGCTGAAATTGAGGAATGGAGAATCAGAAAACGCCTCGAAACAAAATACATTGATGAAATAGCCTTTGACATTGATGAAGCAATTGACCGCGCTGTAAAATATAGGCAGGAAGGAAAAGCTTTGTCTATTGGTGTGGTTTGCAATGCCGTTGATCTTTTGCAAAGAATGATTGACAGGGGTATCACGCCGGATACTTTAACAGATCAGACATCAGCACACGATGAACTCATCGGCTACTTTCCTGAAAAACTTACAGTAGAAGAAGCTAAAGTTTTGCGCAATGAAAATCCTAAAAAATATATTGAGCTTTCTAAGGATACCATGGTAAAGCATGTCCGGTTGATGATTGAACTTCAGAAAAAAGGTGCAGTCACATTTGATTACGGTAACAACCTTCGCGGACAGGCGCTGGCGCATGGGTTAAAAAATGCTTTTTCATTTCCGGGTTTTGTACCTGCATATATCCGCCCATTGTTTTGTGAAGGTAAAGGACCATTCCGGTGGGCAGCACTAAGCGGAGATCCGAATGACATTTATGAAACGGATAAAAAAATTCTTGAGCTTTTTCCTGAAAACAAAGCGCTTGCACGGTGGATAAAAATGGCGCAGGAAAGGATTGCTTTCCAGGGATTGCCTGCGCGCATCTGCTGGCTGGGTATGGGTGAACGAGAAAAAGCAGGACTTGCATTTAATGAACTCGTGAAATCAGGAAAAGTAAAAGCACCCATCGTAATCGGCCGTGACCACCTTGATACAGGAAGTGTAGCTTCTCCTAACCGGGAAACAGAAGCGATGAAAGACGGCAGCGATGCCATTGCCGACTGGCCGGTATTAAATGCACTCATCAATACTGCAGGCGGTGCCAGTTGGGTATCTTTGCACCACGGTGGCGGCGTCGGAATCGGATATTCGATTCATGCAGGGATGGTCATCGTAGCCGATGGAACAGATGATGCAGCAAAAAGATTGAAACGCGTGCTGAACAATGATCCCGCAATGGGCGTTATCAGACATGCCGATGCAGGATATGATATTGCTGTTGATGTGGCACGAAAATTCAGGCTGGATCTTAAAAGCAGACTTCAAAAGTGATAACATATAGTAAAAGTAGATACCTCACCAAAGTACGAATCAGATACGATACCGATAGTTATCGGGAAACGAATTACGAATAGGATTAAATAAGAATTGCGATATGAATAGTAAAAGTGTTTTCAGGATATTAATGATTGCTATAGTCATTTCAGTGATTGGAATAGGTTGTGCAAAAGAGGAAGACAATGGTCTGACCACACTTCCAAGGGATAAATTTATTGGTACGTGGCGTGTTTCCTCACATGGATCTCTGAGCGGAGATCTTACATGGGATTTGATTATCGAGCCGGCGTCTGCGGCTGCTCCTGAACAAATTGTAATGCGGAATTTTGACCTGACCGGTAATGACAAAACAGTTTACGCTGATGTGAGTGGCAGCAATCTGCTGATTCCGGGAACAGTGGTAGGAGCTGTAACAGTTGAAGGAACAGGTAGTCTGAATGGAGCTACTTTAACATTGGACTATACTTCCACAGATTCACAAACGGATAACGTTCATGCCACGGCAACGAAAATATAATTTGCTTTAGAATTCAGCCAGTACCGTTTTTCCACCGATTACTTTATCGTTCAGATTGACATTTATTTTAGTTCCCAGAGGAAGAAAAATGTCAACCCGTGATCCGAACTTAATAAATCCCATCTCTTCGCCTTGTTTTACAATCCAGTCTTTCCTCGGATAACAAACGATTCGCCTGGCCAATGCACCGGCAATCTGTCTCATCAGTACCGGAACTTTAGATGAGGTTTCAATCACGACAGTGGTACGCTCATTTTCTGTGCTGCTTTTCGGATGCCAGGCAACAAGGTAAAGTCCGGGATGATAACGGCAGTAAGTAACCTGTCCGCTAACGGGATATCTGTTCACATGCACATTCAATGGCGACATAAAAATAGAAACCTGAATTCGTTTGTCTTTTAACACTTCTGATTCCATCGTTTCTTCAATCACCACTACCTTACCATCAGCAGGCGCAAAAACCTGCTTATCGTTGCGGAATATTTTCCTCACAGGATGACGGAAGAACTGAAGTACAATCAGAAATAATACGATTGAAGCCGCCAGGACTAAACCTTGTATAACAGGGTAATTGCTCAGGTATTGTTCGCTCACAATATGCAACACGACAATAAAAAGGGTAACAATTACAATTGTCGAATAACCTTCTTTGTGGATAGTCACTTTTTTAATATTAAATATTGAACGGCAAATTTAGAAAAGAGTTGATGTTTTCACCTCATCCGTTTGGTGTTCTATCAACAGCTTAAATTTAAATCTGCACCCTAATAATAGTAATAATAATTTATGTTTGCCGAAATTATATTCAATGCTAGACCGACTACTTTCGATAACAAGTGAAAAAGACATTCCAAAGGAATTGAAGAATACTCCCATTGGTCTGTTATTACAATATCACAACCTGGACAAACCATATGATGAATTTGCTACTGCGCAAATGCTGATCGGTATGTGCATGGACAACAGGAAACATTTGCATATTCCTGAAAACTTCGCATACATCATTCGCACCGGCGGAGCCAATCTGAGATACTCCGAATTCAGGGTGAGTTATGCCATTGCCGTTGGAGGCGTGCATTATATTGCGCTGATCGGTCATAACAATTGCGGAATGGTAAACCTCCTGGCAAGAAAAGATCAGTTTATCAAAGGCCTGGTAGATATTGCCGGCTGGAGTGAACAAGAAGCGGAAGACCATTTTTATCATTTCGAACCGGTGCATGAAATCGGAAATGAAATAGATTTTGTTTCAGGTGAGGCAAAACGGATAAGGTTACGATATCCAAAAATTACAGTAGTGCCGATGTTATATAAAGTGGAAGATAATAAACTTTATCTGGTGAATGAGTAAGGGAGGAAAAGTCACAAGTTAGAAGTTAGAAGATGCATGACTCAATTAAATAATCACTTTCAGAACTTAATCACATAATTATTCCGCACCCACATCACAAAAAATATATCTTCGCGCCTCGAAAAAAATTATAAGCAATGACAATCGTACAATTAAAAGATTTAAAGGAGCGTATTGAAGCCCTGAGGGGGTTTCTTTGACGTGGATGCAAAATTACAATCTATAAAAGAAGAAGAAGAAAAGACGCATTCCCCGGATTTCTGGAATAACCCAAAGGAAGCGGAGAAATTATTAAAGGCCGTCAAACAAAAAAAGAACTGGACGAGTGCATTTCTTGAATTGAACAGCTCCTATGAAGACCTGGCTGTACTTTTTGATTTTTTCAAAGCTGGAGATATCACGGAGAAAGAAGTTGACCTGCATTACGATCAGACCACGAAATTACTGGATGACCTGGAGTTCAAACGAATGCTGGGAACAGAAGAGGATCAGCTCAATGCAATTCTGAACATCAATAGCGGCGCAGGTGGTACTGAAAGTCAGGACTGGGCCAATATGCTCATGCGCATGTATATCATGTGGGGCGAAAAGAACGGATACAAGGTTGCGGAAATTGATAAACAGGACGGTGAGGCAGCAGGAATCAAATCTGCTACGCTTGAATTTACAGGTGACTTTGCCTATGGTTACCTGAAAGCAGAAAGCGGTGTGCACAGGCTGGTTCGTATTTCACCATTTGATTCAAACGCAAAACGTCATACCTCGTTTGCATCGGTGTATGCTTACCCTGTTGTTGACGACACGATTGAAATTGAAATCAAAGACGCTGATGTAGAAATGCAGACGTCCCGTTCAGGTGGTGCCGGCGGACAAAACGTAAATAAAGTTGAGACAAAGGTTCAGCTCAAGCATTTGCCAACAGGAATTGTAGTGGTATGCCAGGTGGAACGATCACAGGTTGCCAATCGCGAGCGGGCAATGAAGATGCTGAAGTCACAGTTGTATGAACTGGAATTGAGGAAACGTAACGATGCAAAAGCGATAACGGAAGCCGGAAAGAAAAAGATTGAATGGGGATCACAGATCCGTTCTTATGTTTTTCATCCGTATAAAATGGTGAAAGACCTTCGCACAGATTATGAGACAAGTGATGTACAAGGCGTGATGGATGGCGACCTCAATGAATTTATGAAGGCGTTTCTGATGGAGTATGCGGAGAAGAAGTAAGAAGTGATGAAGTGAAGAGGGAATTAAGTGATTATGCAATGAGGTGATTAAGTGATAAAGGAATAAGGAAATTATAATAAACTTAATATTTCGGATTCAGGATTGTAACCAGTTGTTTTACTTTGACGCTAATAAAAAATCATATGCGTCCACATAGAAAATTAAATGTCTGGCTGGAGTCAATTGAATTGATAAAAAAAGTATATCAAATCACGTCAGGATTTCCTCAAACTGAAAAATTTGGAATAACCTCACAACTCAGACGCGCTGCGGTGTCTGTGTCATGCAATATTGCAGAAGGTGCCGCCAGGAAAACTAAAAAAGAATTCAGGTACTTCCTGTACATCTCTTCCGGATCAGCAAGTGAGGTTGATACGCTACTGTGTATTGTCAACGAACTCCGCTTCTTAAAGGAATCTGAATTCGCAACTCTGGAAGCTACAAATGACAAAGTTTCTGCTATGTTGAATGGATTAATAAAGAGTCTCAATATTTCTGAATAGTAATGAACCTAACCACGTAATGACCTTTTTACATAGTTACCTCAGCACTTAGTCACTTAATCACTTATCCACCTCATCACTTGACAATAATCTACTACAAGGCAAATTGCGCCACTAGCTTAACGGCCCTTCGCCTTTTGAAAAAAGCGACGAAGGAACCGATTGAAAAAATTGAATATCTCGTCGATGTACCTTCAGAGAAAGATTTGAAAATAATCCTGAAGTTACTTGGCCTGAAAGCTTCTGAATTTATCCGCAAGAAAGAATCTCTTTACAAAGAAAAGTATGAAGGGAAAAAAATTTCCGAAGGAGAATGGACAAAAGTGATGCTTGAAAATCCAATCCTCATCGACAGACCCGTTGTGATTAAAGACGGCAAGGCCATCCTTTGCAAGCCGGCGGAAAAAGTGCTGGAACTATTTTAATTTCTTTAATCCCTTGTAATATTTACAAACGGGATTCATCACACATTCTTTGCACTTCGGATCGGTAGGACGGCATATTTCTCTTCCGAGGAATGAAAAACACATTCCGATATCCCATTCATCCTGAGGAATCACTTTCATGATTTGTTCTTCTATTTTTTTAGGATCATCACCTTTTGCAATACCGATGCGTGGCGCTACTCTGAGAACATGGAGATCTACAATTACACCTTCAGGTTTAATGCCTGCTTCCCGCATAATAACATTAGCAGATTTTCTTCCGATACCGGGAAGTGCAGTAAGCCCCTCCATCGTGACAGGAATATTTTCATCAGATTTTATCCGTTGTGCAATTTCAACCAGCCATGCCGCCTTCTTAAAAAAACTTCTCACCTTCCCGATATAAGGTTTCAATCCTTCCGCATCTGCCCGCGACATTGATTCAATATCAGGAAATGCATGAAACAAAGGTGGTGCGAGTTGGTTAATCAGATCATCAGTTACCTGTGAAGAAAGCACTACCATAACGAGGAGTTCGTAACGGTTTTTGTAATGCAGAGGATGCTTTTTTCCCTTGTACTTTTTGAGGAGTGGATTTACTGTTTCGGCCCAGTTTGTCTTAGGAGGCATGCATTTAATTTTGTCCGCTAAATCTAAGTCAACAATTTGAAATGGTAAAATATTTTCAATGTTAAATTGTACTTTCGTTAACTCAAATTATATATCTTGTCCGATAATATTAACAATTATGAATCTACAGGCAGAAAAAAAATGGATCAAATCTGAAGTTGACAAAATAAACGATGAGTCATTGATTCAGGCCTTTAAAAATCTCCTCGATTTTGCAAGAAAGAAAACGTATTACGTGAATCATTCACCAATGAGCATGGAGGATTTCCTTCAGCGAATTGATGCATCAAAGGAAGACATCAAAAAGGGACCGGTTAAGAATCATTTGAAGGTCAAGGCGGTTATTGAGTCATGGAGAAAATAAAATTACCCATCATCTGGACTGATAAGGCAATTGGCGACTTAAATTCCATCTACCTTTTCGTTTCTCCTAAGTCAGAAATTGCTGCATATAAAATCATTATTAAAATTTAAGTCAAAACCCTTGAAAAAGGCTTTGGAAAAAGAGGACAGCGTGAATTATTATTGGCTCATTATAAAGAAGAATATCGGTATCTGATTTCTGGAAATTACAAAATAATATATTCTTCTTCTGAAGGTATAATCTTCATCAATACCATCTTTGATGTAAGACAAAACCCCGAAAAGCTAACCCCTAAAAAATAATATTTATCAATATGGAATTCCGCAAAGAAAAAGACACCATGGGAACCGTTGAAGTTCCTGCTCATGTTTATTGGGGCGCACAGACACAACGGTCAATTGAGAATTTTAAAATCGCTCAGGACATCAATAAAATGCCCAAAGAAATCATCAGTGCGTTTGCATACCTGAAAAAAGCAGCTGCCCTCACTAATCTTGATGCCGGCATTCTCGACAAAGAAAAATGCACCCTGATTTCAAAAGTATGTGATGAAATACTGGAAGAAAAATTAAACGACCAATTTCCACTTGTGGTTTGGCAAACGGGAAGCGGAACACAGAGCAATATGAATGTCAATGAAGTGATTGCTTACCGGGCTCATGTTCTCAGCGGAGGTAAATTAACGGATGAGAAAAAAACTGTGCATCCGAATGATGACGTAAATAAATCGCAGTCGTCGAACGACACCTTTCCCACTGCTATGCATATTGCAGCATATAAAATTCTTGCAGAGACTACCATTCCGGGAATCAAAAAACTAAGGGATACACTGGCAGCCAAGTCAAAGGAATTTATGAATGTGGTGAAGATTGGTCGCACACATTTTATGGATGCCACTCCCCTTACCCTTGGACAGGAAATCTCCGGTTATGTTTCACAACTTGATCATGGAATCCGAGCCATCGAACATACCCTTGCACATCTTTCTGAACTGGCACTTGGAGGAACAGCAGTTGGAACAGGCATAAACACACCTCCCGGATATTCGGAAAATGTAGCGAAGCACATTGCAGCTTTGACTAAACTTCCATTCCTCACAGCAGAAAATAAATTTGAGTCACTTGCAGCACATGATGCAATCGTAGAAGCGCATGGCGCACTAAAGACTGTTGCAGTGAGTTTAATGAAAATCGGCAACGACATCAGGATGCTTTCTTCCGGACCGCGATGTGGAATCGGAGAAATATTTATTCCGGATAATGAACCGGGCTCCAGCATTATGCCGGGAAAAGTAAATCCAACGCAGTGTGAAGCGATCACCATGGTGGCAGCGCAGGTATTGGGGAATGACGTGGCTATTAATATTGGCGGTGCCACAGGTCATTTCGAACTTAATGTTTTCAAACCGATGATGATTTATAATTTCCTCCACAGCGCACGGCTGATCGGAGATGCATGCGTTTCATTCAACGACAAATGCGCTGTTGGCATCGAACCTATCCATGAAAATATTAAAAACAATCTCTACAATTCATTAATGCTCGTAACTGCGCTCAATACAAAAATCGGATATTATAAAGCAGCAGAGATTGCGCAGACAGCACACAAACAAGGTAAAACTTTAAAACAAACTGCCATTGATCTTGGTTATGTAACAGCGGAACAGTTTGATGAATGGGTGAAGCCGGAAGAGATGGTTGGGAAGTAGATGGCAAGACGTAAGACAATAGACAATAGACAATAGACAATAGACAATAGACAAAAATTAAAGTTCATTACTAATTTAGAAAGAATTGAATTTAACGTCGCGAATTATTTTATTGATTGTTTTTATTTCAATAGCAAGGATTCAGATATCGATAGCACAGCCACGGAATGTGAAATTTGATTCCATTGATTCTTTGCTACATCATACTTCTGATTCAGTTGTGGTCCTTAATTTCTGGGCAACGTGGTGCAAGCCCTGTGTTACCGAGCTTCCTTACTTTGAAGAACTGAAAAAAAATTATTCGTCGTCAAAATTAAAAGTTGTATTGGTCTCCCTTGACTTCAAAAGAGAATTCCAAAGCCGCCTGATTCCGTTTATTGAAAAAAACAATATCACTGCTGAGGTGTTACTCATTGATGAACCCGACTACAATTCATGGATAAATAAGGTAGATTCATCATGGAGCGGGGCCATTCCGGCTACTATATTCATCACTAAAAATAAAAAACTATTTTTTGAAAAAGAATTTGAATCTTATAACGACCTTGAAATCATTATTAAACAATTAAATCAATAACCCATTATGAAAACGAAACTTCTTTCACTTGCAGTTATACTCTGCATAACTGTACTTATTGCAGCAACTCCCGACGGATATACGCCCGGCAATAAAGCTTCTGATTTCAAATTAAAAAACATTGATGGTAAAATGGTATCCCTTGCTGATAATAAAGAGGCAAAGGGGTTCATCGTGACATTTACATGCAATCATTGTCCCTTTGCAATTGCCTATGAAGACCGCATCATCGCATTACACAATAAATATGCGCCGCTGGGTTATCCGGTAATTGCCATAAATCCGAATGATAAAAACAAATCTCCTGACGATTCTTTTGAAGCGATGATTGTTCGTGCAGGCGAGAAAAAATTCCCTTTCGTTTACCTGTATGACGAAACCCAGGAAGTGGCAAAATCTTATGGAGCCACCCGGACACCACACATGTATATATTGCAAAAAGCAGGAAGTGAGTTGATTGTAAAATATGTTGGCGCTATTGATGACAATTCTGATGATGCATCACTTGTGACAAAGAAATACCTTGAGAATGCAATGGATGAAATAATTGCCGGAAAAGCAGTTACAACTACTACTACAAAAGCTATCGGTTGTACCATTAAATGGACTGCCGCTAATTAATTTCTTTTTGAAAAATGAAAATCCGTCTGAACAATGATCAGGCGGATTTTTTTTTTGACCGAAAAAATTTAAATCCTTAATTAATAATTCACTGATTATTAAAATTCCCTGCCCTTCCGCCACGGTTGCAGATTGTATGAGTTTAATGGCTTTAAGTTTTGAATAATTGTATTCCGACAGAAAAATAACGAAACAAAATAATTACTTTTTCTTTTCCTTTTTATCCTCTCCGGCCGCATTTTCATTTTTAATTTCCGGCTGGCTGAGAAGATCAAGATTTCCTTTTGCCAGAGAAAAATCAGGCATTACCTGCAATGCTTCTTCAAATGAGGCTCTTGCCTTATCGGTCATGCTTAATTCCTTGAAAATAATTCCACGCATGTTTAATGCCGCTGCCTTCAAAGGCACTGCTTGTTGAGTATTTTGATCTACACTGATGGCAATCTTATCCGTTGCCGATTCAGGATCCTTAATAATAATGTCAATCGTCTGGTTGCACTCACCGATTCTCTTCAGGTAATATTGTTGCACTGCAGTCTGATAGGCGTAGTAAATTTTTCCGGTAGAACGGAACATCTTCTCATAAATATCAAGTGATTCCTTGTTCTTTCCTAACTGACCATAAGAAAGCGCAACCATTTCCATCACACTCAAATTTGAAGTATCTTTTTGCAAATACTGGTTCCCGGCGAAAACACACTGTGGAAGCTGACCAAGAGAAAAATAAAGGGTAACCAGAGAATCAAGATAATTCAATGAATCCGGATGCCTGATAATCATATTGAATAAAGCTGATTTGGCGACTTCATAATCTCCGAAAGTGATGGCCTTCCGGTAAAGTTGCAGATCAAAATCCGGTTCACCGCTACTTTTATTTTCAGCAACGGTTGTCGTCCCCTTCGTTTTTGTTTGGGCAGATGCAAATGTGAAAATCAGCAGAACGGAAAAAATCAGTGCAATAGTTTTCATAGTTTTATAATAGAAAGGCAAGTATATAAAGAAAAATCTATCCGAATTAAAAAACCTTTAGCCCTCTTCATAAAGAAAATAAGATAGAAGATTTTATTTTATAGTATATTTACTTCCATGATAAAATACCTGAGAATATTCATGATTGCATTTGCAATTGTATCAATAGCGGCCAGTTCCATTACACCACCAAAAGTAGCGGACTCTTTTCAGAACCTGAAGGTACTTCCAAAAGATATCACTGACGAACAACTGGATTCGGTGATGGATCATTTCAAAGCATCGCTGGGTGTAAAGTGCTCTTTTTGTCATGCTGATGGTCCGGTAATCGATGGTAAAAAACACCTTGACTTTGTAAGTGATACGAAACCTGAAAAACTTCGTGCAAGAGAAATGATACTGATGACCAATTACCTGAATGAAAACTTTTTCAACCCCGATCATTCCAACAGGCCCGATACTATTCATGAAGTGATCTGTTTCACCTGCCATCGGGGAACAAAGGAACCGGAAGCCGGACTGATGTTTCAACAGGTTGATTCAATAATGAAGGTTCAGCATCACAAATAATAATTTTTATCTGAGTGAGATTAGTGTACTCAGGTATTTTAATGTGGCATCAACAAATGACATCTGTATGGAATTAATACCTGCTTATACTCTCTACCCCGATTTTTTAATCCCATATATTTTATGAAAAACAAAATTGGCTTCCTGCTGATATTTTTATTTGTATCAGCTTATTCATTTAATCGCTTACAGACAGTAAAACAAAAGCCAAAAATAAATTCTCCGGTAACAGAAAGTTATTCGTCACTCTGGAGCAAAGCAGATTCGCTTGAAAAAAAGGGACTTAACAAATCAGCTTTAGAGACAGTGATGAAAATTTATCTGCTGTCAAAAAATGAAAATAATTCTCCGGAAATTATTAAATCCGTTATCCATCGTATCAAATTCTCCTCATATACAGAAGAGGATGATCTACTCAAAAGCATCGCTGCTTTAAAGGAGGATTGTAACATCGTTCCGTTCCCTGCCAGTGCAGTTCTGCATAGTATGCTTGCAGAAACTTACTGGAATTTCTATCAGCAAAACAGGTGGAAATTTATAAATCGGACGGAAACAGTTAATTTCAAAAATGACGACATCAATACCTGGGATCTTAAAAAAATATTTGAAGAAACGGTCATTGAATACAAGCTTTCTCTGAGTGAGCAGTCACGCGAAAAGAAAATAATGATGACTGATTTAGATGCTGTGGTCAAACCGGGAAATACTGCCGAAGCAAGAAATTTCAGGCCTACATTATACGACTTCCTGGCACACCGTGCTGTTGACTTTTTTATGAATGAAGAACCGGGAATTACTCAGCCGTTGAATAAATACAGGATAAATGGTGCATGGTATCTTAATGATGTAGATATGTTTCTGAATTTTGCTTTGATGAAAGACGACACGCTCGATCTTAAATACAATGCAATCCTGACACTTCAGGAACTTTTGAAGTTTCATATTAATGATCAGCACCCGGGAGCACTCATAGATGTTAATCTCAAACGACTCAAGTTTGTACACAATGAACTTACAATTGCAAACAAAGATTCATTGTATATCGGAATACTTCAACAGATCGCAAATCGGTATAAAGACTACCCGGGATGCACTGATGCACTCTACGAAATTGCCTCATTGTATTTTACAAAAGGAGAGAGTTATACTCAAAACAGTAGTGAAGTAACGCGTCTGATGAAACAAAAGGCGGAATTGGTTTGTGACTCAGCTATTTCAAGGTTTCCTTATTCACAAGGCGGATTAAACTGCAAATACCTTAAAGCAAGGATCAATGAAAAATACATCTCATTCCAGACAGAGAAAGTGAATGTGCCCGATCAGCCTTTTACGGGAAGCATAAAATATGTCAATGTCAATAAAGTTTTTGCGCGTATTGCTTCTTTAGGAACGAAGGACGAATCGGAACTAACGGGATTGTACGGCGAACGGCTTGTTAAATATTATCTCAACCTTCCTGTTATTAAAGAATGGAATATTGAACTTCCACAAGACGGAGACAAACAAATACACTCCGTAGAATTTAAGATTCCTGCACTTCCTTCCGGAAAATATGTTGTCCTCATTTCATCTGACGAGAAATTTTCCTACGATAAAAATACGGTTACCTATTCCACTGTATATGTGTCCAACCTGAGTTATATAAACCGGAATAAAAATGGTGGTTACGATATTTATGTTTTGAATCGCACCACCGGTGATCCCGTTTCAGGTGCGCAAGCCACAATATATACCTCTAAGTACGACTACAATTCCAGAAAATATGAAACGATTAAAGGCAAAACTTTTACGTCTGACACGAACGGGTTCATTGATATGAATGGCGAAGATGACCGTCGCACATTCACCATTGAACTTGTGAAAGGGAATGACAGACTTTTTATTTCCGACAATCTCTTTTCATACCAATACCGGGATGAAAAACAGATGCGTTTTGTTACGTATTTTTTTACTGACAGGTCAATCTACCGTCCGGGGCAAACGATTTATTTTAAAGGAATCATGCTGGAGACAGACGGGGATAAGTCGCACATTAAACCCGGATTCAAGACAACTGTTGGCTTGTATGATGTGAATTCGCAAAAAATTTCTGACCTGGAATTGACCACGAATGAATTCGGAACATTTAACGGAACATTCAATGCACCGCAAGGCGTACTTACGGGCATGATGCGGATTCAGAATGAAAGCGGTACACGCTATTTTTCTGTGGAAGAATACAAACGCCCTAAATTTGAAGTCACGTTTAATCCGCTTCAGGGAAGTTACATGGTGAATAACAGGATCACAGTAACTGCAAAAGCCATGTCGTATTCAGGAGCCAACATCAGTGATGCTAAAGTATCCTATCATATTACGAGGTCTGCCAATATTCCGTTTTGGCATGGATACAGAATGGGATTTGTTCCTCCATCATCACCGACGGAGATAAGCAGTGGTACTGTGCTGACGGATGAAGAAGGCAATTTCAGTATACCATTTGATGCAGTTGCAGATGAAAATGTGCCTGTAAAAAGTAATCCTGTTTTCAATTTTGAAATCAGTGCTGATGTTACAGATATTAACGGGGAAACACATGGAAGCTCCCTGAGTGTAAGCGTCGGATATCAGGCCATCTTTCTTGAAACGGATGTAAAGGAAAATATGAACAGGGAACAATGGAAATCCATTTTAATCAAGAGTAGAAATATGGCCGGCAATTTTGAATCCGCGCAGGGAAAAATTTCTGTTTACAGGTTGTCTCAGCCCGGGAAGTTGTTCCGCAATCGCCTTCTGGAAGCCCCCGACAGACATACGATGAGCCGACCTGAATTTGAAAAAGATTTCCCTTATGACGTTTATGAAAATGAAAATGATCCGGCTACATGGAAAAAGGCGGAGGAAATTTTATCAAAAGATTTTGATACCCGGAAAGATTCCATCATTCATCTTCCTGACAATCAAAAATTATTGCAGGGCAGTTATCTTATTGAAATAAATTCTACTGACAAGTACAGCAATAAAGTAGAATACAACCAGTACATCACCGTATTTTCTCCGAAAGAAAAATCATGTCCGGTTGAATCATTTTCATCATTCATTCCTTTGAAAATAAAAGGGGAGCCGGGAGAAAAAGCACAGTTTCTCGTAGGGACATCTGATAAAAATGTGAGGGTACTTTATGAGGTTGAACAAAAAGGAAAATTTATTTCATCCCAATGGATCTCATTGAATGATGAACAAAAACTTATTGAAATTCCTATTGAAGAATCATTTCGCGGAAACTTTGCTGTTCATTTCACCTTTGTGCGTCAGAATCGCTTTTACAGAACAGATCAAATTGTAACTGTTCCGTGGAGTAACAAAGAGATCAGTATTTCCATGGAAACATTCAGGAATAAATTGTTACCGGGTGCAAAGGAAGAATGGCGGATGAAACTGAGTGGGAAATTCTCTGATAAAATTGCAGCAGAAATTGTTGCAGGCATGTATGATGCTTCTCTCGATGCACTGCAGCAACACCAATGGAATTTCGACATCTGGAATCCTTCCTATTCTTTGTCTCCTTTTCAGTCGGGAACAATGTTCAGCGTCGTTCCTTCTGCGGGCTTTGCCAAAAACCGGAATGAATCACCACCGCTAAAATTCAGAACGTATGATGAACTAAATTGGTTTGGATATTCTTTTTACTCCAACATGTATTCGCTCCAGTCGATGCGGGATGGCGGAGGTGTTGCGATGAGCATGTCACAGGAGAGGAGCCCTAAAGTCGCAGAAGACGAAGTATTGCTTGATAAAGGTCAGGCTTCCAAAATGGCTGAACCAGCAACAAAAAGCAATGATGGCCAATCCGGAAGAAAACCTGTAATCCCGGTATCTATTCAGGTTCGAGCAAATTTTTCTGAAACTGCTTTCTTCTACCCCACCCTAATGACAAATGAAAAGAATGAAGTTGTATTTTCATTTACAATGCCCGATGCACTTACCCGCTGGAAATTTATGGCGCTGGCGCATACCAAGGAGTTGGAATACGGAATGATTGAAAAGGAAATCGTCACACAAAAGGAACTGATGGTCGTTCCGAATACTCCACGCTTTCTTCGAGAAGGTGATACGCTTCAATTCCCCTGCAAAATAACAAACCTGTCTGATACGCTATTGTCAGGCAATGCAACGCTCCTGTTTTTTGACGCCATCAGTAATACAAATGTAACCACTCAATTATTAAAAGGCGCATCTTCCATTCCCTTTGCTGCAGCTAAGAATGCGAGTACAAATCTTGTATGGCCGCTTATCATTCCAAAAGGAATGGGTGCAATTAAATACAAGATCACAGCGCAGGCAAAAAAATTTACTGACGGAGAAGAGCAGATAATTCCCGTACTTACTAACCGCATGCTCGTTACTGAGTCGATGCCATTGTGGGCCAATTCAAAACAAACGAAAACTTTTTCTTTCGACAAATTCAGAAATAACACTTCCACTACACTGACGAATCATAAATTAACGCTTGAATTTACCGGCAATCCGGCTTGGTATGCAATTCAGGCATTGCCTTACCTGATGGAATATCCTTATGAATGTTCTGAGCAGATTTTTTCAAGATATTATTCCAATGCGCTCGCATCACACATTGCCAATTCAAGTCCGAAGATAAAAGCAGTGCTCGATGCATGGAAGTCACAGTCACCGGAATCATTTCTCTCCGGCCTTGAAAAAAATCAGGAACTCAAGTTGACAATTCTGGAACAAACGCCATGGGTACTCGATGCAAAGGATGAAGGCGAAAGAAAGAAAAGGGTGGCACTGCTTTTTGACATCAATAAAATGAGCAATGAATTACAAAGTGCATTGTTAAAACTTCAGAAGAAACAAAATCCTGACGGCTCATTTTCATGGTTTGACGGAATGCCCGACGACAGATACATCACTCAGTATATCGTTGAAGGTTTCGGACATCTGGATCACCTCGGCGTGAAGTCTGTTCGAAATGACGAGCAGATCCGTAATATGGTTCAGCGTGCAATAGCATATCTTGACAGAAAGATAAATGAAGACTACAATAAACTGGTCGCATCGAAAATCAGCCAGTCCAATAACAACCTTAGTTCCATTCAAATTCAGTATTTGTATGCAAGGAGTTTTTTCAAGGATTTACCTGTTGCAAATGAATTCAAAAAAGCATTTGATTATTACCTTGCTCAGGAAAAGAAATACTGGCTTGACCGCACCAATGAATACATGCAAAGTATGATTGCGCTAACACTTTTCAGAAACGACGAAAAAAATGTGGCATCTGATATTCTGAAATCTCTTAAAGAAAATTCGCAGTACAGTGAGGAGCTTGGACGTTACTGGAAAAATAATACAGGCGGATATTACTGGGGACAGGCGTCTATTGAAACACAATCTATTTTGATAGAAGCATTTCATGACGTAACAGGAGATAAACAGGCCGTTGATGAAATGCAACGATGGTTATTAAAAAATAAACAAACCAATGACTGGAAAACGACAAAGGCAACTGCAGAAGCCTGCTATGCCTTATTGCTTCAGGGGACAGATTTTCTGGAGCAGTCAACACCTGCTGACATTTCACTTGGAAATGAAAAAATAAATGTTTCTTCTTATCCTGAAATAAAAGCTGAAGCCGGAACCGGCTATTATAAGATCAGCTGGAGTGGCAGTGATATTAAAAAATCCATGGGCGAAGTAAAAGTGGTGAACAACAACGAAGTTCCGGGATGGGGAGCGCTGTACTGGCAGTACTTTGAAGAGCTTGATAAAATTACGCCGCATGAGACGCCATTGAAACTAAAGAAACAACTTTTCATAGAGCAGAATTCTCCTTCCGGAAAAGTGATTGTACCGGTCAGCGATCAGTTGCAGATTAAAGTGAGCGACAGGCTGAAGGTGAGAATAGAATTGCGCGTTGACAGAGATATGGAATACGTCATGATGAAAGACATGCGCGCTTCAGGACTGGAACCTGAAAATGTATTGTCGGGATATAAATGGCAGGATGGACTTGGCTATTATGAAAGTACGCACGATGCTTCTACCGATTTCTTCTTCTCCTATTTACCAAAGGGAACCTATGTATTCGAATATCCGTTGAGGGCATCAATGCAGGGGAGTTTCTCCAATGGCATTACCAATATACAGTGCATGTATGCTCCTGAATTCGGATCACACAGTGAAGGCATCAGGGTTAAGATTGTTGAGTAAAATATAAGTGATTTACCGGAGGAAACCGAAGTCTTAAAGAATCGGTTTTATCAGATCCATGCTCAAATTCCAAAGTCGTTCTGCTATTTCAGCATCGTAATTAATTTTTTCTTTTACGTGGGGTTTGCCCGGTTTTTTCAGAAAGTATCCTGAAAAATCAATGGCATTATCAGCGAGGTAAACAAAATTAGCAGCGCCCTTTTCCGGCGACGTGCCGATAATACCCAGTCCGATTCTGAGAAAAATATTGGAATGACGCACGATATCTGTTTTGGCTGTACCAACATGAGCCATATTGATCACCACATTATTGCCTGGATTTCGTCTTGCAAATTCCTGCACGAATAATTGATTCGCAAACATTTCCTGTGCCATGGCACGTATCATGGTGAAATTATTTTTCAATGCAATGTCTTCGAAAAATATTTTTGCTCCCTTCATAACGGGTGCCCCTACCATCACAATCTTTGCTTTTCCGGTTATCAGTTCGGGCATCAGCAATTGCGTAACAGTAAACCGACTCAGGTATTGAATTACAAATCCTGCTTCCAGACCATCCTCCGTTACTTTATAATCAGGCAGTATCACTCCCGTAGAAAGCACAAGGGTGTCAATAGATTTTGTTCTGCTTTTAATGGCAACAGCGAGATCCTTCATTCCACGAACCGATGAAATATCGATGGCAAAACCCTCCACATTGCTGTTCCCTGATTGGGATTTTATCTCGTCTATTGCACGAATGGTTTTCTCGGGATCTTTCCCATGAATAATTACACGGTATTGCTTTTTTGCCAGTGCCATCGCAACCGCCTTTCCGATTCCGCTATTTCCTCCTGAAATAACTGCTGTTTTCATGTTTGTGACTAAAAATAATAACGGTGAATTTACACCGAATCGTCTGATAAAAATGCAAACATTGTCGATTTCTTACCTGCAGGGGAGTGGTACGCAAATGAAATAAATTACCTTTGCAATTACCGTAAATAGTGGAAGAACACGCTGTCGTTTCCTTCTTCCATTGGGATTTAAAGTATGTCAGAAAATTACCTTGAACAGTTGAATGATGCACAGCGCGCGGCCGTTGTACATACCGACGGGCCCGTGATGATCATTGCAGGCGCCGGGTCAGGAAAGACTCGCGTGCTTACCTACCGCATAGCCCACCTGCTGGGAAAGGGTGTGGATGCATTTAACATCCTCGCGCTCACCTTTACCAATAAGGCCAGCAAAGCGATGCGTGAACGTATTGAAAAAATAATGGGCAATGAGGCAAAGAATTTATGGATGGGAACTTTTCATGCCGTCTTCGCAAAAATCCTCCGCATTGAATCAGAGAAGCTCGGATATCCGCACAACTTCACCATTTATGATATGGATGATGCGAAGAGTTTGATGCGTGACATCATCAAAGAAAATGGCCTGGACGATAAAATGTATAAGCCCGATCTTGTATTGAAAAGGATTTCGGCGGCAAAAAACAACCTCTATTCCTGGAAAGATTATCAGGAGAATACCAACTTTGTAAATGATGACATTACCAGCGGAAGGCCTAAGGTGGGACTGCTTTTTGAACTGTACAGCAGGCGTTGTTTCAAGGCCTCGGGAATGGACTTTGATGATTTGCTGTATAACATGTGGATGCTGTTGAATAAATCTCCGGAAGCCCTTAACAAATACCAGCACAAATTTAAATATGTGCTCGTGGATGAGTTTCAGGATACCAATTATGCGCAGTACATGATATTGAAAAAACTAGCTGCTGCTTTTGAAAATATTTGTGTGGTGGGTGACGATGCACAAAGTATTTATGCATTCCGTGGTGCGAACATCAACAACATTTTATCTTTTGAAAAGGATTACCCGGATCTGAATGTTTTCAAGCTGGAACAAAATTACAGGAGTACGAAAACGATTGTTCATACCGCCAACCACCTCATCGCTTTTAATAAAAAGCAACTGAAGAAAGAAGTGTGGACGGATAATGACAATGGTGAAAAAATAAAACTTGTTCGCGCACTCAGCGACAATGAAGAAGGTGTAATGGTAGCGAATTCGATTTTTGAGACAAAAGTCAACAACCAGTGGCGCAATAAAGATTTCGCAATTCTATACCGCACCAATGCGCAAAGTCGTTCGTTTGAAGAAGCGTTGCGAAAGATGAATATCAGCTACCGCATTTACGGTGGATTGTCATTTTACAAGCGCAAAGAAATCAAAGACCTGATTGCCTACTTCCGGCTAGTGATCAACAACAACGATGAAGAGGCATTGAAGCGCATCATCAATGTACCGGCGCGTGGAATCGGAAAAACAACGCTGGAGAAAATTACTGTCACGGCATCTGAAAAAGACAAGAGTCTCTGGGAGATTATTTCCAACGCAAAATTAAATGAAGCTGAACTAAACAGCGGAACACTTACCAAGACCGGTGAGTTTGTGACGATGCTAAAAAGTTTTGCGGTGAAGCTGAAGCATGACAATGCCTATGATCTTGCCAGTCATATCGCAGCGAGTACCGGTTTGTTAAAAGATCTGTATACTGACAAAACGCCTGAAGGTTTGAGTCGCTATGAAAACGTTCAGGAGTTACTGAGTGGTATTAAAGAATTTGTTGAAACGGGAAGATCAATCACGCCACTTGGTGATGAAAGTTCGTTTACTGATACCGGCGAAGTGCGCACGCTGGAAATGTATATGCAAGACATCTCTCTGCTCACTGATGCAGATGATGAAAACAAAGATGCTGATACAGTTTCACTGATGACGATTCATGCTTCAAAGGGTCTTGAATTCCCGGCTATTTTTGTGGTGGGCCTTGAAGAAAATCTTTTCCCTTCTCAGTTGTCATTAAATTCGAGGGATGATCTTGAGGAGGAACGCAGACTGTTTTATGTTGCCATTACGCGTGCAGAAAAAAAACTAACACTGAGCTATGCCAACTCCCGTTTTCGCTGGGGGAATTTAATCAGCAATGAGCCGAGTCGTTTTATCGAAGAGCTCGACATGCAGCACATTGAAGAAACAGGAGTTCGCAAGCCGAAATTTGACTTTATATTCAACGGCGCGAATGAGCGATGGGATTCAGATCCTAAACCCGGAAAGGGCAGTTTGCTTACCGGGCATGGAAATTTGAAAAAAGTAAGTTCTGAAGACATTAAAAATTTCGCCGGTGATGATACTTCTGATATTCAGGTGGGAATGGAAGTTGAGCACCAGCGTTTTGGAGTAGGAAAGGTGTTGCTGCTCGAAGGCGCCGGGGCCGACCGAAAAGCCATGATATTTTTTCAAGGCATCGGACAGAAGCAGCTTTTACTCAAGTTTGCGAAGCTCAAAATTCTTAGCTGAATAGCAGAATCTTCCTATCTTGCACGACCCAAATGTGTTACGCGTCGCCAGCCATCCCTACGGAAACTGAAGACCCAGCATCAATTAGCAAACGCATTTCCCAATTCATCAATACAGAACATCAGATAATTTACAATCCAATGGAATACAATTCAACCAGAAACCGTCTCGTCATTCCTGAATATGGCAGGAATATTCAAAAGATGATTGAATATGCCATCACTATTGAAGACCGTGAGGAGCGCAACAAAGCTGCAAAAGCTATTGTGGCTGTGATGGGTTACCTGAATCCGCAATTGCAGAACATCACCGACTTCAAACACAAATTGTGGGATCATCTTTTTGTGATTTCTGATTTTAAACTTGATGTTGATTCACCGTATCCTATCCCGACAAAAGATACTTTCAGAAGTAAACCACAGCGGGTTCCTTATCCGAATAACAAAATTAAGTATAAATATTACGGGGTGAATATGGAAACGATGATCGGGAAAATTGCTGCACTGGAAGATGGGCAACGCAAAGACCAGATCACGCAAAACATCGCCAACTTTATGAAGATGTCGTATCTCACCTGGAACAAAGATACCGTTGATGATACCACCATTCTCGGGCATCTCGAACAACTCTCTGCTTCCAAATTAAAACTTTCAGAAACTGCACGCCTCAATCATACCAACGAACTTCTTGTGCTGAGTAAGGAAAAAGAACGCGAGCGTGAACGTGAGCGCAAACAAAACCGTGGCGGCGGAAGAAATAACAAGAACAATAATAATAACAGGAGAAGGAAGAAATAGAAACCTGGTTGAGTAGTTTAATAGTTGATTGGTTTATTAATTTATTAAATTCATTTGATGATTTCGGTTTTACAAATCAACCTATTAACCAATCAACCATTCAATCTATTCACGAATCAACGAGTCAACCATTCAACCAAAGAACGAAAAAACAAAAATGGAAGACAGTACTACGCGCGAAAAAATACTCAAGAAGATCCGGAAGGCATTGACGAATCACCGTTCACAGCCCTTTCCGAAAATTGACTGGGATAGTAACGTCCATGTACTTTCAACCGATTCACTTGAAGAATCATTTGCAAGAGAACTTACCGGGCTCGGCGGGCACTTTATCTTTTGTGAGAATGAACTTGATTTTCTGGAGCAACTTGTTCAGCATTCTGTTGAAGGGGGTTGGAAAAAAATCTATTGTTATGAAACGGAGTTGTGCGACCTTCTGGAAAAAGTTGAATTTCCATTTTCCCGCGAGCAAAATGATTTCAAAGAAGGAATGGTGGCCATCACATCGTGTGAGGCGCTTGTGGCAAGGCTTGGCAGCGTGATGATTTCTTCCAGGTCCCAATCAGGGAGAAGACTGGTCGTGGTTCCGACAACACATGTGATTTTTGCGAAAACTTCACAGCTTGTTCCTGATGTTAAGGATGCATTGCTGCTGATTAAGAATAAATACCCGGATCGCTTGCCGTCATTTATTGCATCTCTGGCCGGACCAAGTCGTACGGCTGACATTGAGAAAACACTGGTAACACCTGCGCATGGGCCAAGGGATATTTTTGTTTTCCTGATTGATGACATGGCTAAATAATATCGAATATGAAATTCCTAAATCCGAAAACGGACCTGCAGAATTTTATATATTGTACTTTTATTATTTATTTTTTCCTCCCCGGAATTAATGGGAGCGTAATTTAATTATTCAAAATAATTTCTAAACTGTAATGGAAAACGACTGGATCAGTATATTTTCTTCAGGCCAGCCACATCTGATAGAAATGGCAAAAGGGATTCTTCTTGAAAACCAAATTGAGAGCGTTGTGGTTGACAAAAGAGATTCAGCATATATTACAATAGGTGAACTTGAGTTATTTGTCAGGGACCGTGACGTGATGAAAGCAAAATTCATTCTTGAAAAAAATCCATTGTGAATAACCTTGCCAAAAGAACTGTTGTTGGAGTCCCTGGAGCTGCCGCTATCGTGTGGCTTATTTTCTTCAATGAATATTCTTTCGCCTTTCTTTTTTTCCTGATCACTGTTTTATCACTGAATGAATTTTACACCCGTTCGACTTCAGCGCAAATCGTACCTCAGAAATGGATGGGAATTTTTGCAGGAATTTTTTTCTTTGCAATTATCATCTCCCTGAAATGTGATCTGTCGATGGTATTCAATACCACAACAGGATTACTAATATTCATACCCGTCTTGTTTTCAATTTTTGCAATTGAGATGTACAGAAATACGCCGCATCCGTTTACGAATATTGCTTTTACCATTTTAGCAATCGTGTACATCCCTGTAACGATGGGCATGGCAACACTGATCGGATGGAGCAGTGGTGACGGGCAGTTTCATCCTTCCAATATGTTCGGTTACTTTTTCATTTTATGGGCGCATGACATCGGTGCTTATTTCGCAGGCCGATGGTGGGGAAAGCATAAATTATTTGAACGCATCTCCCCTAAAAAAACATGGGAAGGAACGGCAGGTGGCGTTGTGCTTGCATTTATTGTTGCACATTTTATTGCCTTGTATTGTCCGGGGCTATCCAGGATTGAATGGCTGGCAGTAACGGTTATCATCCTCATCACTTCTACATTGGGAGATCTGGTGGAGAGTATGTTCAAGCGCAGCATCAGCATTAAAGATTCCGGAACACTTTTACCAGGACATGGCGGTATGCTTGACCGGTTTGACGGATTGTTTTTGTCGGCGCCGTTTGTGTATGTGTTTCTGGAGCTGCTACACAGATACTGAAATTCGACCCCTTCGGGGTCGGGGGTCATAGGTGATTTTTTGTTACAAACAGGAGACCCCTACGGGGTCGAAGAAAGAATTCATTTCCTGATTGTACTTTTTCTGAATGTAAATTTCTAACCGTGAAATTTCAAAATCAGAGTTTCACAATTTTTCTATTGATAATTTTTGCTTCTGTGTGAATATTTAAAAGGTAAACTCCTGGTGGTACATCCGACAAATCAATGTACTGATTATTCGTTATTTCAATTTCAAAAATTTTCCTCCCTGTTAAATTGAAAATGGTAAGCAACGTTTTTTCCACGTAATTGAAGCAAATGGAAATTTTATTTTGAAAAGGGTTAGGGGAAATAATAATGTTTCTGTCATCCAGAATCTCCTTAGTAAAAAGTTGCAAGCATAAGTCATTCGAAATCGGATTGGAAATTGCCGAAATACTTATCGTGTCATTGGTTACAGAATATGCTGCAATTGGGAAAGAAGAAAGCATTCCGCTTGTTAATGATTCTGTAGTTGCAATAATCGGGAATGAAGAATTGGTAATATTGCAGGCATTTAGCAACGTATCAAAAACCAATATCCCTGGATAAAAACTTGCACCCACATGATATTGAACTCCACAGCAGATGTATCCATTCTTGTAATGCATCTGTTTAGGGTAAATGCCATCCATTAGCGGGCTATTTAACCTTTTACTGAATTGAATGTTTCCCGAACTGTTAAGCTTAATAGCTAAAAAACCATGATCCGTACCCTGGTTTACATCGACGGCAGCAATCATGTAAATATTCCCTGAACTATCACTTGTTGCACCAAAAACAATATAGGCAGTATCTGCTCCCTGTTGTGCTTTGATCGATTCCTCCCAATCAATACTTCCATTCTCTCTAAATTTCATAAGGAAGATATAATTCTCATAAGGAATATTTCCCAATCCACCGGGGTGCGTATAGGCATATAAAAGATATGTTGAATCAGGTAGTTCAATAATTTCCTTTGTAACGAATGATATCCCAATATCTAGATATGTACTGTAACAAGTCGTATCGATGTTTCCATCGGTATTCATTTTTGATATGCTCTCCTCATATCCAATACCAGGGTACCGAGTAACAAACCAACCACCACCAATTCTGGAATGAAAACCACTTGAAATGAAGGGTCCGAAATTGGTGGGATCGCACCAACTGTTTATCACATTGCCTGAAGTATCAATGGTTAAAAGCGCGTTATATTCATTATTTAATGTATTCGAATTATATTGCACCGAAGAAATGTAGATTCTATCACCATTCAAAACCATAGCCGAAGGATAGTTGCTGTTCCCATTGCCAAGAGGGCATACGGATGTAGAAATATCCTTAGCCCAAATAATATTTCCTGAAGTATCCGATTTTACAATACCGGTTGTCGAATAGGTGCTATCGGTGGAAAAAGAATAATAATAATTGTCATCAAATATGCGTGTATAGGCCCTAGTTTCCTTTGCCCAGATAATATTGCCCTAATAATCCGTTTTTATTATTTGATTTGGGAATGTATTCTTTGATATGTAAATATTGTCCTTTGTAAAATTGAAACTGGCAGTGGCATTCTCATTTATATAAAATGAATTCGGAACCTGTCCAATCACAACTTGAAAAAACAAAGAAAAAAAAACTGAAAAATACTTTTTCATCTTTATATTATCCTCGAAATTATTTAAAAGACCATTTCATGTTTTGGCATTTTGGCAAGATGTCTGAATTTATAGGTAAACAACAACTAGTGTTAAGTTAAGCATAATATGACGTATTAAATATATATCAGTATCTTTGTAAAAAAATTTACAAATGATACGATACACTATCAAACTAACCAAACCAGAAGTAGAAGAACTGATGAGCATCATAAATAAGGGGTCGCATACTTCTCAAACATTTCGTTCTGCTTATATTTTGTTAAATTGTGATGAAGGTAAGTATTCAAGTAAAGTTGTCAATGAGCAAATCAGCAAAGTTTTAAAGGTTGGAATGCGAACGATAGATAGGGTTAAAAAAAAATTTATTGATGAAGGGTTTGAAGCAAGCTTGGAAAGGCGTCCCACCACGCGCGAATACGACAAGAAAATGGATGGTGATACGGAGGCAAAATTAGTTACACTTTGCTGTAGTGATCCACCGAAAGGTTTTGCAAAATGGTCGTTGCGCTTATTGGCAGAAAAAATGGTGGAACTAAAATATGTTGATAGCATTTCTCATGTATCGGTAAGAAGCGTTTTAAAAAAAACGAACTTAAGCCTTGGAAAGTAAAGGGCTGGGTGATTCCTCCGGAGAAAAACAGTGAGTTTGTGGCTAATATGGAAAGAGTTTTAGATGTTTATAAAAGACCATATGATAAGGACTACCCGGTGGTTTGCATGGATGAATCGCCCAAGCAATTAATAGAGGAAGCAAAACCATCGATTGCTATGAAACCGCGACAGGAAGCCAGAGTAGACTATGAATACGTGAGAAATGGTGTGGTAAATATTTTCATGGCAAATGAACCGTTAAAGGGAAAACGGATGACTGAAGTAACAGAGTTCAAAACCAAAAAAGAATGGGCCATGTTTATTAAAACAATTGCTGATGAGCAATACCCTAAAGCAAAAAAAATCACGCTAGTGATGGATAATTTTAAAACACATTCGGCATCCGCGTTTTACGAAACCTTTGAACCTTCAGAAGCCAAGCGGTTATGGGATAGATTTGAATTTGTCTTTACACCTAAACACGGTAGTTGGCTAAATATGGCAGAAATAGAACTTCATGTGCTAAACGGACAATGCTTAAGCAGGCATATCTCGACGATGGAAAAAATAAAACAAGAAGTTGATGCCTGGCAAATTCATCGGAACAATAAAAACAGTAAAATCAACTGGCAGTTTACAAACAAGGACGCAAGAGTGAAATTAAAAAAATTGTATCCGTCAATTCAGAATTAACATAACACTAGTTTGCTGTATTTTTTAGTCTCCATAAAGGTCTGCCATCTCCCCCCACACCAGCTCCGGCTCAAACCCCCTACTGATGGCATATTGTGCAACTTTATACTTTTTCTTTATGGGATTCTGTTCTTTCACTTCTTTACTTTTTGATGAAAGAATTTTATTCAGTGTTTTCTTATAATCCCTTGTACTGATTTCCTCCAGGGCTTTGCGGATACAGTAGTCGGAAACTTTTTTTTGTTTCAGGGCCAATTTTATTTTAATCCTCCCCCACTCTTTCATCCTGAATTTTCCGCCGGCAAAAGCTATGGCAAAACGTTGTTCGTTTAAATAATTTTCAGATATCAGTTGTGAAATGCATTGCTCAACTTCAGTACGATGCAAACCCAGGTCGTATAATTTATCACGCACTTCCTGCTGGCTGCGTTCCTGATAAACGCAGTAGGCACGGGCTTTTTCGAGTTCCTGTTTCATTTTTGACAGCACAAAGATGGAAAGAAAAGGGAAACTACAGAAATGAACCGCCTCATACCTCGATGAAGGAACTAATTTAATATCCCACAGCAGGCACTTTGAAGACAATGCAGAAAAAAAAGCAGTCCCAACTGAATGGAAACTGCTTTCATCTGTCTTTTCAAATATATTATTTCACCATTGATGCGGTATCGGCATCAGGCATTGCACCTGGATCTACCATAACAGCGGGAGCCGCAACAGGTGATACTGATGCTGATGAATCGAGAGAATGTAGTCCCTTTTCGAAAGCGGAGCCCATCATCTTATCCATCATACCTCCCATAATGCGCATGAAAGGATTTGCGCCCATATCCATGTTCATACCCCAGGTAACTTTCGAGCCGTTCTCAGTCCTTTCGATTTTGTAATCACTTGTGCCCATTCCATTTTCTTTAAAATCGAGCGTAGTTTCAACGAGTTCATTCGGAACTACCTTTGTAATTGTAATGGTTCCATGACCAACATCTCCATTGGAGCTTTCCCATGAATAAGACGCGCCCTCGCCGGAAGTTTTTTCCCCGAAAGTTTTTTTCATATTGGGATCAATCTTATTCCATGGCATCCAGTTGTCCCACATATTGAGGTCTACAATCTGGCTGTACACGGCTTCCGGTGCTGCGTTCATATCCATGCTCCGTTCTACGCGCACATCCCGTGACATAAACATTCCGATGATTGCAACGACAGCCACAATCACAACTAAAACAATTAAAATTTTCTTTAAGATTTTCATAAGTGGTGGTTTTGATGTTTAGAAATGCGAAGCTATAAAATTGATAAATGAAATAAAAATATTAAATACTATGAAATGATGAGTGGCAAAAATTAATTTAGTTTATCGATAAAAATGCAGGTGGTGGTCAATAGTTCAAAGACTACATTTTAAAAATGGAAATGGTTACTTCTGACAACTAAATCTTAATTTCCTCTTCGGCCTTATTAAAAAAGTGGTATTCCATAAAATGGTAACTGGTATTCGGAAACACCCTGATCTTTGCCTTGAATTTTTTCTTCCACTTATTCACGACAGTATTAAAAAACATTCCTTTGTTGAGGAAAGCCTCGAGGTAAGGATGAACCTGTAACGTCAGCTCTTTTTCATTTTGCTCCTGCACAAAATAGCGGAGGTTGTTTTCTATTTCATCCACAAGAAGAATGCTCGCTTTAATCTCGCCGGTCCCATCGCATGCAGGACATTTTTCAACGGTGGTAATATTTGTTTCAGGGCGCACGCGTTCACGGGTGATCTGAATGAGTCCAAATTTACTCGGCGGCAAAATGGTATGACGGGCCCTGTCGCGGCTCATCTCCTTTTTCATATGGTCGTACAAAGCTTTCTTGTTGGCAGCAACGGTCATGTCGATAAAATCAACAACGATAATTCCACCCATATCACGCAACCGGAGTTGTCGTGCGATTTCAGAAGCCGCTTCCATATTCGTCTGCAATGCATTCGACTCCTGCGTCGCATCAGCAATTCTTGCCCTGCCTCCGCTGTTCACGTCAATTACGTGCATCGCTTCCGTGTGTTCAATAACGAGGTAGGAACCCGTGCTCATGGTCACCGTTTTTCCAAATGCCGCTTTGATCTGTTTTTCAATTCCCAGATGTTCAAAGATGGGTTGCTTGCCTTTGTAAAGCTTGACAATATCGGCTTGCTCAGATGAAATTGATGAAAGGTAGTTGCGGATCTCATCATACATCACGGGATCATTCACGTGGATGTTGTTGAAATTCGGACTTAATAAGTCGCGAAGAATTGTAGAGGTACGGTTCAGTTCTCCCAGTAATTTTTGTGGTGGCTTGGCCGTCTTTAAATGCTCAAAAGCTTCTTTCCATTTGGCTATAAGATCCTGAACATCTTTGTCTAATTCTGCTGTTTTTTTTCCGTCGGCAACGGTACGGACAATGAGTCCGAAGTTTTTCGGCTTGATACTTTGAACCAGTCGTTTCAATCGCTGGCGTTCTTCAGCACTTTTTATTTTCTGCGAAACAGAAATATGATCGGAAAACGGAATGAGTACAACGAAACGTCCGGCAAGGGAAATTTCAGAAGTGATGCGCGGGCCTTTGCTTGAAATGGGTTCTTTGGCAATCTGCACCATCACCCATTGGTTGACGGTGAGCACCTGATTTATTTTCCCGCTTTTGTTGATGTCGCGCTCATTCTCAAAATTCACCATCATCGGATCAGGTGTTTTCCCTGCCGTGGTGGAGAGTTTGGTGAGCTTCACCAATGAATTCACCTGTGGACCGAGGTCCAGGTAGTGGAGGAATGCGTCTTTCTCGTGACCTACGTCTACGAAAGCTGCATTCAGGCTGGGAATTAATTTTTTTACCCGGCCGAGGTATATGTCCCCGACAGCAAAGGACTTGTCCTTCGTGTCTTTGTTCAGCTCAACAAGCTGCTTGTCTTCAAGCAAGGCAATATTTACCTCACCCGGTGTTGAGTTGATGATTAGTTCACTGTTCAATCAGAAAATGTTTTGTTTAAAAAACATCTGTCCGCAAAGCGGTAATAGGAATTGAACAAACTCAGGAAGAGATGCATGACTCATCATACATCAAGGAATTAGTTATTGGTTAAAGTTAAAAGCCATATCCATGGTTAAAATTCCGGATACCTGATAACATCCGCCTTCGTTAATAAATGGAAGCGCGGTAATAACCTGCCTGCCTTCGGGCAAGCTTATAACGATAAAAAGCGGGGGCGGAAAATATCATCCGCCACCAGCTATTTCTTCTTATGTCTGTTCTTACGGAGACGTTTCTTACGCTTGTGCGTAGCCATTTTATGTCTCTTACGTTTTTTTCCGCTTGGCATAATGCAAGTGTTTTTTAATGATTAGAAATTTGATTTATATAATTATTTGCCTGGGCAACCAAAGCTGCGTCGGCAGTTTCTTTTTTCAGTTTTTCAAAGTACTCAACTGCTTTTGCAGTATTTCCTGCCATCATGTAAGCCCGTCCTGTCATCAGGTACATTTCCTTGCGACCGGGATTGATGTCAAGCACTTTTTGAAATCGCTCTGCAGCTTTTTCATATTGCCCTGATCGCATGGAAAGCACACCGAGATTGAACTGTGCATTTTCATGTTCAGGATTTTCTGTTACCACTTCCCTCAGCATCATGATTCCCTGCATCGGATTGGAAGTACCTTCTGCATAACAAACTCCAAGATCCGTTTTCGCGTCAAGGTTCTTAGGGTTTTTCTTCAGAACATTTTCGTAGCAGCGGATTGCATTCTGCACCATTTCATTTCTTTCCAGTGAATCTGTTGTCGACTGAAATGCATCGAAGTAACGGTAGGCAGCATTCAACCAGCTTTTTTCCTCTTCATCCTTTTGGGCATGTGCTTCAAAATAATGAGCGGCAATCGCAGGTTTTTTTAATGCGTCCCAACGCCTTCCCAACGAGTCCATCAATGAAAGATTGCCGGGTTCCTTCGACAGTTCTGATTCTATTCCGGAAATCATGTCAGCTTCCTGACGCTGAAGTCCGGCTTTTGCACCATTTAACTGAGATTCAAAACCAGTAATTTCAGGTGATTCACTTTTATTCTCCCTGACAATCCTATTGGGAGCGAGGTACAATGCAATCGTAAGCGCTAATGCCCCTGCAATCAATAACCACTTTTGGCTTTTCGCCTGCATTAATCAACCGCTTCAGAAGTCTGGTTTGTTTTCACCTTGGCATTTTTCACCTTGCTTGCAAAAGTCTTTGCAGGTTTAAATGCAGGAATATGATGTGCCGGAATAACAATTGTAGTGTTTTTTGCGATAATCCGACCGATTTTTTGAGCCCTTTTCTTCACGATAAAACTTCCAAATCCACGGAGATATACGTTTTCACCATCGGACATAGTCGTTTTTACCACTTTCATTGTTGCCTCAACAACATTGAGCACCATGTTCTTCTCAATGCCTGTTTTTTCTGATATGGCATTTACCAATTCTGCTTTAGTCATTTCTTTATCAATTATTTAGTAATTCTTTTTAAGGGGGCGCAAAGATAAGAGTTCATTTGGATTGAACAACCCCGCGAGGTATAAATAATAAGATAATGCTGCCGATATGACCTGAAAACGGCATTTGCCTTTTTTCTTCAAATCCTTATTTCCGTTTGTACTTTCGCCGACACTATTTTGAAGCTAAACCTTCCGCTTTTTATCGCCAGACGGTATTTCTTTTCGAAGAAATCACAAAGGGCAATCAACATCGTCTCGATGATTTCCATGCTTGGAGTCATGATCGGGACCGGTGCCCTGATTGTTGTACTTTCTGTTTTTAATGGTTTTGAATCGTTGGTGATCTCATTGTATAATTCTTTCGACCCTGATATTAAAATAACTGCCGTTGTGGGTAAGACTTTTACACCGGATTCAGCAATGGTAGTTGGCATTAAAAATACCAAAGGGATCAAAGCGGTTTCTCTTTCGCTCGAAGAAAATGCGCTGGTGAAGTACCGCGACAAACAATACATCGCCACTATTAAAGGAGTAGATGAATCATTCGAAAAAGTGAGCGGGGTGGATACCATGATTGTTGATACACGTTTGGGTTCCGGTAACGAAGAGCGTGCAAATGGTAATAATGAAGTGCATGGGAAACTTGAACTTACTTCCGGAGATACTGACTTTGCAATTGTAGGCGGAGGCATTGCCTATAATTTACAACTGAACATGAATGATTTTTTCAGTCAGCTGGATATTTATGCACCCAGAAAAGATGCCGGCTCGCTCAACCATCCTGAAGAAGCATTCAACAGAAAATTTATCACTCCATCCGGCGTCTTTGCCATTCAGCAGGAATTTGACAGTAAATACATTCTCGTTCCCATGCGCTTCGCCAGAGAAATGCTGGAGGATGAAAAAAATGTGACATCTATAGAAGCGTCTGTTGACGGTACTCTCAACGTTGAAGATATTAAATCACAATTGTCCGCACTTCTCGGAGATCAGTTCAAAGTTCAGTCACGCTTCGAACAGCATGCATTGTTATACCGCATTATGAAAAGTGAAAAGTGGGCGGTGTTTCTGATTCTCGCCTTCATTTTATTGATAGCCACATTCAATGTTGTGGGTTCGCTCACCATGCTCATCATTGAAAAGAAAAAAGACATCGCCGTTTTCTACAGCATGGGGGCAGATACTGTACTGATCCGTAAAATATTTTTTGCGGAGGGATTGATGATCACTTTTATTGGTGCGGCACTGGGACTAATCATTGGCGGCGGGATCTGTTTTCTGCAACAGTATTTCGGAATCATTGAACTTGGCAACAGCGGCAGTTTTGTTGTTGATGCCTATCCTGTTGAAATGAAGTCGGCCGATTTTTTCTACGTATTCATTACGGTGTTTCTCATCGGAAGTATTGCAGCCTGGTACCCGGCAAAAAAACTGGTGGAAGGAAAGATCAATCTGGATACGGTAAGGGTTGATGAATAAGGGGACTTTGTTTTCCATTCACTTTAATTCCAGATTACTTCACACCCGAAAAGAGTAGGTTCACGTAAACACGGGCTTATCTTAGTAATATATTCTCACTTTCGGCTCCGCTAACCAAAAATCAACTTCCATGAATGTGAAAAATATTTACAATACTGTTTTTGTTATTCTATCATTACTCCAAGGAGCCGATATTTTTGCTCAATGTAGCAACGTAACATCAGGTGGAACTGTAGGATCAGACCAAACCGTTTGCGGTTCTTTTAATCCTGCCAATATTATTAATTCAGCTTACCCTACCGGCGGAACGGGAACATTACAGTACCAGTGGCAAAATTCACCTAACGGAACTACATGGTCTGACATTGCAGGTGCTTCCCTTGAATCATACGATCCTCCTACTATTTCTTCAACAACCTTGTATCACAGGATGGCTAGAAGGAGCGGATGTACTCCTTATGGTGCTTCTTCCAACACCGTTACAAAAACAGTAAATCCGTTACCATCGGCATCCATTTCTGCCGGTGGCCCCATATCCTTTTGTTCACCAGGAAGCGTAGTTCTAACTGCTAATTCAGTTACAGGCACTACCTATCAATGGAAAAAAAATGGGGCTTCCATTTCGGGAGCAACACTGCAAACATACGCGGCAAGTACCACAGGGAATTATACAGTAACAAAAACTATAACAGCAACAGGATGCACGGCAAATTCTAATACAATTGTTGTCTCTGCCCATGCACCATTAACAACTTCAATAACTACTCCGGGAACTAACTTTTGCGGTGCGTCAACTGTGATTATGGAAGTTTCTCAGGGTTCAGGTTATGCCTATCAATGGTATGAAGAAACCCAACTTTTACCCAATACCAATTATTATCAGTTAAGCACCGGACACAATGGAAATTATTCCTGTACCATCACGAACGCATGCGGGAGCTATCCATCTTCAACTTATGTATTAAACGATCCACAACTCAATCAATTGCCTTATGGAGTAATTTATGCGGGTGGAAGTACAAATTTTTGTACCGGGCAGAACGTTTATCTATATGAAGGCTTTCAGTTTTTCAGCGGATATCAATGGTATAAAGATGGTGTCGCAATATCGGGGGCAAACAGCTTTGGCTATACTGCAACACTGGCCGGTGTATATATGGTGAGGATTACTGATTATTGTTGGTGGTCAGCAACATACTATGATTTTTATTCAAATTTAATCACCGTAACATCAAGCGGTGGTTCTCTTCCTGGACCCGCAATAACTGCAGGAGGAAGCACCAGTTTTTGTTCGGGCGGTAGTGTGTTGCTTACAGAAGCGACAGGAACCGGTTGGACTTACCAATGGAGGAACAACAATTCAAATATCAGTGGTGCAACACAGGCTACTTACAATGCAACTGCATCAGGTAGTTATACGTGTGCTGTTACAAATACCTGTGGAATGGTTTTGTCGAATGCCATTGTTGTTACCGTTCTTCCTACAAGTGTTACCATTTCATTGGCCGGTAACACAACAATATGCGGAGGATCATTTGCTGCACTTTCGGCATCCAATGCAGGAACAGGAGGAACCTATCAGTGGAAGTTAAACGGAACTGCGATCAGCGGTGCAACAGGGGCAAGTTATTCAGCAACTTCCGGCGGAACCTATAGCTGTAGCATCGTGAATTCCTGCGGAGCATACAATTCCAACAGCATTACGATTACTGTTTCGGGGACCTGTAACACAGGATTAACTTTTGATGGAACCAATGATTATGTAAAAATTCCAAACCATACTTCATATGCCATTGGCACAGGAAATTTTACTATTGAATCGTGGATAAATTTAAGCAGCACGCAAACGGCTACCTACCCTGTCGTATTAAGTCATCGCATTTCAAATAATGGTATTTCAGGATTCATGGTTTTTTTCATTGCGGGAAAATTAACAATCCAACTTGCAGGGATCAACAGGCCCGCATACGGATCAGACCTCCGCGACAATTTATGTCATCATATTGCAATCACAAGGACTTCAACTTCAGCAATTAATTTTTATGTTGATGGAATACTGAAAGGTACCAGTAATAGTGCGAATTACAACATCACCACTTCAGATTTTTTGTTGATAGGGAATGATGCTGCAGACAGTTATGCTGACGGCTTCAAAGGAAAAATAATGGAGGCGAGATTTTGGAATGTTGCAAGAACTCAAACAGAACTTCAAAATTCAATGAATACAACACTTTCAGGATATGAAACCGGATTGGTCGGCTATTGGCGCATGAACGAAGGAAGCGGCCAAGCAGTAAATGATTATTCTCCTTCAAATAATGGCGGGCAACTTGGTTCCACGGCAGGGACGGATGTCAATGACCCATCATATCAGTCAGCGTGTTCGCTTACACCACTGGTGAATTGCAGTGTTCCTTCAGGACTTTTAACAACAAACATTACAAACACCACGGCACAGTTAAACTGGAGCGGAGCCACTGCAGATAGTTTCCTGGTGCGCTATGCAATTCATAATACAACTAATTTTATCTGGCAGAAAATATCAGGACAACCCAATGTTACCTCAACTATTATCACCGGATTATTTCCCGGAACATCTTATGATTGGTGGGTAAGAAGCTTGTGCAACAGCATTCCTTCCTCCAACTACCAAAGTAATCCTGCTACATTCAATACTGTAAGTTCAGCGGTTCCCTGTGCAACACCCTATGGTCTTGGCGCGTCTGGAATTGGGAATACTTCAGCAATGATTTCATGGACGAACCTGGTGACAGCAGATACATTTCGTGTGCGTTATTCCGTTAATGGAACAACAAATTACATCTGGAAAGATGTGAATGGATCGGGAAGTCACAGCACCTTACTTTCAGGACTTGCACCGAATACTACTTATCAGTTTCAGATCAGTTCCAAGTGTGTGGGAGTTTCAAGTCCTTACAGTTCACCATACGTTTTCACAACACTGAATACAGCCGTTCCTTGCATTACGCCCTATAATTTAGGAGCAAATAATATTGCCAATACTTCGGCAACAATTTTCTGGACCAACCTTGTAACTGCTGATACGTTTCGTGTGAGGTATTCAATAAATGGCACTATGAATTACATCTGGAAAGATGTGAATGGCTCAGGCGGCAGCAGCACATCATTGTCAAACCTTGCACCGAATACTGCTTATCAGTTTCAGGTCAGCTCAAAATGTTCAGGCGTATCAAGTCCATACAGTACACCATACATTTTTACAACACTCAATACACCTGTACCCTGCATCACTCCTACAGGTTTGAGTACGACGAATATTACCGGTGTATCTGCGAAAGTAAACTGGACCAATCTTGTTTCTGCTGATACGTTCCGGGTGAGGTATTCGATTAACGGCACGATGAACTTCATGTGGAAAGATGTAAATGGAACGGGAGGAGTAACGAATGCTACACTTACGGGTTTGAATCCTTCGTCAACATACCAATGGCAGGTATCAAGTATTTGTTCAGGACAAAGCAGTCCTTATTCCGCTTCGGTTATATTTAGTACACCGGCTCTAAGGGACGGCGCAATGAATGAAAGGAATAATTCATTCGAATACGTTATTGTATATCCAAATCCTACCCATTCAGTTGCGACGATAAAATTTTATTCTAAGGTAAGTGGAGGCGGATTTATTTTCATTAATGATATTGCAGGCAGAATCGTCCAAACGAAAAAAATCGAACTGAAGGAAGGGGTGAATGCCGTTGAGTTAGAAGTCGAAGAACTGCCGCGTGGATTTTACCTCGTGGAATTGAGCGATGGAGGTTCTGCAATTGCCAGGGTGAAGCTTTCCCTTGAATAAAACTTACGCTGCCTTCTCTACCTGATAACCATCCATAATTATCAATTCGGAGTTTTTCCTGTTTACGCTTACGGACGTTTTTGTGTTGATGCAATCTTTATTGTTGAAAGCTAGCACAATGCACGATTCACATTGCACAATGCACAATGCATGATTAACAGCCGGATAATTAATGTTGGATGACAACTTTTTGAGGGAAAATGAAATCAGCGGATTTGATGAGAACAAAGAATAGGCCGTTTGCAAATTCACTGATATTTACCTTTGTATGATTACTAAAAATATTTTGTTTCAATAAATTACGATTTATCTCGATTAACTATAATCCCCAGCTCCCTCAATTGCTCCTCAGAAATCTCCGACGGAGAATCAATCATCACATCCCTTCCTGCATTGTTTTTCGGGAATGCAATGTAGTCGCGGATACTTTCGCTGCCACCGAACATAGCACATAATCTGTCAAAGCCGAATGCTATTCCTCCATGTGGCGGGGCACCGTATTCAAATGCATTCATTAAAAAACCAAACTGCGCTTGTGCGTCTTCATCGGTGAATCCAAGGATTGAAAACATTTTTTTCTGAAGTTCCTTATTATGAATCCTAATGGACCCACCTCCTATTTCTGTCCCATTGATTACAAGGTCGTACGCATTGGCACGCACAGCTCCCGGATCTGAATCCAGCAATGCAATGTCTTCCGGTTTGGGAGAAGTAAACGGATGGTGCATGGCAAACCAACGCTTGTGGTCTTCATTGTATTCAAGCAGTGGAAAGTCAATTACCCACAACGCTTTGTATTCACCGGCCTTTCGCAAACCAAGACGGTTGCCCATTTCAAGGCGGAGCTCACTCATCGCCTTACGCGTTTTATTTTTTTCACCTGCAAGAATTAGAATCAGGTCGCTCTTTTCTCCTCCGCAGGCTTCAAACCATTTTTGCTGATCTTCTGCAGTATAAAATTTATCTACTGATGATTTATAAGTTCCGTCAGCATTCCATCTTGCATAAATCAACCCTGTCATTCCTAATTGCGGACGCTTTACCCATTCGGTAAGTTCATCCATTTGTTTGCGTGTGTATTCTGCGCAACCCTTTGCACAAATCGCAATCACCGTTTCTGCCTCATCAAAAATTTTGAAACCTCTACCTGTAACGAGATTCTCTCCCCTCTCCTTTGAGGAGGGGTCGGTGGAGAGGCTCTTCAGCTTCATTTCAAAACGGATATCGGGCTTGTCGTTGCCATAATGTTTCATGGCATCAGCATAAGTCATCCTTGGCAAATCACCGATGTCAACACCTTTCACTGATTTGAACAAATGATTTGTAAGGCCTTCAAATGTATTAAGGATGTCTTCCTGTTCCACGAAACTCATTTCGCAATCTATCTGTGTGAATTCCGGCTGGCGGTCGGCGCGTAAATCTTCATCGCGGAAACATTTCACGATCTGGTAGTACCGATCCATTCCTGCAACCATCAGCAATTGCTTAAAAGTTTGAGGCGACTGGGGCAAAGCATAAAATTCTCCCTGGTTCATTCGTGACGGAACAACAAAATCCCGTGCACCTTCCGGGGTTGATTTAATAAGCACAGGCGTTTCTATCTCACAAAAATTTTCGTTGAAGAGATAGTTGCGTGTTTCAGCTGCAACGCGTGCACGAAGCAACAATGATTCCTTTACCGGATTTCTTCTGATATCAAGGTACCGGTATTTCATCCGGAGTTCGTCGCCTCCATCAGTATTTTCTTCGATGGTAAATGGAGGAATTATGGATGTATTCAAAATTTCAAGGTGATTCACCACAATTTCAATATCGCCGGTAATCATCTTTGCATTTTTATTGCTGCGCTCGGCAACAACGCCGGAAACTTTAATCACAAATTCCCGTCCAAGTTTGCGTGCCTGTTCACAGAGTGCAGCATTGGTTTCCATATTAAATACCAGTTGTGTAATTCCGTAACGGTCGCGAAGGTCGGTAAAGGTCATTCCCCCTAAATCGCGGGAGCGTTGCAGCCATCCGCAAAGCGTTACCTTTTTATCTTTGTCATTAATTGTGAGTTCACCACAGGTATGTGTTCGAAGCATGGTACAGGAAATTGGATTGCGAAAATAGAAATTAGATGCGGACGGGGACAATAAAAAAAGCTGCCCGTATAGAGCAGCTCTTAAAAGTAATATCTTATTAATATTTTACTTGCTTCCTCCAAAAGAGAGTTTAGCACCAACGTGAATTCCGAAGCTGCTGAAGGGATTATAGTCTTTTAACTCCTGGTTATTCACTCCAAATATGGCAGATTGACTTTGTGCGCCTGAAAGTTTATCCACATAAGTCTGGGTTCCCGATTCCGATTGCGTACTAATACCTGATGTCACATTTCTGGACCATTCATTTTTTTCCGGCGCCCAGGTCTGATTGATGCTATTTAGCTCAAGGAAAATTCCAATCATGTCAGAAAGTTCAAAGTCAACACCAAATGCACCCATCCAGCCAATTGAAGTACCACCGGAATATTTACGTGTATCTTTATAAGTATAACCTACTCCGGTCTCCGTATAAGTTAAATCACCTTTTGCTCCCACACCGATAACCAATCCGAATTTTGCATAGGGCTTCATTTTTTCACCGCCGGTAACTTTCAGTGCAGGCGTAATTCTCATAATTTTTCCCTTTACCTCACCGTTTCCGGTTACTCCCTGATCATCGCTATAAGTAGTCTTGTATTTCGAGCCAAACAACATGGAGAAACTTGCTTCAGCCCCGATATTTTCATTAAACATGTAACCTAATCCAAGTCCGAAACCAAATCCTTTTCCATAAGAACCGGTTTTAATTTCCATTGATGAAGTACCGGCTATTGTGTTGTCTGTCTGATTTACTCCAATAACCTGCTTTGCAGCATTGAGATTATACCCGAGGCCAAGATTGACGTAGACGCCCTGCGCATTTGTTATTAATGCCACTGCAGAAAAAACGGCTGCCATAAATGTAATTTTGTTAAATGTTTTCATTGTAATTGATGTTTATAGTTAGGCTTCAAAGCTAATCTATTTTTATAATTTCCAAAAACGGATCAGATGTCTTTTCTTTATACCATGAATCTGAATACCGATGAATACTACATGCGTGAAGCACTGAAAGAGGCACAGAAAGCACTGGCAGATGACGAAGTTCCCATTGGTGCTGTGATTGTTTGCAGAAATAAAATCATCGGACGCGGTTACAACCTTACAGAAAGACTGGTTGACGTTACGGCACATGCAGAGATGCAGGCTTTCACTGCAGCGTCAAATTACATCGGCGGGAAATACCTGGAAGAATGTACGTTGTACGTTACTGTTGAGCCATGCGTAATGTGTGCGGGTGCAAGTTACTGGACGCATATCAGTAAAATCGTATATGGAGCAAGGGATGAAAAGCGCGGATTTCTTCTGGTAGACAAAAAAATATTACATCCCAAAACAATCCTTACCGGTGGAATACTTGAAGCAGAATGTGCGATGCTGATGAAGGATTTTTTTAAAAAGAAGCGGTGAATCAGGATGAAACCTGTACGCCAACCAATTGTTCTTTCCAGCTTTCCATCAAACGCAATGATTCCTGGGTGAGTGGCTTTTCCAGCTGACCAATGATTAATTTATTGTTATTCAATTTATCAATGTCTTCCTGTTTCTGAAAAACGGACAACACTACAATTTTTGTTTTGTCAAGAATATAAGATGGAAGGGTTCCGAATATCTTAATAAAATCGAAACCACTCATGCCGGGCAGATTCATGTCCAGCAAAATAAGATCGGGCGACTGCGCTTCATTTTTCACTTCATGCCTTAAAAAGTCAACGGCTTCCTCAGCATTGGATGTAATGGTGACGTGTGATGCAAAATGCATCAGCTCCATAAGACGTCTGTACACGAGAACGTCAATCTCACTGTCCTCAATAAGTAAGATGTGCTTGTATGCGTAATCGTTCATCAGAAAATTTTTAAAAGATGAGCAAAGATATTAATTCATCGCAATTAAACATTCAAAGCAGAAAGTATCTGTGCATTCAAAGGCTTATTCAGAAAGCGTTTCACGTACTTGTTC
Source organism: Bacteroidia bacterium (assembly GCA_038206355.1). Classification (GTDB taxonomy): domain Bacteria; phylum Bacteroidota; class Bacteroidia; order AKYH767-A; family 2013-40CM-41-45; genus JAPLDB01. Next base: position 41,822 of record JBBRAY010000001.1, read on the forward strand.
TGATTTGCCCGATTGAGATCCTTGAAACTGTCGCTGGTAGAAAGCATCACAATTTTGCACTTTGATTTTACGGCATCAGCAAGTTTTTGGAACTCATCCAGAAATTCAAAACCGTCCATCTGAGGCATCATGATATCGAGAAATATCAGGTCAGGAATCAGATTGGGAGCACCTGCGTTAATTTTCAGGTAGTCGAGTGCACTTTGTGCCGAAGCATGAACAGTGGTGGCGCCGCCGAAAGAATCTGATTCAATCATTTTCTTATTGACGAAATTATCAAGCTCGTTGTCATCAATCAGCATGACAAGGGAATATTTATTTGTACTCATTGTTTCTATTTAATAACCCAACAAAACTAACTGATGTGTGCAATGGAAATCTTTTTCCTTTGATTAAATATGAACAACATTCAATTGCCTAAGTATAATGATTTGCAATGGTGCAAAAACCCACGGGTACTTGTAGTGAGAGAACAATCTAAAAAAAAACACCCCGCAATTGCAGGGCGCTTTTCTCATGGTGAAAAAACTATTCGTCTTCGATCAGTAATTTTTTAGTAATCGCCTGTTCATGATTAATCAGCTGAACAAAATATATTCCCTGGCGGACAAACATTTCAGAGCGGTTGATCCGCAGCTCAACGGGTTCATTTGTTTCAAGAGCTGCGATCTCTGTAAAATAGACCTGACGTCCATTGATATCATAAATTGAAATTCTTGTATTTGATTTTGGTGCAGGGAAAGCAATGGTGAATTGTCCTGTGGCAGGATTCGGATACAAGCTGAATTCTTTGTCCACTGTTCCATCAAAACTACCGGCCATTCTTGCGCCGGATTTCTGAATTGTAAACTGATCCCAAACCGATCCGTCATTCAAAACAAATTTTGAATCAAGGCGATCGCCTGTAACATCAATCGCCAGCGAACCATACTTTGTATTGGTAGAGGTGTACATGGCATTGTGCGGCCATCCCGTCGATGTAGTACCAACCTGCGCTGCAGCACCACAAACCACATAAACGGTTCCGTCAAAATTGGGAGATGATTTGGTATAGGAGTTTGGATATATACCTGTATTGCCGCTTACTTTCATTGCAGAAGTAAAGGTCGGCTCAAGGCCTGTATGACCTTTAATAAGATAAGACCTTTCATAAGCATGGCTATGACCGTTAATGACAAGGTCTACTTTGTGTGATTCCAGTATCGGAATAATATTGTTGCGCATACCTATTGATTCAGCATCAGCATCAGAATCATGTGAACCTTTTGTATAAGGCGGATGATGGAAATAAACAATGGTCCAGCGTTGAGTATTTGCATTCAAATCATTGGTAAGCCAGGTTGCCATTGCTCCTGTGGCAGATCTGAATGAAGCATCATACGACTCCAGGGAAACAAAATGAATGTTGGCATAATTAAATGAGTAATATGCTTCTGTATTTGAAGCCACGCCACCGGCCTGGGCAGTTTTTGGCAAATTAAAAATATCAAAGAAAGGACCCGTCTGAGTAGAAGCTACAGCACTGTGAAGGTCATGGTTTCCGGTTGTGGGCCAGAAGACCCATTTCTTAAAGGCTTCCTGATAATAATTAAATACGTTGCTGGTAAATTCGGCATCAGTTCCATCAGCGTATGCATTGTCGCCTGCGCTCAGCCATACATTTGTATAATTTGATCCTCTGAAATTTTTATAGGCATCCCTCACTGTTGACTGCTGAGAAGTTCCAACACCAAAATCTCCGATGGCCCAGATGCGAACAGTTCCTGTTGAACCAACGGAAGGGTTGGTATAAAAATAATTTGATGAATCGCCCTGGAGTGTAACTGTAGTGGTTCCTATTTTATAGTAATACTTTGTATTGGTGGCCAATCCTGTTAATTGAATAGCGTGTTCGGTTGATGAGGTGCTATTGGTAACTGAACTGGGATAGGTTCCCAACACAGTTCCGTAATACACTTTTGAATTGGATGCCAGACTCGTCCTCCAGTTGATGTAAATGGAATTGGTAGTCGAGAGCTGGAGGTATGGACCACGCGTCAATGAAAGTGTTGAAGAGATGGTCTGGAAAATACCTGATGTTGAATAGGCACTTGTTCCGTTAGAACAAACCGTCTGCACCTGAAACTCATACCAGGTAGAAGCAGTAAGTCCGGTTACATTTTTAGAAGTGGAGGTTGATGTAACAGTTGTCCAGTTACCGGAATAGCGGATGGCATACTTTATATTATAGCTCACCGCACCGGAAACTGCTGTCCATCCCATGGTTGCAGAGGATGCAGTAATGCTGCTGCTTGTAAAGGTACTTGCATTCGGTGTTCCACATGATGATGAAATTGTGGAAAAGCTATTTGATGCTGAATATGATGAAGATGTTCCTCCGCTGCAAAGACAGCATACGATCCATGTATAGCTGGTGTTCGATGCCAGTCCGGTGAAGTTATAAGAGTGCAGTGAACCCGCCACGCTTACCCAGGTATAACTTGAGGTACCGGTTACATTATAACGGATCTGGAAATTATCGGCGCTGATTAATGTATTCCAGTTGAGCACTGCGCTGTTGGCTGTAATGCTTGTAGTCGATGTCTTATTCGGCATTATGCAATATGCCGTGGTGTTTAAGGTTGTAAATGTATTTGCCATTGTCTGATACGGTCCTGATTGTCCACCGCTGCAATATGTATGTATCATCCAACTGTAGGTAGTATTTGGATAGAGGCCGGTAAGTGTATATGAAGTTGATGTCCCCGGCTTTACTGTTTTGTAATAAGTTGTATTCGGATTTGCAACATCATTATACCTGACAAGCAAACTATCACAGGAAACTGCTGTCCACTTTAGTTTAGCACTCACATTGGTAATGGTAGAAGTGGAAAGTCCGGTCACTGCATTGCATGCGCCATTGGCAAACCGATGATTGCAGGTTATTAATCCAATAATAATTCCGGCCAGTAGAGTTGCTTGTTTCATGCGATTAATTTTGAATTCCGTCACTCATTTAATTTGCCTTAAACCCTTTGTTAACAGCGGAGCCCCAGGCGAAATAAACAAATTATTTGATTGAGAATTATCCAAAAAAACTTTCTGATTTTTACTTCACAATCCATCCAAACTCTAAAACATTATACAGAATCTATACAAGATTGTTGTAGTTTCAGGAAAATTTGCCTGAGCTGAAAAGAGAAAAAAGACAGAAATTAATATTGATAAAGTCACGCAGGAGAATTCCGACCAATCTGCAGCACTAAAAATAAAAAACTCTATATCTTATTTCATCACCACAAATTTATCAGCATGTTTTTCATTTCCCAATTGTGTGCTTAGAAAATAAACTCCTGATGAAAGTCCGGATACATTTAAACGAATAAGATTTTTTTCCTGTGCGGCAATTCCCCGTTGCTGAGTCAGCACAATTTTACCGGTTTGATCATAGATAAATAAATCTGCTATATTACTGACTGCAGAATTAATCATGACTGTCAGTTCATCTTTTACCGGGTTAGAAATAATTTTCTGTATAAAATCGCTGGTGAAAGAAGCCGGTGGTACGGAAGTATTGACATCAAATACCTGTATTTTGTAAACCCCGTTGCCATGGGTAAAAGCGACCAATGAAACGTCGGAAGGAGAATACTTCAGATCGAACACCATTACTCCTTCCGGAAGTCCCATGTTGAATGCGTACCATGAAGCACCACCGTTAACGGAAGCAAATACACCGAGGTCGCAACCCACAAATAATGTTTCAGGAGAAGCCGGTAATATTTCAATTGTATGAAATGGAAGGTCGGGAAGAATACCGGTCAGGTCATTCCAGGTAACACCGGCATCAGAAGATTTAAAAATATGTCCTGTACCGAATCCTGAAAAAACAACATACACCTCGCTGCTGTTTTGCGGATTCACTGCTATGTCGCGTGGAAAACGGTTGGGCAGATTCCCGCTGATATCAGTAAGCGTGCTTCCCCCATCAGTACTTTTAAATATGTGCATGCTGCGAACGTCGTCAGGTGCAGTAGCAATATAAAGTGAATCTGAATTGGTATAAGATACTGCAATTGACAACGCGGCGTTTCCGGAATCAATATCACCGGTCAGTGGAAACCATGAAAATCCTCCGTTGGTACTTTTGTAAAGTGTATCTGATGCGGCATACATAATATCTTTATCCGAGTTACAAAGAACAAACGGAGCGATGAACGCAACGGTGTTGGGTCCGGCGGGATTACTGCTATGGCTAAAGATGTTATACCAGTTGAACCCGCGGTCATCACTACGCAGGATATTGAGGTATTGCCAGGAACAATATTGTATGTAATCATCATCGGGATTGATGGCACAAAAAGATCCGTCACCGCCATACACAGGCGCCCAGTAAATGGTTCCGTTGTAACGGTTGGTATAATTATCCTGAGCCCCTGCAATCATAAGGTTCTGACTGGTGGCTGACACAGCACCGATATAAAACTGCGAGGTAATGTACCCATCAACACAATTGAAATAGCTGTCGCCAAAATCATTGCTCCTGTAAAGTCCGGCATCAGTGAGGATGTATAGTTTGTCCGGATTAAGCGGATTGGAAACGATATCATGAATATCAGAATGGATATAATCATTACCCCATCCAATATTTGATACCTGAAAAATACTTATGCCATTGTTATCGCTGCGAAAAACTTCAACACCTCCGAACATCATTCGTGTGGAGTCATCTGATTTAATCCACAAACCTTTTGCATACCATCCCTGGTAGGATACTATTTCAGTACCATTCACTAAGTTCCATGTATTCCCGCCATTGTAGGAGCGGTATACTCCCACCGTGCTGAATAAATCTGCAACAAGCGCATAAACGGTATTGTGATTGAGTGGATTGAGGCGAAGTGATATGCGTCCTTGATTGGTGCCGGGAGGTAACCCTGAAGTAAGATGCGTCCAGTTTGCACCGCCATCAGTCGTCCTCCAGATACCATGTGACGGACTGCTGGTATTACCCACTCCTGCATATACTGTTGCCGGATTTACGGGATCCATGGCAAGGTCCATCACCATCAGTTCATTCAGTACCAGGTTCCATGTAACGCCGCCATCTATCGTCTGATAAATTCCTTCTGTAGTTGCTGCATAAATTTCATCCGTATTATTTGGATTCATCTCCATGTCCCAGATGCCGCGCGTCTGATCATAATTCCAGTTCAGCGAAGGCGCCCAGGTAATTCCGCCATCCATACTTTTTAAAATACCGATACCCACACTACCCCTTGTAGGTCTTTCGAGAAGTCCATTCACAGCACTTGCATGTGTATGCACTTCTCCGGTACCGATATACATTTCAAGGGGGTTGATGTGGTTGATGGAAATGCAACTTACGCCGCGAACAGGAAACCCTGTAGGCACATAGTTCCAGGCTGACAGACCAATGCCACCGGTTGTACTCTTCCACAATCCACCTGAAGCAGAGCCAAGCCAGACGGTGGATGTATCAGCAGGATCAAACGCAATACACAATGTGCGACCGCCCAAATTATTAGGGCCGATGCTTTGCCATGGATTCAATGTACTGCTTCGCTGATTGCTTGCAGCGAATTTTGATTTATACTGGTTGAATGCCATTGCGTATCCATCTTCCGGAATATCAACATTGGGATATGCTGCTGCAACTGACATAAACTGCATGGCATCCCATGCTTCATTTCGTTCCGTTTCTTTTTCCATTTTCTCATTTTCATGCAGTGCCTTCTTTTCAGGGATAAAAAAATAACCTGTGGCTACAATTGTCACGGCTAAAAAAAATATTGCAAAAAACTTTTTCATGATAAGGGGATTAGGGGATAAGTTGTAAAGATAGATAAGAGTTTGATCCGAGAAACAGGTCAGATGCGGTTACCATTATAAATGGAAACCTGAAGATTCACAATAGGATTCTTTAATAACAAGAAACAAGTAAACAGACCGACCACTTCATTCTTCAAAAAATTACATTTGCAATGTTCATTGATATCGCGGCCCTGCAACCAATTCATCATGAATGAAAAGTACATTGCTGCCGGAAATTGTCGTGACCTCAGTGTCATTTAAATTGTCAATATCAGTAACGCATCAAATCAGAAAACGCTACCTTATACCGCTTTGAAAATTTGCTGTCGGGGTAAAAAAGATAAAAACAAGATTTGTCCGCTCAATTAAATTATGACAGCAACCATCATCATAACGATATGCCTGCTATTACTGACGGCCTATTTATTTGACATCAGTTCGCCGCTGACGAAAATCCCGTCCGTTATCCTTCTATTATTGCTGGGATGGGTAGTCCGTCAATCTGCAGAACTCTTTCAGATACATATCCCGGATCTGAACATGCTGTTGCCATTATTCGGAACAATCGGACTAATACTGATCGTGATGGAAGGCTCGCTTGAACTGGAACTCAATAAATCAAAGTTTCCTGTCATTAAAAAGTCAATGCTCAATGCACTACTTCCGATGTTTATCATTGCATTCATTTTAACATGGGCATTTCATTATTATGGTGGTGGTACTTATAAAACAGCATTGATCAATGCCATTCCGTTTTGTGTAATCAGCAGCGCCATTGCTATCCCCAGCGTGAGGCACATGTCGCCACACAACAAAGAATTTATTATTTATGAAAGCAGTTTATCAGATATTTTCGGCGTTCTTTTTTTCAATTTTTTCGCGTTGAATGAAATCATCGACCTGCAATCATTTGGAAATTTCGGATTGGAATTATTGCTCATCATAGCCATTTCATTCGTTGCTGTAATGGGTTTGTCTTTCATATTGAGTCGCATCAGACACCATATTACCTTTACGCCCATTATACTTTTGGTTATCCTCATTTATGAAATTTCAAAAATATACCATCTGCCGGGACTCATTTTCATTCTCGTGTTCGGGCTATTTCTCGGTAACATTGACGAGTTGGATCACCTTCACTGGATTAAAAAATTCCGCCCCGAAAAATTAAAAAGAGAAGTGGCAAAATTCAAGGACATCACCATTGAAGCGACATTTCTCATCCGGGCGCTGTTCTTTATTTTGTTTGGCTACCTGATGGAAGCAAGAGAAATTCTGAATACGGAAACACTGCCCTGGGCCGCTGCAATCGTGATGATTATTGTTGTTGTGAGACTCATCATACTGCGCATTTCCGGTCTTCCGCTATCTCCTTTATTATATGTCGCACCCCGCGGACTGATTACAATATTATTATTCCTTGCCATTACTCCCGACCAGTCACTTGTCCTGGTGAATAAGTCGTTAATCATCCAGACCATTATTCTTTCCGTTATTGTAATGATGTTTGGTATCATGGCGGGAAAGAAGCCGGCTATCAACTCAATTCAAACAACTTAATTATCGATGTCAACATTAATCATTATCATTTTCGTATTGGGATACATCGGTATCATTACCGAGCATTCTATAAAAATAAACAAGGCAGCAACAGCGTTGGTTACCGGGGTACTGTGCTGGACGGTGTACATCCTTTATTCACCCGACAAACACCTGGTTGCTGAGGAACTCACGCACCATCTGGGAGAGTTGTCGGGTATTCTCTTTTTTCTTCTTGGCGCCATGACCATTGTTGAATTGATAGATGCACATGATGGATTTGAGTTGATTACCACCAGGATCAATCAGACTGACAAGCGCAAACTACTGTGGACTATTGCTTTTATTACATTCATCCTTTCAGCCATACTGGATAACCTGACCACCACCATCGTAATGGTATCATTGCTGAGAAAACTAATTAGCAATCCAAAAGAGCGGTTGTTCTTTGCAGGGATGATTGTAGTTGCTGCCAATGCAGGGGGCGCATGGTCACCTATTGGCGATGTAACCACTACCATGCTTTGGATCGGAGGACAAATTACTGCTGCCAACATCATCATCAAACTTATCCTGCCAAGTCTGGTTTGCCTTATTGTTCCATTGATTTATTTGTCTTTTAAGCTCAAGGGAAAAATTGTAAGACCTGAGATAGAATCTACAAACAATAAACAAAAACTTCCCCAAAGACACCAGACCATTGTATTTTTTTCGGGAGTTTTTATTCTTGCACTTGTTCCGGTTTTTAAAACAGTAACTCACCTGCCTCCATTTATGGGGATTCTATTCGGGCTGGGCTTACTCTGGATAATCACTGAAATTATGCATTCAGGAAAAGGCAGTGAAGACAAAAATTTTCTTTCTGTTGTTTATGCGCTTCGTAAAATTGACACTCCGAGCATTTTGTTTTTTCTTGGAATACTCATCAGCATTGCTGCATTGCAAGCCGCAGGACTCCTCACCAATCTTTCTTCATGGCTTTCGTCCACGTTGAAGAACGACAATACGATTGTAATTTCAATTGGACTTCTTTCCTCAATCATTGACAATGTACCATTGGTTGCTGCGGCACAGGGGATGTACAGCCTCAATCATTATCCGACCGACCATTATTTCTGGGAATTCCTTGCCTATTGCACAGGAACAGGTGGAAGTGCACTGATTATCGGTTCTGCAGCGGGTGTTGCAGCAATGGGAATGGAAAAAATCAGTTTCTTCTGGTATCTGAAGAAAATCACTTACCTCGCCCTGCTCGGATATTTTGCCGGCGCAATTACATATATCCTGCAGCACCAAGTTGGAATTTGATCAGCAAAATTTTCATAATACAGTGATCTTTATATCAGGATAAGATTATTATTCGGCCCTGTATCATGCAGTAATACTGCATAGCCTTATAATTTATTACCACGTAAAAAATTTGTCTGAATGTTCTGAATGCCGTAAGTTTGAACTTGCATCAAGCGGTTGATGGTAATTACATCCGGCTAAAATTGAAATTAAATGAAAGCAACAACACTTTTTACTTTTGTTCAGGTTGTGGTATTTTCAGTGACGAATTTATTTGCTCAGGAAAAAGTAAAAGCCGGATTCGGCGTAACCGTCGTGCAACAGCAACCTCAATTTCCGGGTGGAGAAGACAGTCTGGTTTCTTTTCTGAAAAATAATTTACGTTATCCTCAGGAGGCCAGGCTGGCATGGATACAGGGCCGTGTATTTATTGGCTTTATGATTGATCATTCGGGAAAAATGAAAAATATAAAAGTGTTGAGCAGTGTAAATTCACAACTCGATGAAGAAGCGCTTCGTGTAGTACACATGATGCCTGAATGGCAACCGGGAAAAATCGGAGATACAAATGTTGACACGCAATATATTTTGCCGATTGAATTTGTGATGCCTCCCAAAAGAGAAAAAGAATTTTAAACTACTTCTTCAATCCGATCCATGCTGTTATCGGATAATGGTCTGAAATTTTATTTCTGTGGGTTACATATCCTGATGACATGAGACCTTCAGAGTGCAACAAATAGTCAATGCGAAAACTCGGAAAGAGTCCGGCATACGTTTTTCCAAAGCCCGAACCACTTTCTCTGAAAGAATCCCGAAGGCCATCTGATAGTTTGTGATAGGTATAAGATGACGGCGTATCATTAAAATCACCTGCCACAATTACAGGGTAAGGACTTTTACCTACTTCATTTTTCAACACGATGACTTGCCTGGTCCGCTTGGCAAATGCATGTTTCAGACGGCCGAGTATTTTTATTCCTCCTGCCATGTCATCCTGTTGTACGTCATTCTTCAGATTGGACAGATACTGGTAATCTTCATTTCTGAAACGGATACTTTCAAGATGGGTATTGAAAATCCTGATGGTGTCTTTTCCAATGACAACATCGGCATAGATAAAAATATTTCCTCCGCGTTTTTCAAAATGAACTGCTTCCTTTTTAATGATCGGGTACTTGCTGTAAATGGCAATACCCCAGTGGTCGGAGTCGCGAAGCGTAACAGTATATTCAACATGTGAGTAGGGCGTCTTCAGGACTTCAGGCACCAGCGCATTGTTATTGAAATCTGAAAGCTTTCTGTCGGACGAAAAATATTCCTGAAAACAAACGATGTCGGGCGATTCCGCTTTCAAAAACTCAAATATTTTTCCCCTCGTTTCATGATTGTGAAACCAGTTATATAAATCAAAAAGCCTGACATTAAAAGACATCACCTTGACAGGAAAACCCGTGTCATGATTTTTCTCAGGCGCTGATGCTGACGGAAACCTCGGCTCAACAATGCCGAATATTTTTGAATAGCCAATTAGAATTGCAATGGTTGAATACCAGAATAATTTTCGTTTCCTCAAAATCCAGTATAAAATAAAAGTAAGGTTGAGTAGTAATAAAAATCCATAGGTCAATGCAATCAGTTGAAGCCACCAGAAATTACCATCCGGTGAAATGTATGCAGCGAGATAGGAACACAACAGAAAAAAAATGCAGCATATGTTCAGGATGAACATCAGCTTATTGAAAAATGACATCTTGTTTTTTTCCTGAGTCAAACAACAGAAGATTAAAAAAAATAAAAATGATCGAATTAATTATCCCGACTCGACCTGAAAAGAAATTCCCGTTCTTCATTCGTCAGACTTCCATAACCTGATTTACTGATCTTATCAAGTATTTCGTCTGTCCGTTCCTGGTTATCTCTTTTTTTAGACACAAATTCATCATCACCGGCAGCACGTTTATAGCGCACTTTCATTCTACCACTTCCTTTGAAAAATGTTGCCAGTCTGTCCATCAAATTAGTAAACCAAAGCGCAATATCGCGACCTTGTTTCAATTGTGTGACATAAACAAATCCGAACAATGCGCCGCCTAAATGTGCGATGTGGCCTCCGGCATTGGAGCCACTTACATTGACCAGGTCAAGGAATACGGTAAAGATGGCGATGTATTTTAATGCCACAGGCCCGATGAACATGAGTCCGATTTTGTAATCAGGAAGTAAAGTAGCCGCTGCTGCAGTGATGGCCAGCACACCCGCTGAGGCTCCTAGTGCAAAAGAAATGGAGACGGATTCACTAAACAGCGGAAATAAATTATAGGCCATGATATACAACAATGCCCCGCTGATGCCTCCAAGTATATATGTGCTGAATAATTTTTTACTGCCGAGATATTCCTGCAAAATTTTTCCCATCCAGTAAAGCCAGAGCATATTGAAAAGGATGTGAAAAAATTCCTCGTGGTAAAACATATAAGTAATAAGCGTCCATGGTTTTGTAATCAGTATTGGCAATGATGCGGGAACGGCCAGCCAGTGTGAAGGAATAAAATAAAAATCGAGTGACGTCATGAATAGCTTCATGATAGCCCTCACCACTGCAAACCCAAGATACACCACAACGTTGACTGCGATTATCTTTTGCAATGTATCGGCATTGCGAAACTGGCTTTTGATGTTACCTGAAAAATTCATTTTAATTCAGAGAGAAGAGAGGTATTAGATATGAGATGTGAGATCGAAATAATGGAAGTAATTTTAAACATTATAGGTGTTACTTTTTTAATTGACTAACAATCTGACCCGGCTGCTCCCAATGACTAATGACTTAATGACGGCTGTTCTCACTCCCAACTTCGGCTGCTACCATTGACCAATGACTTAATGACTCAATGACGGCTGTTCATCGGCTGCTCTCCTCTCCCACCTATGGATTATAAAAATCATTCCTCTTACTCTTATCCTGATTCCTCCAGATCATGATGGTGATAAATCCGAACAACAATCCACCGAGGTGAGCGAAGTGGGCCACATTATCTCCGGGCACATTAGCAAATCCACTAAAGAGCTCAATTGCACCATAGATCATCACAAAGTATTTTGCCTTGATGGGAAATGCAAAATAAACGTACAGCAGATTATCCGGAAAAAGCATGCCATAAGCAAGCAATAATCCAAACACTGCTCCTGAAGCCCCCACTACGACAGGCGCATTCAGCACATCAGAACGAAACTCTTTCATGTAATCAACACTCAACGCCATCGCCCGTGGCGCATCGGTATTGATGATCAGATTAAATTTATTAATGAACTCATTGAAATGTTCCGACATTTCAAGAGAAGAAAATTTTGTAAAAGCCGCACTGTTTGCAAAGTCCTTCAGCTTATCATAATCCGGTGCTGCGATGTAATCATTCATGTATGCAACTACGGGCTGCATTTCATAATAAACGAGGGCCTGTTGCACGAGGGCTGCTCCGAGGCCTGTAATAATATAGTAGTTGAGGAATTTTCTGCCTCCCCAAACATTTTCAAGTGCAGCGCCAAACATCCACAAGGCAAACATGTTGAAAAAAATGTGGCCAAAACTTCCATGCATGAACATGTAGGTAATAAACTGCCACCACTTGAATTTCTCCGCCTCATAATAATGAAGTCCGAGGATATCATTCAAATCAACGCCGCGCTGCTGAAGGACATATGAGGCAAGAAAAAAAATCCCGTTGATGATGAGAAGATTTTTTACGACTTCAGGAAGAAAACTAAAACGCTTCGGGCGAAATTGTTCCATAATATACTACTGCTTCGACTGCTGATACAAAGTGATTTTATTTTCTGAACATTTCTTTAATTGCGTCACTGCTCAGTTTTACGACCGTTGATTTGCCTTCCATGCTCATAAAGGGCTTCTCGCATGCAAAGAGTTCATCAACGAGCTGTTTCATTTCTTTGGGATTGAGGTGCTTTCCTGTTTTCACGCTGCTGTTTCTTGCCATTGCACGAACCAGGCTTTCGCGGCTGTCAACACTTAACTGAGACTGATTGTTTTTATACTGTTACAGCAGTTTTTCAATCATCCGCTTCTCATCGCCGGCAGGAATATCAGCAGGTGTGCCATGAATTACAAATGCATTTTGTCCGAATTCCTGTAAATCAAAACCCAGCGATCTGATGTCTGCGCTGATTACTTTCATCAATTCAAAATCAGGCGCGGCAAGCTCAATGACCTGCGGAAACAGAGATTGCTGCGATGGACCATTTCCCGCTTCCATCATTTTCCGGTAGCGTTCATATAATATCCGTTCATGCGCTGCCTGTTGGTCAAAAAGTAAAAGTCCCGACTTCAGCCTTGTAATGATGTAACGGTTTTCGAGTTGAAAAATAAATTCATCACCTTCAGTTAACAACTCTTCACTCCATTTTGAATTCAATGTCAGGGGTACATTTTCTGCCGGTTGATGTTCAATGATGGATTGCACGTCAGCTTTTATACCTGAATAAAGATTTCCGAGTTGCCTGTTTTCTGACGGCGAACTCTTTTCGCGAAACGGATTGTACTCAGTATCCACCATGATCATGGGCTGCTTCGGACTTTCCTTCCTCATGGCATGAGGTATATCAAATGCCCGCTCCTGTTCAAAGTCGAGGGCCGGAGAAACGCTGTATTGTCCCAGTGCACGTTTTACGGAAGCACGTACGATGGCATATACGGATCGTTCATCTTCGAACTTTACTTCCGTTTTTGTAGGATGAATGTTCACGTCTATTTTTGCAGGATCAATATCCAGGTGAAGCCAGTAAGATGCAAATGAATCGCGTGGCAATAGTTCCTCAAAGGCGCCGGTAATGGCATGGTGTAAATAACCGTCTTTGATAAATCTTCTGTTTACAAAAAGATATTGTTCTCCGCGCGACTTGCGTGCAAACTGCGGCTTGCCGACATAACCGGTGATATTAAGTAAAGATGTTTCCTCCTGTACGGGCACTAGTCTTTCATTATAGTTGGCACCATATAAATTCACAATACGCTGGCGGAAATTGGAAACGGGATGTTGAAATACTTCCAGTCCGTTTTGCAATAGGGTCATGGCAATCTGTGGTTGCGCCAGTGCTACGCGTTCAAATTCTTCAATGATATGACGTGCTTCGACAGGATTGGATTTGAGAAAATTTCTTCTTGCCGGTATGTTATAAAATAAATTTTTAACGGAGATAGAAGTACCCGGAGCAGTGCTCACGGCCTCCTGCGATCTCACTTCAGCGCCTTCGATCACTACGCACGTTCCCGTTTCATCTTCGTGCCGGCGCGATTTCAGTTCCACCTGTGCAATGGCGGCGATGGAAGGCATGGCTTCGCCACGGAAACCCATGGTACGGATACTGAACAGGTCCTCTGCTTTCTTAATTTTAGATGTGGCATGTCTTTCAAAACACATTCTTGCATCGGTTTCACTCATTCCGCAACCATTGTCAATAATCTGGATCAGTGTTTTACCTGAGTCTTTAATGATAACCTGGATATGCGTGCTTCCGGCATCAATCGCGTTTTCAAGCAATTCTTTAACGGCAGAAGCCGGACGCTGAATAACCTCTCCGGCAGCAATCTGGTTGGCAACGGAATCAGGAAGTAGGTGGATAATATCGCTCATGAAATGCGTTGCGAAGATATTGTTTTTCGCCTGAGGAAAGACTTGAAAATTATTTAATGATTGATTGGGCGTTTACATTTCGGACTTTTAGATTTCCGGTAGTGGCACAGCTTGAGAGATTCCTCATTTCATTCGGAATGACAGGTTATAAATGATGTTTGTGGCGGAAGAGAAAATTTGCGGATCGGGGGCAAATTTTCTCTTCCGCCAACTTAATCAGCAACCTTTTTGTCTTTCCGAATGAAATGAGGAATCTTTAAAATCCAAACTGTGCCACTACCAGATTACCGGATAAGAGTTATTCGCGATCCGTTCTTCATTATTCGTTGTTCGTAAATTCGCAATCTTTCGTTATTCGTACCCCATGTGTAGAATGCTTTCAAAAATAAGTGTTGAAAAATCGGGAATGCTCGATGAGATGATGCAATGTCCATATTCGTTGAAATATTTATCGGAACATGGCCTGCAACCCGATGGCCATTCTATCCGTGGTACACATGATGATGGCTGCGGTATGGCATTTTCAAATAATGGCAACATTGAAATACATAAACGTTCAAAAGAAAACGCATGGAATGAGTCATACCTGAATACAGCCCACACAGCAAGTTCAAATATCATTATTGGATACAACCGCCTGGCATCAAAGGCACTGGACAAGACGGAAGAAGGTTCGCATCCATTTATCATCAATGCCGGGGACAAATCTTTTGCACTTTGTCACAATAGAGGCATCAAAACTTATATGGCTGAAGCGATACAGCAACATACTTCTGACTCATTTATTTTTCTGCAAAAACTCATTGATGACAGAGCAAAAAATGATGCTGAATCAATTTTTCTCCGCCTAAAAGAAATATCAAAAAAGACTGCATATTCATCCCTTACCTCTTTTCTGATGACAGACAAAGAACTGTTTGTCTGGAGGGCATACAATGAACAAGATGAAAAGGCTATGGATTCTGAAAAACACTATACGCTTTACATGGCAATGAAAAGCAATTCTGCTGTTTTCTCCTCTGAACCACTGGACGCTTCACTCTGGATGCTGATAGAAAATAAAACTTTCCTGCATCTTTGTTATTCTGAATCAAAAATATCGCCGGAATACAGAAATTTTTAAGAAGCCTCAGATTTAAAAAACATTTTCGCAACTGCATTTACTGCACTCACATCTTACTTTTCCTGCTTAGCGTAATACATGGCCGGTGGTATTCGATTGAAAAATAGTTTTGTCCCTGAATTCTAACCCACCCTCCAATGAAAAAAATTTACACTGCCGCCATTTTTACCTGCTTCGCACTTGTTGCTTCAGCACAAAAAATTGTTTCCATCAGTCCTTTCTCTATTCCTTCTTCAGGAAGTGTGACGATTACACTCGTCGGTCACAATACTTTCTTGCTTTCCCATCCGGTTTCATTTGTGCGCTTGACGCAGCCGAATAATTCTGATGGCTCCTTCTTCTCAAGCACATCAACATCTATTATCAATGACAACCTGATGACGGCCACCTTCAACATTACAAATCCGATGCATGGCGGGTTTTACGACGTTACCATTTTTGCTTCCGGTATTTATATCAATACGAAAGTGGATGGTGTCTACATGACCGGTAAAGATCCCCGAAGGATATTTTCAGCAACACCCAATCATGCAAATGCAGGTACGGTTCTCACTACACACATCACAGGAGCACAGATGCAATTCCTTTCTTCCACAGGTTATCAGCATATCGGATGGGTACAGATGAAAAGCGAAATTGACAATTCAATCCTGTATCACTCAAACATCAGCTATATTGATTCCAACAACGTGGATGTTGATTTTAATATTCCATACAATGCGACCAATGGAAAGTACACGCTGAATATTGACCTCCAGAATCTCAATCAGTCGAACCGGACTTATTTTTATACGATAACAGGAGGCGTTGTCAAAAAAATTATTTCAGTGAACCCGCACCAGTCGATGAAAGGTGACAGTGTGCAAATGGTGGTCAGGATTACCGGGAGAAATTTAATAACAAGTCCGGTGTACAATGCATCCCTCACTTCAGAGTTGACGACTTATAGCTTGTATTTTTCCTCGCAGAATATCACGGTACTGGACAGTAACCACGTCCGGTTGAAAACCTTTGTACCCAATGCTGCTCCTGATGGAGACTATTACCTCACTCTTGGCGGATCACCAACCATGACAAAACATTTTGCCTTCCGCGTAATACCTCCTGACATCAAGGGATATGTCTTCTTTGATTCGGACAGTAACGGCGTTAAAAACGGCAGTGAATATGGTTTAGGCGGAAGAAAAGTTCTGCTTCTGCCGGACTCCATTTATTCATTCACTGATGTTAACGGTAACTACTTCTATTACACCGATCCCGGAAACTACACCGTTCAATATGTTCCTGACAGCCCTTACGTGAACACCTCATCCCCAACATATAATATTACTGTAATTGATACTTCGCAGTCGGGGTTTAATTTTGGAACAAAAAAACAACTCACCTACGAGCATACATTTTACTGTTCTCAACAAACGATGAGGTGCAATACCAACACGACTACCTTCTGGCATATTTCCAATCCGGAAGACGCCGTTCATTCAGGCACTGTCACACTCATCCATTCATCGAACCTCTCGGTTACGTGGACCAGCATTGCCCCAAATTATACCAATGGTGATACGATGGTCTGGAATTATAATGTAGGTCCGCTTTCACAACTTACCTGTTATGTGCAGTTCCTGAGTCCGGGTGCAGGCAATACGGTATGGTATACATACACCGACCAGATTGCCAATCATACCTATCATTCATCACTTTCAACCATTGTTTCATGTTCCTATGATCCCAATGATAAAAGCGTTCAACCACAGGAAACACCTACCGATCCTTCAACCCTGAATACAGAGATGCTTGAATACAATATCAATTTTCAGAATACCGGAAATGATACTGCTTTCCTTGTCGTAATAGAAGATACGCTGAATCCGTTTCTTGATCTGGAAACATTTGAAATTGTTGGATCAAGTCATCCCGTTGTGACCAACCTCGATTACCCTAACCGGATTGTTACATTCAGATTTGACAACATACTACTCGCCGACAGCATCGTGGATGAACCCGGCAGTCATGGTTTTGTGAAGTATAGAATCAAAGCACTTCAGGGAATCCCTGACTCGATAGAGGTAAGCAATACGGCCTATATCTATTTTGATTTCAACCCGGCCATCATCACAAATACCATTACCAGTCACCTCGTACAATTCAAACTTCCGCAGGCATCACTTGCAACTCCGGTTAGCCCGCTATGTATGCTTCAATGTATTGACTTCAGCAGCACTTCTATTTATGCCACCTCATGGCAATGGTATTTCCCCGGAGGTATTCCTGCGTCTTCAACAGATGAAAATCCGCAGGGCATTTGTTTTCTGAATACCGGATCGTTTGACGTTACGCTGATCGCTACGAATGGATTTGGATCTGATACAATCATGCTGCCTTCTTTCCTGAATGTGAATCCGCTTCCTCCGCCACCGGTGTTATATGAATCAGGCGATACTGTATATTGTATAATAGATCCATTGTACACTTCTTATCAGTGGTACGACACTTCGGGCTTAATCCCGGGAGCAACCAATAGCTACTATGTTCCTCCTGCAACAGGTTTATACGGACTTTCAGTTTACAACCAGCAAGGTTGTGAAGCTGCATCATCAGCAATAATTAATGTTGGCATAAAGGAAAAAGCAGAAGAGGTATTTCGCTTGTATCCGAATCCTGTTTCAGATCTGCTGAGAATACATACACCATTTTCAAACACAGGAGCAACTATTGAAATACTAAATATGCTCGGCGAAAGCATCATTCCGTTACAATCCATCACGCATGAAACATTTGAAATTGATGTAAGAAACTTTTCTCCCGGATTTTATTTCGTCAAATTCCAAAACCACGAACGCACTATTGAAAAACGATTTGTGAAGAACTGATCCTCCGGAAGAAAACAAAGCCCTGAAGTAAGTTGTGCAGAATGCGCGACTTTACTTCAGGGCTTGTCTATTAAACGAACTGTTGAATCAGTGCACGTATTCTTTCTTCAGCTTATTCCCGAATACCTTTCTGAATTTCTCCACCTTTGGCTGAATCACATATGTACAATAGGGCTGGTCCCCATTCTGGTTGAAATAGTTCTGGTGCGAATCGTCTGCCTTATAAAAAACAGTGAACGGAGAAATTTCAGTCACCACGGGACTATTGTAAACCTTTTCATCATTCAGCTTCATCTTATAATTCTCCGCAATTTTTTTCTGTTCAGCATTGTGATAAAAAATCACTGAACGGTATTGCGTTCCATGATCATTTC
The DNA here is from genome assembly GCA_038206355.1 of Bacteroidia bacterium. Classification (GTDB taxonomy): domain Bacteria; phylum Bacteroidota; class Bacteroidia; order AKYH767-A; family 2013-40CM-41-45; genus JAPLDB01. The sequence continues at coordinate 60,483 of JBBRAY010000001.1, forward strand.
CCTGCCTGTTCAGTTGTGTCGGATCGTGCGACGTCCAGAATGCCTGGAGCATGTCGTCATACGTTAGTTTTGTTTTGTCGTATGTGACCTGACAAACTTCAGCATGTCCTGTGGTGCCTTCACACACTTCACGGTATGCAGGGTTTTTTACGTGTCCGCCGGAGTATCCTGATTCTACTTTTAATACGCCATCAAGCATTTGAAATTGTGCTTCGACGCACCAGAAGCATCCTGCTCCGAATGTTGCGGTGTCTAGATTGGCCGGATTTACTTTTTCCTGTGTCATTTTAGATGTCTCCTTTTTTACTTTTTGTTGCGCGCATGAAATCATTGATGATCCGCAAAGCACCGTAACAAAAATGGTTCTTAAAAATTTCATTTGATTAATGTTTATGCAAAGATTGTAATTCTTTGGTATGAGTTCAAACAAACGGGAAAGAGGGATTGTTCAGATTTATGATTTTTAGGATTTATGACTTCGTTAACAAATGGAGGATGGGGTTTAACACGGAAGAAGAAGAAGATTTTACCACTGAGGCACAGGGGGCCACAGAGAAAGACTATTTCTGTATTCAGTGAGTTTGGATAAATGACAGATATTTTAAATCATTACTGTCCGACTAAATTTAATGAGATTCCTCGCTGCGCTCTGAATGACAGGACTTTTGGAGAGTAAATATCCTTGCAAACACATGATAACATTGTCATTCAGAGCGTAGCGATGAATCTTTCAAAGCAAAATTATTTTTAGTCGGACAGTAGTGATATTAAATCTGATTCTGAAACCTAAGGCATAATGATACACTACTTAATGCTCAAATATCCACAAAGTAAAACCACGGCTGTTCTCCGTGTCCTCTGTGCCTCAGTGGTCTATTTCTTCGGCTGTATATACAACCTTGAATGGTTACTTCTTTCGTTTACCCCGGCCATCATTACACCACTGTTTTTATTCAGAAAAACTCCCGGTTCCAAATTACTCCCACTCGGCAATAAATAAATTCGTGTCATGCGTTCCTCCGTTGTTGCGATTAGAACTCCAGATCAACTTTTTTCCATCGGGTGAAAAAACAGGAAATGCATCAAATACATTGTCATATGTAACCTGCTCCACGTTATTCCCATCGAGGTCGCAGAGAAATAAATTGAAGTGATACCCTTTCTGTACGTGGTTGCTACTGAAAATAATTTTCTTTCCATCAGGTGAAAAGAATGGCGCCCAGTTGGCCCCGCCGAGGTGCGTTACCTGCTTCAGATTTTTTCCATCCACATCACAAATAAAAAGTTCCATTTCTGTCGGCATCACCAATCCATCGTTTAATAAGTCTTTGTAAATTTTCACATCTGCTTCTGTTGCCGGACGCGAAGCACGGAACACCAGTTTTTTTCCATCAGGAGAAAAGAAAGCGCCGCCGTCGTAACCCAGTCCGTTGGTAATTTGTTTTACATCGCTGCCGTCAATGTTCATCGTGTATAATTCAGGGTCGCCACTGCGCATGCTTGTGAAAACAATTTTATCTCCCTTCGGTGATAATGTTGCTTCTGCATCATACCCGGGAGAATTGGTCAATTGCTTTACAATGTTACCATGTAAATCAGCAACGAAAATTTCGAAACTGTCATATATCGGCCACACATATTTATGATCAGCACGTGGAGCGGGCTTCGGCGGACATTCCTTTCCTACAAGATGCGTGGATGCATAAAGTATTGTAGTATCTCCCGGAAGAAAATAGGAGCACGTTGTCCTTCCTGTTCCTGTGCTTATTAAAACAGGAGAAAAATTATCCAGCGCCGAAGAAAAAATCTGATCACAAGGCGCATTCCACTGCTCATTAGTTGCCTGGAAGGTGATGCTTTTGCTGTCGAAACTGAAATACGCTTCAGCATAATCTCCTTTTGTAGTCAGTTGCCGCACATTCTTCAAATGTTTTTCCTGCGGGTAATGAATCGTATCAGTCTCCTGAGCATTAACAGAAAATGCAATCGCTGAGAAAAGGGCAAGTGTAAAATTTCGTTTCATGTTTTTTTTTCGTTGCGCAAAACTATAAAATCGTTCCCCGCATCAAAATTTACTGTGAATAGTTTTAATATAATAGAACATTTTCTGACAATGGCCTGACATTACACCCTTCCCCTCATATTTGCATTTCACATTCTGCAAAATAAAATCTCATGCTCGTAAAAACTTTCGGCAGCTCCGTTCAGGGAATCAATGCCACAACTGTTACCATTGAAGTCAACGTTGGCAAGGGCGTATATTTTTTTCTCGTTGGTCTCCCCGACAATGCCGTGAAAGAAAGTCAGAAGCGAATCATCGCTGCACTGAAAAATTGCGGCTATCAGTATCCGTTAAAAGAAATTACCATCAACATGGCGCCTGCAGACATCAGGAAAGAAGGTTCAGCATATGACCTCAGCATTGCCATCGGAATACTTGCAGGAACAGATCAACTGAAACAGGAAGACATTTCAAAGTACATCATCATGGGTGAACTCTCTCTCGACGGCGGATTGCTACCCATCAAAGGCGTGTTGCCCATTGCCATTCAGGCGCGCAAAGAAGGATTCAAAGGATTTATTTTACCGAAACACAATGCACGCGAAGCCGCTATCGTCAGTGAACTTGATGTATATGGCGTGGACAACATCAGCGAAGTTTATGAATTCTTCAATGAAACCCGCCAACTTGAGAAAACGGTCGTTGACATCAAAGTGGAATTCTACAACAGTCAGACGAAAACAGAATTCGATTTCAGCGATGTGAAAGGGCAGGAAAATATTAAACGCGCCATGGAAGTAGCTGCCGCAGGCGGACACAATTTAATATTGATCGGTCCTCCCGGCGCCGGAAAAACGATGCTTGCAAAAAGACTGCCTTCAATTCTTCCACCACTTACCATTCACGAAGCGCTGGAAACAACAAAGATCCACAGTGTGGCCGGAAAACTACAACGTGATGCATCGTTGATTTCCGTACGGCCGTTTCGTTCGCCACATCATACAATTTCAGATGTGGCGCTGGTAGGCGGCGGTGGCTTTCCACAGCCCGGTGAAATCTCTCTTGCGCACAACGGCGTATTATTTCTCGATGAACTTCCCGAGTTTAAACGCACCGTCCTCGAGGTAATGCGACAACCATTGGAAGACAGGGTGGTCACAATTTCGCGCGCAAAACTATCCGTAGAATTTCCCGCCAGCTTTATGCTCATTGCTAGTATGAATCCTTGTCCGTGCGGAAATTATAATCATCCAGAGCGGGATTGTGTATGCGCACCGGGTGTCGTACAGAAATATTTGAATAAAATTTCCGGTCCGCTGCTCGACCGCATTGACATTCATTTAGAAGTGACGCCGGTTCCCTTCAGCGAACTCACTTCTGTGAGGTTATCTGAAAAAAGTGAAGCTGTGCGCGAACGCGTAGTGCGTGCCAGGGAAATTCAGGAAGCGCGCTTCAAAGACAACGATGGAATTTACGCAAATGCACAAATGGGTTCTAAACTTCTCCGCAGTGTTTGTCCGATTCCCGAGGAAGGAACACAGCTTTTAAAAACAGCCATGGAACGTCTCGGGCTTTCTGCACGTGCTTACGACAGGATATTAAAAGTATCACGAACGATTGCAGATCTTGGAGGAAGTGAAAATATAAAAACGGAACATTTGGCGGAAGCGATACAGTATCGGAGTTTGGATAGAGAGGGATGGGCGGGGTGAAATCAGAATTTAGTTGGAACGCGTAACTCCGACGAGGTTTGGAACCTCGTCGGAGTTACGCCAGTTTCAGTGTATCAGATAAGCAAATACAGATAAACGATAAAATGAACCTCAGTCTTAGTACCTTCTAAAATCTTTCAAATAGTTTTTATCCATAAAATTGAATCCACAGTAAATGCTTCTATTCCATCAGACTTCGTAAAATATAGTGTGCGTTCTGTGTCCTCGAATTTTATAACATCATAAAATTTTCTGCTTCTAAGAATTACAGAATCAAGCTGCAACCCTCCTCCATTTGATGATGAGTAATTAAAAAATGAAGAGCAGATATTCTGATTATGATCAAAAATTCCAGTGCTTAAATGAAAAATAAAATTATCAACAGTTTTGGCAATTGTAAAATTAAAATTCAATGGGCACGAATCAGAAGTAAAAACTGCCCCTGCATGTTCTTCAACAAAATTACAATTTGTATAAGTTGAATCTTTTTGGCTGGTTTTTACAAAAAATCTTTCGTTCAATAAAGAATCTTCATAAAATAATGAATCAGCTGAAGAAAATTGGAGCCATTTTTTTTCATCATCAGTCAAATAAGAATATATTTTTTCGCGGTCTTCACATGACGACTCTTTCTTTTTACATCCCCATAAGACAAAGAAAATTATAACAAAAAATAAAATTATCCTCATAACTTTAATACTCTTTTCGATTCAATATGATCCTCAAAGATAAAAATAAGGTTATATAATCGCCGACTTTCAGGGAAGCTTACAAGGTGATGGAGCTTTTTAGCGGGCTTGTAAACTTCCAGGCCTTTCATGATTACAAGAGCGGAATATCATGATGCAAGAATGTTATTTTTATGCCACCCAACAGGTGTCCAGCCCACCATCCCTCGCGGGCGATCTGTCGGGTGGTGGGTTCACTGAAAAACAGCTGCATATTATTGAATTAACATTCGAAAATATTGTTCCGGAACGAGTTGATAAAACCTTAGTGTTTTTTCTCTGACAACTACCTCTGGAAGTGGCTGGGAAATTTAGCAGGTTGACTTAGGACAACAACTAGTACATTTGTTTTTAATAAGGATGTCGAAAAATTCCGAGCTCCTGACAGATAATTTTACAATGTATCTTATCGCCATAGGTTAGAATCTTATGATTTGTATTTCCCTGCTATTACCAAAAAACTAAAGGAGAGAATCAAAATAAGAATTACTCCAATATTTCCAAGGACCCCCGTATGTCTACTTTCTTCTCGAAATCTATTTTCGATGTCCACGTACTTTTTCTTTCTTAAAAATAGAAGCCATCCCATTCCAAAAAGTATAATCTCAAGCGATATTCCTGTAATTTTTGAATGAATAAAGTATGGAATTATTCCTAATTTTCTTAAAAAAGTACCTATTGCAAATACATTAAAGAATACAATAACTGTAAAAGCTATTGTTGAAAGAAAGGCAGCATAAGTCGAATCTTCGCCCTTTTTAAAAAGATGATAAATTCTGTAAAAAGAATAATCGATGATTTTCATATCAATGCCTTTCTCCACAATATTCGTAAAGGCAATTAAATCCTCCGGACTCATCGGCAACTGTTATACCTATTGATACTAGTGTCCCGAGGCCGGGTATTGAAGCATTTAATAAATTTACAGAAATTGCCAAAGTAGTTACTGGAGATTTCAGACAAACTGACCCCCTCGCTTCACTGCAAACTGACCCCCTATAGTTAACCACTGTTTTTGGTTTTTGAGATGAGCGATTATTTTTGATTTTAGTTTTGTAAATTTAAATTAATCTTTTGTAATATCAAGTTCTGTTTTTCCTTTACGTAATGAGGCGCCCTTGAGTTCGATCCGTTGCGCATCGTGAACGATCCGGTCCAGGATTGGATCAGCAACAGTTTTTTCTCCAATCACTTTATACCATTGTTTAACCGGAAGCTGCGAGGTAATAATGAGAGAACTTTTTCCGTGCCGGTCTTCAATCTTATGACACCCAACAGGTGTCCGCCGCTCTCCACGCCTCGCCCGGGCGACCTGTCCCTTAGGTTTGCACCGACAAATTTATTATTATTTTCAAGCCAAGATTAACCACATGGCGGAGGAGAATTATCGACCTGCCTAGATTAAAGATCTATCACCCGAATTAAACCTCCGCCATGTTTGTTGAACAAGAACCAAATAGAATAATAGAGTTATGCTCTCATTAAGGGTGTTAGTTTACTTCGGCAATGGTTAATTGAGTTGATGGTTTAACTTTAAAAAAAAATCTCATGATGGATTACAAAGTTATGGTGGGCATTGATTGTCTCAGCCCCCAATAAGTTGGACATTTTCTCGGATAAAATAGTGTTATTCTGAACGTGCATGCTACTTTTGGCATGTTGTAAATATAGTTTTTTGTTTTAGAATTTGTATTGAATAGAACCGGAAGAACAAACCACCTTTCAGGTAGCCAATCAAACTGTAGGATGTTATTTTGGTAACTCTAACCAAGTTTAGAACCTCGTCGGAGTTTTATCGCAACCTTTTTACGCTGGTTTTCGTCATAACTAATACCGGATAAAAATCAACATGAAAATAAAATTATCGTTCGCAATCATGCTCTCCATTGCCGGATTGAGCACCCATGCACAAAACTTTAATCCGTTATTGGCTACCATGCTTCAGGACACACTGAACACTTATGTGTCCTCAATTCCAAATATTAAAGGTATGTCGGCAAGCGTGTATATTCCGGGGCAGGGAATATGGACTGGTGTTGCAGGGGTTTCTTATGCCGGACAACCAATAACTCCGGAAATGAAAATGGGTATTGCGAGCAACACAAAATTATTTGTTTCAACGATGATGCTGAAACTGGCAGAAGACAATATCATAAATCTTGATGATTCTCTCTTCACATGGCTTCCGAATTTTCCAAACATTAATCCCAATATCACCATTCGTCAGTTACTCAATCATACAAGCGGCATCTCCGACCCTTTGTTTACCTCACCCTGGATGGACACCATTAACCTGAACCCAACAAGGGTATTTACGCCTGTTGAAGTTTTGAGTTGGTTAGGCTCTCCCCTATTTCCTGCGGGAACGAGTTACGGTTACTCCAACGTCAATTATATCCTCGCCGGAATGATTGCAAAAAATGCAACAGGTTTTCATATTTCAAAATTGATCCGCGACAGCATCCTTACTCCCCTTTTTCTGGATAGCATTTTTTATGATATTGAAGAACCTGCCGTTGGAATTGTGGCTCACCGCTGGTGGAATACAATTGATTACAATGATACTTCCCGCACAGGGCTTAATACAGCAGGCGGCTGTGCCGGTTCAATGTTTTCATCCTCGGCTGAAATGGTGCAATGGTACAGCGCGCTCTTTGACGGTCAAATAATAAATCAGTCGTCAATAAATGAACTCACGAACTTCCTTCCCACCGGCAACCCGAATTACCAGTACGGACTTGGCTTAAGCAGGGATCTGTTGCAGGGATATCAATATTGGGGACATGGTGGTTCTACGTGGGGCTATCGCAGCAAAATGATTTATGATTCATGCCTGCATGTTGCAGTTTGCGGGTTAACCAATTCCTTTCCCTCGGGCATGGAAGCGGTTACCTTTTTACTTTATCGGGCAGTTAAGAATCATATTCCGGGCTGTAGCGATGCTCTTACCGGTATAACAACGGTATGTGAAGGATCCAACGGCATCACTTATTCCGTACCTCCCATCCCAAATGCATCTTCCTACAACTGGACTTTGCCATCAGGTGCGACCGGTACCAGTGTTACCAATACAATTACTGTAGATTTTTCATCAGGGGCTTCTTCGGGAAATATTATAGTGCGCGGCATAAATATTTACGGAGAAGGTGGCTCTTCGTCTTTATGGGTTACCGTGAATTCAGTACCCCCGGCTCCTGTTATATCGCAGTTTGGAAATACGCTTTCATCAGATGCCCTCTCCGGCAATCAATGGTACAATTCAATCGGTATCATCAATGGCGCCAACAATATTACTTATGATATTCCTTCAAACGACAGTTACTACTGTATTGTGACGCTTCAAGGATGCAGCTCAGATTCCTCGAATGTGATAAATGCAATTTATACAGGGCTTTCATCGCCAGAAAATATCGGCCGAATTGAGATTAATCCAAATCCTTTTTCCGACCAAACAACTTTGCGGTCAGAAAATGTTTTCCATCATGCAACGCTGTGGGTTTACAATTCATTTGGAAAGGTTGCGAAAGAAATAAAAAATGTTTCCGGGCAAGCGGTTACCATTCACCGTGACAATTTACCTGACGGACTGTATTTTGTCCGGCTCACAGAAGAGAATAGAATTATCGCAGCAGACAAATTGCTGCTCGTCAACGGAGATAGGATTCATTAATACCAACCACCCTCCGTGTAGCAAATGAAAGGGAGGGTGTTAGTTAATTCTCACCGTTGCCTTTAAGTTTTCAACTTTCCCCTTTCTCATTCTATTTCTGGACATATTTGCGGTTCGCAAATCTACCAACCAATGAGACGCATCTTCAACTACTTCCTCCAGGGATTACTTTTTGTAGTTCCCATCGCTGTTACCATTTATGTATTAATAAAATCCATTTTATGGATTGACAGCTTGCTGCCGTTTCAGATTCCTGTGAGAATTCCATGGCTGGACAAAGTTGAAATTCCCGGGCTCGGATTGCTGGTAATTTTTTCTGTGATTGCATTCGCGGGATTTCTGGGATCCACATACATCAGAAATCCTTTTTTCGTTTACCTCGAAAAGTGGATTGAAAAAGCGCCGCTCACCAAATTGATTTATACATCCGTGAAGGACCTCATCAATGCTTTTGTCGGCGAGAAAAAAAGTTTCAACCACCCGGTGATGGTGCTTGTTCAGAAAGATTCACAACTCCACCGCATCGGTTTTATCACCAAAGAAAGCGTTGTTGAACTGGGAATGTCAGAAGGTATGGTGGCGGTATATTTGCCCTTCAGCTACGGCTTCAACGGGCAACTCGTGATTGTACCAAGGGAAAATGTAAAACCGATTGATTCATCCGGATCTGAGATGATGAAGTTTATCATCAGCGGCGGCGTAACTGAAATTTAGTTTAAAGAAGTATTCAAAATTTAATTTCCAGCCACTAACTTCACGGATACGCACAAATCTTTTCTCTAAATAAATTTATTAGTGATAATTCGTGTAATTCGTGGCAAGATATATTGCAGTTTACTGCATGTTCTCAATTGAAGCATTAATTGTATTATGGCAATATTTAAAAACAGACCGGAAGATTTAAAAGAGTTTGGTTTCGGCACCAAGGTTTATGAATCGAACCAGCGGCTGGTTACCAAAGGCGGACGCAGCAATGTAAAGCGCCGCGGCCTTCCTTTTTTTGAAGAGCTGAGTTTTTTCCATTCACTCATTACCATGCCATGGTGGAAATTCAACATCCTCGTTGCCACTGCCTATTTATCACTGAATATTTTTTTTGCTCTTCTTTACTACTACATTGATATCGCCGACATCAACGGTATGATTGCCGCAAATAATTTCGAACGATTCATGGAGGCGTTCTTCTTCAGCACGCAATCCCTCACAACAGTTGGTTACGGAAGGCTGAATCCCGTTGGGATAACTGACAGCACCATTGCCGCTTTTGAAAGTATGCTTGGCTTACTCGGATTTGCACTTGCAACAGGATTGTTGTACGGAAGATTTTCCAGGCCGGTAGCAAAAATGCTCTTCAGCGATGTGGCTCTTATTGCGCCTTACCGCGACATGCAAGGATTTATGGTGCGCCTGGCGAACAAAAGAAAAAATGACCTCATCGAAGTGGAAGCACAGATGATCTATTCATGGGTGGTGATTGAAAACGGAAAAGATATCCGCAAGTTTGAAACACTAAATCTCGAAATAAAACGCATCAGCGTGCTATCAGCGACCTGGACTTTAGTTCATCCCATCGACGACAATAGTCCGATGAAGGATTTAACGGGTGTTGATTTTCAAACACACAATGCAGAAATCCTCGTCAATATCAAAGCTTTCGACGAATCCTTTTCTCAAACAATTTATACCCGCACCTCATATAAATATACAGAGATTATTGCCGGTGCTAAATTCGTTCCTGCAATATCTCCACAACCTGACGGCTCAGTGCTGGTGGAGTTAGATAAGATTGGCGTCTATGAAAAAGTGAGCTGAACATCGGCTGAATACTGAAATCTATTATATTTGAATCGCTGTGAATGCCAAATATTAACCTCTGAAAAAATGCCATTTAAACAGGGAGATGAAATTACAAGGAGTATCTTGAATTCAGCGCCCGATGCTGTAGTTTGTTTTGGCAGCAATTGGAAAATATCTTTTTGGAATTTTCAGGCAACAAAAATTTTCGGATGGAAAGAAGAGGACGTCATTGGTAAACGGATTAGTGAAACAATAATTCCGGTAAATCGCCGAAAGAAATACGATGAGGTATTGAATCAATATCTTCAAACAAAGGATGGTGTTGATCCCAAACCGCCAATTGAGATTGAAGCTATTGATAGGGCCGGTAAAGAGTTTTGGGTTGCGATTACCGTCGCTCCTGTTTACCGGGGAGGTAAAGATTTTTTCTGCGGTTATATACGCGACATCACCGAAATTAAAAATGCGGGGGAAGAAATTCGAAAGGAAAAAGAACTTTCAGACTTCGTATTTGAAAACCTTCCGGGCATTTTTTACGTTCAGGATGAAGCAGGCAAATACCTGAGGTGGAACAAAAATTTTGAAATCGCATCCGGATATTCTGCAGAGGAAGTTGAACACTTACGCTCGCTGGATTTTTTTCACGATGATGACCGTGTTCGCGTGGATGATGCCATTAAAAAAGTTTTCAGGGAGGGAAAGGCGGAAGTTGTTGCCGATGCAGTGACGAAAGACAAAAGGGTGGTTCCGTTTTATTTCAGGGCGAAGTCAATTATTTATGAGGGCAAGAAATGCCTGATCGGAACCGGTGTTGACCTGAGCAAGCAACAACGTGCACAGGCAGAAGTAAAAAAGATAGAGGAAAAATACCGGGCTCTTTTTGAACAGGCTTCTGACCCGATTATGGTCACTGATTTCAAAGGAAACTTTCTCGACGTCAATGAGAGTTTCTGCAAACTGTTCGGTTACCTGAAGTCGGAACTGATGGGTATGAATATTAGCAGGCTTATTGATGCTGAACAACTCAAAGCAGCACCAATTAATTTTGCCCGCATCGCTGCCGGAGATCATGTTTTCAGCAGACGCAGCATGGTTCACAAAGACGGCCACATTGTGGAAGTTGAAGCCAACACAAAAAAAATATCAGAGACCAGTATTTTAGCGATTGCACGTGACATAACAGAACGTATTAAAGTTGAAAATGAACTGGCAGAAAGTGAAAACAGACTCCGTACAATTTTTGAAACGGAACCTGAATGCATCAAACTCATTGGTGCTGATGGCAGTCTCATTGACATGAATCCTGCCGGGCTTGCCATTATTGAGGCAGAAAGCGCAGACCAGGTTATCGGTCGGAATATATTGCAGCTGGTAGATGACGAATTCAAACCTGCCTTTCTCAAACTGAATAATGAAGTATTTTCCGGCAAATCCCGAACGCTTGAATTTTCTATCACCGGACTTAAAGGGACACACCGGTGGATGGAGATGCACGCCGTTCCACTCAGAAGTAAATCCGGTGATGTGATCAGCGTACTTTCTGTGTCCCGAGACATAACGGAGAGGCGAAAAGCTGAAGAAAGGATCAAACAGAGCGAAGAGCGTTATCGTGCACTGGTTGAAAATGCGACTGAAGCTCTGGTGGTTTTTGATGCTGAAACCCAAAAATTTGAAAGCGTAAGTCAGAGCGCAGTTGACTTTTTCAAAATGTCCAAAGAAGAACTTTTAAAAATTGGTCCCCTTGACCTTAGCCCCGAATACCAGCCCAATGGTAGTTTATCATCTTTATATGCAGAGGAAAAAATTGCAGAAACGATTGCCGGCGGTAAACCATCTTTTGAATGGATGCATACCGATAAAGACGGAAACCATATTGCATGTGAAGTAAACCTTGTCAGGCTTCCGTCCGATCACCATGTTCTTATCCGTGGAAGTATTTTTAATATTTCCGATCGCAAAAAAGCTGAAGAAGTTACACGGATGAGCGCGCAGAAGTATAAACTGCTCTTCAATAAGAATCCATTTCCCATGTTCATGCTTTCTAAACCGGATCTGAAACTTATTGATGTGAATGAAGCAGCAGCGATACAATACGGTTATTCAAGGGAGGAATTTTTAAACCTGACTGCATTTGACATCCGACCTGATGATGATGTGACTCCATTCATGAACAAAATTGAAAACAGTCCGGAATTAATCAATGATTTCGGAATCAGGAAGCACCGGAAAAAAGACGGAACCATCATAAAAGTTGAAGTAAAGACGCACCAGATCGTGGATGACGGCAGGCCGGCATTGCTCGTGCTTACCAATGATGTAACAGAACGGATGATTGCAGAAGAAGAAATAAAACGTTCGCATGAAGAGTTAAGGCAGCTCTCCTCCTACCTCGAAACCATTCGTGAGGAAGAACGCACAAGTATTGCACGGGAAATTCATGACGAACTCGGACAACAACTTACCGGATTAAAAATGGATATCTCCTGGCTCAGTAAAAAAATCAACGGAGAAAGTAAGGTCGTACATGAAAAAATTTCAGGGATGTTATCACTGGTTGATGAAACAGTAAAAACAGTGCGAAGAATATCTACAGAACTTCGTCCGGGAATACTCGATGACCTTGGGCTCGTAGATGCACTGCAATGGCAGAGTCATGAATTTGAAAAAAGAACCGGAATTACTTCTAAGTTTGATACATCATTTTCTGAATCTTCTTTTGAGAAAAAACTATCAACCGGAATATTCCGCGTTTTTCAGGAAACGCTGACCAATATTGCCCGCCATGCACAGGCATCAAAAATTAATACTTCATTTGAACGGCAGGAAGAAAATCTTGTGCTCCGCATTAAAGATAACGGAAAGGGATTCAATGAATCAGAAATCAAAGTTAAGCGAACACTGGGGCTGGTAGGAATGAAAGAGCGCGCTAAAATGTTTGGCGGTAACCTGGATATAAAAAGTCAGGCCGGGAAAGGAACAGAAATCACATTGAGTGTTCCCATGCGGCTCACCGATTCTACGGTAACAGAACTCATGAAATGATCAGGATACTCATTGCAGATGACCACAGTATTGTAAGAAGAGGATTGAGAGAAATTCTCCTCGAAGAATTCCCTGACGCCGAAATTGTGGGGGTAAGTGATGGCATTCAACTCCTTCGGGAAGCAAGGGCATCAAGCTGGAATATTATCATCAGCGATATATCGATGCCGGGTAGAAACGGGTTGGAAACGTTGAAACAACTTAAAGAATTCTATCCAAAGGTACCCGTCCTCATCCTGAGCATGCATCCCGAAGATCAATATGCCATACGTGCTTTACGTGCGGGGGCTTCAGGATACCTCACCAAGGAAAGCGCATCAGAAGAACTGGTAAATGCAGTGCGGAAAATTCTTTCAGGCAAAAGATACATCACTGCTGATGTTGCAGAAAAGCTGGCTGAAAATCTGGATTTCGATTCCACGAAGTCGCTGCATGAAATGCTCTCCGATCGCGAGTTTGATGTATTGAAAATGATCGCGTCAGGGAAAACAGTTACTGAAATTGCAGACAAATTTTCTTTAAGTATTACAACCGTAAGCACCTATCGTGCAAGGATTCTTTTTAAAACAAAAATGAAAACAAATGCCGAACTCACCCACTACGCCATTCAAAATAGTCTTGTTTAAGTTGCAGGTGCTGAAGTAACTTTTCCCGTGTAGTACAAACAACTACATGACTTTTGACAGCCTCCTACACAACTTAACGGGTATCAACTATTTATCATTCAAAAATCCCGGCTGATATTTGCATGCTTAACAAATGCAAATGCAGATTGAAAAACTCAGTGTCTTAATCGTAGAAGATTCAGAAGTCGTAACTCGCAGAATCAGAAGTATGCTCAAAGAAATACCTGAAGTAAGCGTGGTTGGTGAAGCCGTAAACGGTAAAGAAGCCATGGCTATCACGCAGGTCATGAACCCTGATGTGGTGCTGCTGGATATTAATTTGCCGGGGCAAAATGGCATTGAAGTTTTAAAAGAATTAAAATTGTTTAATGCCCAAACAAAGGTGATGATGCTTACCAATTATTCCGATTTTCAGCACAGAAAACATTGTAAAGAAGCCGGAGCGGATTACTTTTTCGATAAGTCCATTGAATTTGAAAAAGTACCCGATGTTCTTCTGGCCATTCACAAATCCAATACTCAATAAAAATTATCAGACAGTAAATTCAGGATTTACCAATAACGCTTTTCCACACGATGCGATTTAAAAAAGTGCTCCTCATTGACGATGATGACATTGATTTATATGTTTCAAAGAGAATTCTCAAAAGTTATTCATTTTCAGAAGTTATTATTACCACCAATTCGGTGAAAGATGCGTTGGAATACATTACCAACAACATAAGTAATAGCCCTCCTCCCGAAATAATTTTTCTCGATCTCAATATGCCCGGAGAAAATGGTTTGGATTTTCTGAATGCCTTTGAAATTATTTCCAAAGAACATAAGTTGTCATGCAACATTGCACTCCTGATCAATGTGGTTGATTCTAACGACAAGGAAACTGCGCAGGCAAAATCCCATCCAATGGTGAAATATGTTTTTGAAAAGCCATTGACAGAAGATAAGCTGAAAAAAATCAGCTTTCAATAGGCTTTCTTAAAATAACAGAAAATGATTTTTGTCATGTCCGGGTTTGATAATCGTCATCTTCGCGCTATACAACAGATGATAGATTTACCCACCCTTGCCGGTTCAAGACCTGACTGAAAAAGTCTGTTGCACCCATTGCGCTGATACGTGCAGCAACGTCATTGAATGAGGTGAGGAAATCATCAATGCCAGTTTTGCAATAGCATTACTATATAACGTAGTAGGACTGTCATTCACGGTCAACGGAAAACTTTCGCTTGTTATCGCGGCTATGCTCATGCAACTGCTCACCACAACTATTATTACTTTTACAACCGGTATCTCCAATTCGACAGCCCGAATGTGATGTGAATATTCCAACAAAGAAAATCCGTTTTTATTTTTTTTCATTTCTGAAACACGATTTCAGAGCAAGCATTACTGTATTCTTTGTTGCCTTGCCGCTCTGCCTTGGCATTTCCCTTGCATCAGGCGCCCCTGTTTATTCAGGACTAATTTCCGGCATCATCGGCGGAACACTGGTTGCATTGATCAGTGGATCTCAACTAAGTGTCAGCGGGCCGGCTGCAGGACTCACTGCCATTTCTGCTGCCGCAATTTTACAAATGGGATCCCTGGAAATATTTTTTCTTTCCATTTCTCTGGCAGGAATTTTTCAGATTTTACTTGGTACATTCCGCATGGGTAGCTTCACGCATTTCATCCCCTCTTCCGTAATTAAAGGCATGCTGGCTGCCATTGGAATCATACTGATATCAAAACAAGTCCCGCTTTTTATGGGTTATGACCAACCCGACTTCTGGACTAAGGAATTATTTAACGTTTTTACTTTTTCCCATGCATATTCTCACATCGACAACATTTATCATCATTCCTCTTCAGGAATTACGATGATATCAATCCTATCTTTAGGTATATTGATTTCGTGGAGAAAAATATTTCCAGCGAAGCTTGAATTTATTCCTGCTTCCTTTGTAGCAGTGTTGAGTGGAATAATCCTCGTTTTTCTTTTTCAAAACATTTTTCATTTTTTCGAATTCAAATCCACGCAATTCATTTCACTTCCCGAAAGTGTTTTCGGTGGAATTCAGGGCCCATCTCTTGCAACATTTAACTTTTCAAAAGAAATATGGATGACGGCATTTGTAATCGCCATGGTGGCATCGCTGGAGACTTTGTTAAGCGTGGAAGCCATTGATAAACTGGATCCATACAACCGAAGCACTCCCATGAACCGCGAATTGATTGCACAGGGTATTGGAAATTTTTTCAGCGGGATGCTTTCCGGATTGCCAATTACGGCTGTCATAGTCAGAAGCGCTGCAAATGCAGAAGCCGGTGCACGAACAAAAGTATCCTCTTTTGCACATGGCATCTGGATTGTACTTGTATTGCTTTTTTGCATTCCGTTATTGAATAAAATACCTTATTGTGTACTATCAGTGATCCTGATCCGAACAGGTTATAATCTTGCAAAACCTGAAATGATAGTAAAGGTCTACCGGCAGGGCCGAGAACAGTTTCTCCCTTTCATAGTTACCATTGCTGCAATCCTGATTACTGATTTACTCATAGGTGTACTTGTCGGAATCCTATACAGCATCTATTTTATGGTGAAGCATACTTACAGAGCGGGATTTAAATTGTCTGTTCAGGAGGAAGGCGCCATCAAACACTTTAATATCAGGCTTGCACTAAACGTCAGCTTTCTGAATAAGAAAAAAATTATAGATATGCTTGAAAAAATCCCGCCCTATTCATCTGCAGAAATTGACGGAACCGGCAGCGTTTATATTGACCATGATATTCTTGAAATATTTCAGGATTACAAAATGAAAGCAAAGCAGCGACACATTGAACTTATTTTAAAACAAATACCGGAAGTTCAGACGATTGGACTACACAGTTAACTGCTGCTTATTAATCGAAATTTGGCATCAGTTACATCTAATAAAAAATGATAGTTATGCGGTTGAAAAAAGCCGGAACGGGAAAACAATTCCATCAACGACAACTATAAAAACCATTAAAAAAACAAAGGTGTACTACCAGTCTGCTCTGCATGAAATGCAAGGAGCGGAATATGGGAATGATAAGACATTTTTTTTGTGGTACTCCGACCTGTAAGTTTTTCAAACAAGTTGCGGCGCCGTGCTGATACCGAAATAATATCCACATTATTATCAACTGCAAAATCGCTGATTGCCTGCTCAATATTTTTTCCGTCAAGGAGATTGAAATAAAATTTATCGTAAGTGATGCTCGTCACGACCTGACTTTTAAAGTCTTCGAAGTGTTTGTTTTCAGTGCGTGCATTGTGCGGGTCTTCCACGTGAACAATAATTATTTCAGGATTCCAGGGCTTGAAAATTTCCGTCAACAGAAATATGGACTGAAAGTCATTGTCGGCATAGTTCGTTGCAAAAAGAATTTTCTTTATGTCTTTCACCCGTGCATCAGGTGGTATTGCCAATACAGGACATTTGGCTTTGGCAATGACTTCGGCAGTGTTACTTCCAATAAATATCTCTTCCAGTCCATGGGCACCTTTAGTCCCCATTACAATCAGGTCAGATTTTTTCAGCTGACAAAAATTAATTATTTCTTCGACAGCAAAACCCACTGAAGAAGATGTTTCAATTTCAACAGGGTATTGTTTGCTCCGCAGGTTATTCTTTAGTTTCTCGAGTTTGCTATTTGATTCTTTGACGAGCTGAGAATCGGGTATTTCCAATACCGTCTCATTGATGGCAATTACAGGAAACTTTATCGAATGAAACAATACCAGCTTGCTCCTCAGCTTAGCGGCCAATAATGCAGCATAATTTAGCGCATGCGACGCATTATCAGAAAAATCCGTCGGCACAAGTATCTTCCTTAAAGGATTGAATTTAAACTCTTTCATCATGAATAATTTATTCAAAAATATTCATCACAAGCCTACCGCAAGATGATTTTTGTCATACCAGGACGTGATATTCATCAATCAGATTTTTTTTATTAAAGATAGCTTTGCATGATATTAATCAGCTATAAAAATCATCTTTGAAAAATAATTCGGTTATTTTGCACTTCAATCCCCTCACTCATGCATAGGCCAATATTATTTCTGGGAATTATACTAACCATACTGATTTTTATCAGCGACATTTTTCTTCCCGCCAAACTGCACCTGGAATTTATTTACGCCCTCGTTATTCTGCTCTCTATCTGGACGCCGGGTAACAGGAGCACTTTTGATGCGGGAATTGTTATGTCGGCCCTCATCGTCATAGGATACTACCTCAACGACCATAAAGGAATTGGTGACAATGAAATTTCCACCATTGTCATACCGGCATTGTCGGTTTGGGCATTTGTATATATAATCGTCCGGTTCAAAATGGAACAGGAAAAGTCAAAAGTGAGCGACGAACACCTCAACGCCATGTTCATCAATGCTACGGAAGGAATGATCATCAGCAATGTGAAGGGAGTAATCGTAATGGCAAACCCACACTCCGAAAAAATGTTTGGATATGAAAAAGGGCAAGTGAAAGGCATGACCATTGAACAACTCGTCCCTTCGAGATATTCTGCAAAACATGTCCATCACCGCAATAAGTATTATGGAGAAATGAAAACCAGACCAATGGGAAAGGGAATGTCTCTCTTTGCTCAGCGTAAAGATGCTACTGAATTTCCTGTGGAGATAAGCCTGAGTAATTTTCAGATCAAAGACGAACAATTTATCATCAGTTTTATCATTGATATTACAGAAAGAAAAAAACAGGAAGAACTTGTAATCAAAGCCAATACTGAGCTTGAAGTCCGGGTGGATGAAAGGACGAAGGAATTGGCGATGGCAAATGAAAACCTTAAAACGGAAATGGACGAACGCTCGCGCATGGAGGAAGCACTTCGTGACAGCGAGCGGCTGTACAATACCATGGCACATAATTTTCCCAATGGATGGATAGAAATTGTTGACGCCAATCTGAGGCGCGTATTTTTTGACGGAAAAGAATTACAGGAACTGGGAATTGACAGACATGAATTTCTTGGAAAATCAAAACTGGAAAAAACACTACTGCCTGTTACAGATGAAATAAAAGAAAAACTCGCCAAAGTCTTTGAATGGCAAAGCGCTAATTTTGACGTGGAGTTGATGTCGAGAATTTACGAGGTGAATGCAGTGCCCTTGCCCGACATGAAAGGAATTGTAAAGGAAATATTACTCGTTGTGCAAAACGTCACTGACGTGAGAAGGGCAGATTATGAAACCCGTGAAGCGCTGAATAAAGAAAAACAGCTCAATGACCTCAAATCGAAATTCGTTTCCATTGCATCCCATGAATTCCGGACACCACTGAGTACAATACTTTCATCGGTCACGCTTGCAGAAAAGTATTCCGCAACAAGCGATGAGGAAAAACGTGCAAAACATTTTGAACGGATCAAATCATCAGTAAAAAATCTTACCGAAATCCTCAACGATTTTCTTTCTCTCGAAAAACTTGAAGCCGGAAAAATTGAGTGCAGTCCTGATGAGTTCGACATTGTAGTTTTTGCCGAAGACATTAAAGAACAAATGCAGACGCTTACTAAACCCGGACAGCAGATCATTTATTTGCATCAGGGTAGTGTAAACGTGGTGACGCTCGACAAACAACTGTTGCGCAACATTTGTATCAACCTCATCGGCAATGCCATCAAATATTCTCCCGAAGGAAAAGTCATCGAGTTTACAACCGGTGTAAACGGTGAAATAAAAATTTCAGTGAAAGACCAGGGAATAGGAATTCCTGAAAGTGACAAGCAGCACTTGTTTGAACGATTCTTCCGTGCCCGGAATGTAACAGCAATCCAGGGAACCGGCCTGGGACTAAATATTGTGAACCGCTACATCAAACTTATGAATGGAAAAATGGAATTTACCAGCACAGAAAATGTTGGCAGTGAGTTCATCGTGAAATTTAACAACCTGAATGCTCAGGGGATATAACTTCTAATAACCAGATTATGAAAACCATTCTTCTAATTGAAGACAACAAGGACATTAGAGAGAATATTGCAGAAATTCTTGAACTTGCCAGCTATCGCGTGATCTCTGCTCCAAATGGAAAAGTAGGAGTTGAACTTGCAGCCAAAGAAATTCCTGACCTTATTCTCTGTGACATCATGATGCCTGAACTCGACGGCTACGGCGTACTGTATATGCTTTCGAAAAAACCTGAAACCTCCGGAATACCTTTTATTTTCCTTACCGCTAAAACTGAAAAGACTGACATCAGGAAAGGGATGAGTATGGGCGCCGATGACTACCTCACGAAACCCTTTGAGGAAATGGAATTGCTCAATGCCATTGAAGTCCGCCTGAAAAAAAGCGAATCATTCAAAAAAGAATTTTCAAAAAATGTAGAAGGGCTGAATGAATTCCTTAACCAGGCAAAGGGGTTCGATGAAATGAATAAGCTTTCCAATGACCGCAGGATGCACCAGTTCAAAAAGAAAGAAGTGGTTTACATGGAAGGCGATGAACCGACTTCTCTTGTATTCATCAACAAAGGTCAGGTCAAAACATTTAAAACAAATGAACAGGGTAAAGAACTGATTACCGGCCTTCACAAAGAAGGTGAATTCATTGGCTATACCGATCTCATCGAGGGTACTGAATTCCGTGAAAGTGCTGAAGCGATGGAGAATGCAGAAGTGTGCTTCATTCCCAAACAGGATTTTTTCTCTTTGATTTATTCCAACAGAGATGTAGCCGCTCGTTTCATCAAAATGCTGTCGAACAATTTAAATGAAATGGAAGTACGCCTGCTCAATCTTGCTTACAACTCAGTGCGGAAGCGCGTTGCAGAAGCACTGCTTACCATTCAGAAACGAAATAATAAAAATAATTTCGCCATCAGTCGTGAGGATCTCGCCAGCATGGTGGGAACAGCAACTGAAAGTGTAATACGGACACTGAGTGATTTCAAAGATGAAAAACTGATTGACATCAAAGACAAACAAATTGAATTATTAAATCCGGCGAAATTGTCTTCGTTGAAAAATTAAACCTGCGCAGAATGCACCTCACCCTGAAAAAGGCGGGAAATAGAATCACAAATTGCCACAGATGTGGTAACTGACGCTGCTTTGTTGCCCGTTGCTGCTAAACCTTGCTGCGCGCCTGCATCCTGTGACATAGCAATCACGGAAATCTAAAATGCCGGCAGACTAAAAATATTTTTTTTCATTGGAATAACATTTTATGATGTCTTAATATGAGTGCATCTGGTTACAGCCATCAGGACTTTGCTTACTGAACCGAGCTACTAAAATTATTAAAATTCAAATCACAAATGACTAATATTACAATTAATGTAACAACTTAGTGTATTACCGGAATAATTCAGGGAAAGGAATAATCCTGTACAAATTGTCAGTACATTACTGATGGTACAAAAATGGAAGATATCAAATCACAATTATGGAGTACAAAGACTATTATAAAATCCTTGGCGTTAACAAGAAAGCAAGTCAGGACGAAATAAAAAAAGCATTTCGCAAACTGGCTGTGAAATATCACCCCGATAAAACAAAGGGCGATAAAGCATCTGAAGAAAAATTCAAGGAAGCCAATGAGGCCAATGAGGTGCTGGGCAATCCTGAGAAAAGAAAGAAATATGACGATCTTGGACAAAACTGGAATCAGTTCCGGCCTTCAGAAGAACAGGCGGGCAGACAGAGCCGTTCGTATCAGGGTCAACAGGGATACGGTTTTGGCGGAGAGGATTTTTCTGATTTCTTCGAACAGTTTTTCAGAAGTTCATCCGGTGGACAGCAATTTTCACGAAGTGAATTTCAGAGTCCGGGTCACGACCTTCGCCTCGATATAGACATTACGCTGGATGAAGCATACCATGGTACAACCAGACAATTCGTAGTGGACGGGGAAACGCTGCAGATAAAACTGAAGCCCGGAATGTATGACGGACAGCAGATAAAGATCAAAGGTAAAGGCGGCAAAGGCAGAGGAAACGGTGCGAGGGGCGACATCTACGGATTCGTTCACATACAGAAACACCGGCGATATACAGTAAGCAAAAATGATTTGCATTGCGTAGTAGATGTTGACTTGTACACGGCTTTACTCGGAGGAAAAACAACAGTGGAAACGCTGAAGGGCAAGATCAGTATGAATATTACGGCAGAAACAGAAAACGGAAAAGTGTTGCGCATGAAAAATATGGGTATGCCTTTTTACAATGAGCCGGGAAAATTCGGTGACCTGTATGCAAAAGTCAACATCATCATGCCCAAAAACCTCTCAGAAAAAGAAACAGAATTATTCAAACAACTTTCAGAAATCAGAAATAAAAATTAATCAGTCATGTCAAAATTTTCAGAATTAATCAATGGAGATACCCCGGTTCTCGTCGACTTTTCAGCCGAATGGTGCGGACCTTGCAAGATGCTTGCTCCAATCCTTAAGGAAGTGGCCGGGAAGGTTGGCGAAAAAGTAAAAATAATTAAAGTGGATATCGATAAAAATCCGGAAGCCGCGCGGGCATATCATGTGCAGTCTGTACCCACCATGATACTTTTCAAAAAAGGTGAAATCAAATGGCGGCAATCGGGCGTGATGCAGGCGGGGCAGCTATCGGATGTGTTGATGGGGTTTGTGAAGTGAACTGCGCTCAATTTATTTTTGAACTTCCGAGGTAAATCCGAAGTATAGATTTTCAAATGAATCCGTAAATGCCGATTATTCAATAAATCAATCAATAATAAACTTTACGCTTGAATGTTTTTCCCTTGAAATGATCTGGAGTAAATAAATTCCTTCCTTTAACTCACCCTGATCCAATTGGAATCGGGTTTCATTTGCTTCAGTCCATTGATGGCACTTTAACTGACCAAGCGTATTATAAATTCTAAGCTCAGCCTTTTCATAACCGGACGGAATTAAAATTGTTGAAGAACCATGAAACGGGTTTGGAGAAATCTTAATTGTGCTTTTATATCGTGTTGGTTCATTTGAAGAAACAATACAACCTGAAATCGAATTCGGATAATGGAAGCCGGAATCAGTTGACTTACATTGCAATTCATCATTTCCCGAAAGGCCCATATAACTTGTTGGTGCGAAGAGATAAGTTGTACTTCCGATGCCTTCTATCCAGCGATCAAATGTGTTGAACCAGAGTCTGCGGTGAAAACCGTCAGAACACAAAACAGAATCAACGTCAATAACATAAACGGCAGGGTAACCTGAACTGTCATTGAAAGAATTAAATAATGTGTCCCCGAGATTTAAATTAAAATCATACAAGACATATTCAATTGAACCGGTATCAGGTATAAAATAAATTACTTTCCCACTATCCCTGATACTGCCTGAATTACACCAGCCACTCGCACCGCATCCATAAATCCGCATGTAGTTTAAATTCGATATTGTAGTGTCCCCGTTAATCCAATATCCGCCAATACCTGTTGGTTGGTGAAAATCATTGTAATAACGATATTCCCAGGATGTATTTGTAGTTGGAAAGGGGTGATAAAGTGAGGCCTGTGAATTTGCCATCAACGATAAAGAAATTGCTATAAGAAAAAATTGTGCTTACATTATTGTGATTGTTTTTGAACTGATAAAGCTAACAAAAAAATCCCCACAAATTATTCATTTGCAGAGGCTTAAATTTGAATTTGCTGTTCCCCTAAAGCGAAAATCCTGACTTTCGGGTCAGGATTTTCTGCTTTAGGGGTTGTCCTGCCAGGGCTCGAACCTGGACTTTCTTGAATCAAAATCAAGCGTGTTGCCAGTTACACCAC
Organism: Bacteroidia bacterium; assembly: GCA_038206355.1. Taxonomy (GTDB): domain Bacteria; phylum Bacteroidota; class Bacteroidia; order AKYH767-A; family 2013-40CM-41-45; genus JAPLDB01. The sequence goes on from JBBRAY010000001.1 coordinate 83,840, forward strand.
AGGACAATTTTCGGGACGGCAAAAGTATAAGAATTTATCATTTGAACAACCATCTTTCATGGATTTACGGCTTTTGTATCAAATATTACCTCTTACATTTTACATCGTACCTATTTTCCGGCTACTACAAATATATCCCAACAGTCGTCAAGATTCTCCTTCTGAAGGTAAAAATCCTTTGTGGAGATATCAGCAGTCTGGGATACTTTTTCTTTTAACTTATTCCGCATCAGACTCGTAATCCAGTTGTACGGGACAAATAGAATCTTTGCCGGTAAAATCTTATGCAGTCCGAAGATGTCAAACTTCAATATCATCCGCACGAACTTTCCGTTTTCCTCGTAATATTTCCGCACCCGTTCATTGGCATTCAGTCCCTGTAATTCAAAATTTTTCGTCAGCGTGGATACTTCTGTATCCATCTCTGCAAAAGTATATTCATGGATGTGAAACGGATTTCTTGCAAGCGACCGCTTAATGTTCGGAGTCGTAATCAATACCTTACCTCCCGGCTTTACGATGCGAAGACATTCCTTTGTAAATTCTCTGCGTGCATGGATGTGCTCGATGAACTGAAATGAAGTAACCACGTCAAATGAATTGTCCTCAAATGGCAACGGTGGAATACTTCCCTGAACAAAATTCAGATTTTTAACGGATGCATATTCTTTTTTGTTAGCGTCAATCGTTTCTGCATCGTAATCAATTCCTGTTATTTCATATGCATAATTAGCCATATAAGCTGCACCATATCCCAGTCCGCAACCGGTATCAAGTACTTTTTTACCGGTAATCATCGGAATGCACCACTCATAAGCATACTGGCATCGCTGATAGGTAACGTTATTGGCCTCGTCTTTCAGGGCGCGCTCATGTGAACTCATAGTCTGGTTTTTAAGGGCTGCAAACCAACATGAATTTTTTCAATATTCAAAGTAGAAGGAGGTACGAAGTACGAATTGTTACGAATATACGAAGTAAGAATCTGACCACTACTTATAATGATCTGAGGTCTATTCGATTCATCGCATACCTTTCATGGCGGAAGTGCAGTAATTTCACTTTTCAAAAAAATTCATCTTCCGCAATAAAGACTTAATCATGTCCGTCATTCCGACCCAGCCTTAAGCGGGGGAGGAATCTCTTTAAATGAAAGAAGAACTAATAATTACCCATCGCTTTTGTACGAATATCGAAAGTTTACGATTTAAAGAATGATTGCCGGGGATTGGGACGAATATGTGGTAATAGTCTAAGTGCACATCTCATCCCGATAGCTGTCGGAACTCATGTCTCTTTCCTCTCGTCTCTTGCCCCTCTTCTTCAATGTGAAATGATCAGTCGCTGTGTTTGAATCGCTTTATTGTTTTCAAACAACCGGCAGAAGTAAATGCCTTCAGGTAAATCAGCAGTTTCCATACTCAGCAATCCTGTTACCTCATTCACCTTTGCTTCCCTGATGCTGTTTCCTGCAATGTCGAAAAGCTGAATGGTAGAATTTGTATTCTCAGTATTAGAAACATTAAAATTTACAGAGGCATTGGCCGGATTCGGATAAGCGGTAATTTTTTTATCAGAAGAAATATTGATGTGCTCAATGGTTGTTGTCATGTCAACAATCCATTGACTAAGATCCACTGAATAAATACTATTACCCGAGCCATTGCTTTCATCAGTCATATACACATGGTTGATGTCCTTGAATGCAAGGGCTTCCTTCTGTGTCCACGATCCGGAAATATTGATTTGCTTGTGCGTACCGTTAAAAATATTCACTCCCGTCCAGTTGGTGAAAATATGAATATGACTGTTGGTGCTGATGACTACCGCAGAAGCATCTGAATTAATATCTGCTGATGTAATCCTGTCGTTGGTATAAAAACTATCAACGAGCGTAGCCACGTACGAACCGGGCTGATCAGGAATGGTATAAAGTTTTGTATATCCTACAGCACTGCCATCAGCCTTGGTGAAAATATACAACAACCCGTTCCGGTGAAAAAATCCTTCTGCATCATAGTTCATCCATGGTGATGGAAAGCAATTCTGATCCGGATAAGTGAAATTAATAACGTTTGCAGTTACAGATGTGCCGGAAATATTTTTCGGATGATTGATCCTGTAAATATGAAGATTCGTTCGGTTACATGAGTTGTTGCCAAAATCACCTATGTAAAGATAGTTCCGCGCAAAGTCATGCGTTAAATCTTCCCAGTCATTATTGGTGGCCCCGTTTACAGTTATCGTTTTTGTAATCGCGCCAGAATTGCTCAGCTTATATATATGGTTGTCTCCATATCCATCGTTATGCGACCAGAAGCCATTACTGCCTGTATAATCCAGTCCGGAACTTTCATTGAGTGATGACGGAAGCGATGCTACCAGTATTGGGGTAATGCTCGTGGCGCCTGCAGCTATTGTAATAAATAGCGCAGTAAATAAGGTAAAGGTGTGTTTATTCATTGTATTTGCTTTTCTATAAGTCACTGATAGAGAAGCAATCTATAGCGCGGCGAATGTAATAATTTTTTAATATTACAAAAATCCAACACCTGTAATGTAATGTTCAAAAAGTGAGTAAGATTTTGGATAAACCCTGAAGAAGAATTACGTACTTAGTCCGGTTTCGCATGAATTTCAGGATCATTTTGAAAACTTTCTTCCCGAATATTCAGGTGATTTCCAGAATCTATTCGCGGTTGGGAAATCGCATGTTGATCAATTTTTACATTCATCATTTCAATTAAATAATCATGCTACTGGGTGCTGTCATAAAACAGGGTTTAAAACTTTCTCTCCGTGTTCCACGCAAAGTGAGTTCTCCTGCCCAATTGCAGAGAAGAGAGTTGAAGAAGTTATTGAAGAAAGCCGAGCTCACTTCCTTCGGTCAGCATTACCGTTTCGGGGAAATTCTAAATGATGAAAACATCGGCTCATCCTTTCGCGCAAAAGTTCCATTGCATACCTACAATACCATGTTTGAATACTGGTGGAACCGTTGCCTGAATGAAGAAGAAAATGTTTGCTGGCCGGGCCACATAAAATATTTTGCATTGAGCAGCGGAACAAGCGAAAGTGCAAGTAAACATATTCCTGTTACACGGGATATGGTAAAAGCACTTCGCAAAGCCACCATCCGACAAATGCTTACACTGAGCAGGTATGATTTACCTCCTACTTTTTTCGAAAAAGGAATATTGTGGCTGGGAGGAAGTACACAACTGCAAAAACAGGGCGGCTATTTTGAAGGTGACGTTTCCGGTATATCAGCGAGAAAAGTTCCTGTATGGTTTCAGAAATATTACAAGCCGGGGAAAAAAATTTCCAAAGAGAACGACTGGAACGTGAAGCTTGATGAGATCGTTAAGCAAGCCGGCCAGTGGGATATTGGGTTGATTACCGGTGTGCCGTCATGGATACAGTTGCTGATGGAAAAAGTAATTGACCATTATAAACTAAAAACCATTCACGACATCTGGCCCAACCTTCACGTATATGCTCACGGCGGCGTTTCTTTTGAACCGTATAGGAAATCCTTTGAGAGATTTTTTGCACATCCTGTTCACTTTATTGAAATGTATCCGGCATCAGAGGGCTTCATCGCTTTTCAAACCAGCCCGGGAGTGAAATTTATGAAGCTCGTATTGAGCAACGGAATATTTTATGAATTCATTCCGTTTGACGAAACTAATTTTGACGAAAACGGCGAGCCGCGTCCTGATGCAAAAGCTTTACTCATTAATGAGGTGGAAGAAGGAAAAGATTATGCACTCGTTATGAGTACATGTTCAGGCGCATGGCGCTACATTATCGGCGACACCATACGTTTTACAGATGCAAAAAAAGCCGAGATCATTATCAGCGGGCGAACAAAACATTTCCTTAGCATGGTAGGCGAACACCTCAGCGTTGACAATATGAACAGGGCAGTTGAAATGCTGAGTAGTGAATTCCAGATTGAAATTCCTGAATTTACAGTGACGGGTATCGCTGACAATAACCTGTTCTCCCATCAGTGGTATCTGGGAATCAAAGGTGGTAACATTGACAAAGAGCGCGCAATTGCATTCCTTGATGCAAAGCTGTGCGCGCTCAATGACGATTATGCAGTTGAAAGAAAAAGTGCATTAAAAAATGTATTCATTACATTTATTCATCCCGACAGATTCTATGAATTCATGCAACGGAAAGGAAAAATGGGTGGGCAGAATAAATTTCCGCGCGTGATGAAATCTGCTCAACATGAGGAATGGAAAACTTTTTTGCAACCACATTCATAAAACACCTCCCCTTCCTTTTTACACATTAGTTTTGCCACACAACACCATTAGATGATTGAACCTGTTGTAACCGGTATTGGCTTCGGACTTATCCTTGCCGTGATGATAGGTCCGGTATTTTTTACCATTCTGCAAACCTCGCTGCATGAGGGTTTCAGGGCAGGAGCATTTCTGGCAACAGGTGTTTTAATCAGCGATGCATGCTGGATTTCTATCACCTATCTTTTTGCCGCGCAACTCGACCTTACCGGAGAATACAGATATTACACCGGCTGGATTGGTGGCCTTCTCCTTATTTTATTCGGGCTTTCCATGTTGCTGTCGAAGGTGAAAGTGAAAGATGTGGATGACAATAAAAGTACCGTTCATGCAAAATTTATTTTAAAAGGATTTCTGCTGAATACCTTCAACCCTGCTGTTCCCATTTTCTGGCTGGGTGCAATCAGCGTAATAAAACTCAAGGAGAATTATTCTACACTCCATGAGGCCATTTTCTTTGGCACCGTACTAACAACAGTATTTGCAACGGATATATTTAAATCATTCATCGCCCACAGATTGAAAAAAATACTGAAACCAATTGTGTTGCTTTGGATCAACCGCCTTGTGGGCACCATCCTTATCGTGATTGGCCTTCGGATGATCGTAAAATTATATTCCTGAAAAGTTTTCAATAAAAAAAGGAATGCCGATGTAATTCAGCATTCCCTTCTAAGGATAAGTATTTTAAATTTATCTGTTCAATACCAGGCGTCCGGTTGAAACTGCATTTGACGTGCGTATTTCAACGATATAAATTCCATTGGGATTGCTGCTGAGGTCAATCTTTTCTACCAGGTAAGAAAGATTTTTAGTGGTACGGCTTAATACAACTTCACCCAGTATATTGGTAACCCTAATCTGAACGTCAGTCTGGTCATTTAAGTGAGTAGTCAGCACAAATTCTCCTGCAGATGGGTTGGGATAAATTGAAAAAGGAATCTGTCCTGATGGATTTGAAATTCCTGTAATGTCTTCACACTTCGTAGAAGTTTTAATTCCAATGCGGGGACCATTCAGTGCAGCAGTCATGCGCGTGCCTTGTCCGGCAGTAAACATATTCAAACAATTGTCATCGCCATAATCCATATAATTCACAAACATGTCTCCATTGGGGCCATTTGTACAACTGATATGAGGAAAATTAACGCAACCGTAGTTTTCAGCACCCTGATTAGGCGTGTCAGTTACATAATCACTTCCTGAGCATGCCCCACCATCATCACCCCAGATATGCCGAAGGTTCAACCAGTGACCGACTTCGTGGGTAAGTGTCCTTCCCAAGTTATAGGATGCCGTTGTACCGTGATACGTTTCCCCTCCGATGGTACCATATAAAATAACACAACCATCCGTCGCTGCAGCACCACCCGGAAACTGTGATATGCCGATAATCTGTGTGCTTGCACCGCTAAAATTACAGACCCAAACATTCAGGTAATTGGTACGGTCCCATGCGTCGTCACCGCCAAGTGAAGTGTATTTAATATTGTCGTTATTGATAGGATCAAATCCATTTAAAGTTGTAGACTTTCGGATTATTCCTGTGGTAAATGCACCTCCCGGATCCTGCTGGGCAAGACAAAATTGAATATTGGTATTTGCGGCAACAGGTCTGAAAGCTGCAGGAATATTTACTGTGTCGGCATTCCACAGGCCATAATCCTTATTCAGCGTATTTACCTGATCAAATATTTTTGCATCGGAAATATTCTGCGCAGTAGTTTTATACAACACATGAAACACTACAGGGATCGTGATAACTGCGTTCGATGTCCGCATTCCGGCCGTTTTAGTTTCATATTCTTGCGTCATTTCTTCAATGGCTTTTATTCGGGATTCAAGCGAAGGATCAGCCGCTTTTTGACGTGCGAAATATTCCATTGTGCCGCAACGGATGTGTTGCTGAGCACTGATTTGCTGAGCAGCAATCAGGAAAACTGAAACAAACATTAATGGTAGTAATTTTCTCATGGTAAATGGTAATGATTTTGAAGCAAAGATAATATTAATTTTATGGCAGGGTGTACAAAGTATCGCAGTATGCACTGGTGCGCTGTAGTGGGCTCGAACCACTGACCCCTGCCTTGTCGAGGCAGTGCTCTGAACCAACTGAGCTAACAGCGCGGGAGTGTCCGGCTGCTTAACGCAGACGGGGGGCGCAAAAATAAAAAAAAAAGCCTGCCACAGATTACGCGACAGGCTTTAAATAATGTGGAGTTTGCTATTCCAACAATAATTTCTCTGTAAACATTTCACCCCCTGATTTTACGATCACCATGTACAAACCTCTTGTCCAGCTTACCGTTTCAAAGCTAAACTGGTTTTTGCCTTCTTTCAACTGGAAATTCTGATCAACCATTTCACGGCCGCTGATATCATAAATTGAAATAAACGCCTGGTCATCATCCGCTGAATTGATGGAAATATTTACCGACTCACGTGCAGGATTAGGAAATACACTCAGTATCCGGGTATCGGTAACCGTTGCCCTATAAGGACTTGGAATAACCTGCTGGGGAGAATGCGTTGTATACGTAACAACCAGTTTAGGACGTAGTGATGCATTGGCATGATCACTTGAGGCAAACACAAGTTTTTTATACACCGACTCACTCTGTAATTTGAGCATAAAACCAAAGTTCTGACTCGGGTCATTGATCATCTTCTGAACGAGTGTTTTGACATTGATATTTATATAATTCTGAGTGCCGGAAGTACTTCCCGGTATAGATACGCGGTTCGTACTTGTTGTTGTAGGCTGGGTATTCCATGTCACAGTGTTTTCCTGCCATGCTGATGTAACCCGTTCCAGATATGCTTTATTGCTTCCGAAAAAACCATAATGATTTCCTTCATCACTTCCCGGTGCCCAGTAAAGTGATAACACTGCACTGGAAATTACAGTTGTTGCAGGTAGAGAACTTAAATCAAACTGAATCAGCGATCTGATTTTATGGTCGGCATTATTTTTCGTCCATGCAATCGCGCAATTTTCAGCTATCGTTCCGAAGTTGCGGGTACTATAGCCACACGGTACGCAACTAAAAAGTTCCGCATCTTTTCCGGCTGCTGCACCAGGTTGTAATGTGAGGGTGGTTTGAGCCCCTGCGGTCAGGCATATAAGAGCCGCTGCCCATGAGACAATGATCTTTTTCATTTTGGTTAGAATTTATTGGTTGGTTAAAGAGACGGAACTTTATTACGGTAACGATTCAGAAAGTGTTACCGTTTGATGTTATAATTGTCTGATGTTGGATTTTTTCATCAACTGATTGTGATATTTGTTCGGATCCACCACCGTGAAATTTTACTGATGAATAATAATAGTGACGTGAAATTATAAAAATCAAGAGCCATTTGCAAACACATGGAAACTTTTGAATGTAATCCATATAAAGCTTTCCTTGCGACCCGGTAATTCATTCCAATAAAAAAAAATTCTTGAAGATTCCCCAATCACCTGTTGTAGTTAAAATCAAAGACTCCATATTTTCTGAAAAGGGAATTTCACTTTCTGTTTTACGGCTTGATGAAATACATCCTTTCATCAGCGGCAATAAATGGTATAAATTGAAGTATAACATTGAAGAATTTTTCCGGCTGAAGAAAGAATACCTCGTTACATTCGGAGGTGCATATTCAAACCACATTGTCGCCACAGCTTCGGCAGGAAAGGAATATGGAATTAAAACCATTGGAATAATCAGAGGGGATGAATTAACCGAAGATTCAAATCCTTCATTGAGATTTGCTGCTCAGTGCGGGATGGAATTATTATTTGCGACACGTGATGAATACCGGCAACTGAGAAATTCCGGATTATTAAACGTAAGAATGATCTCAGAGCTCGGAACCCAAAACTCAGAACTTTATATAATTCCGGAAGGGGGACCCAACGCCTTTGCAGTTCAGGGGTGCGCCGAAATACCGGCTTCAGTTAACAGTGATTTTGATTTCATCTGCTGTGCTTGCGGAACCGGTGCAACACTTGCAGGAATTACGACGGCTTTAAATGAAAATCAGCAAGCAATTGGTGTTTCTGTATTACATGGAGAAAAATTTCTTGAGAATAATATTTTAAAGATGAATGGTGACAAAAATAATTTCCGGCTCATACATGATTACAGTTTTGGAGGTTATGCAAAATCAAATGACGAACTGGATTCATTCTGCAATACATTTTTACAACAACACCATCTTAAAATCGAACCCGTCTATACCGGAAAACTATTTTTCGCCCTCTACAATCTGATCAAAAAAGATTTTTTTTCCAGGGGATCAAAAATTATTGCACTTCATACCGGTGGTATCACATCATTTCCTCAATGAAAGCTACTCGCCGCGGTCTGTTCACCCAATGACTATTGACCAATGACTCAATGACGGCTGTCGGGCTGCTCTCAATGACCAATGACGGCTGCTCATGGCTGCTCTTATCAACACGCATTTGTACACAAGTAAAAGCGCCAATCCTCTTTTCCACAGAGTGAAAAAATAGCTTTGCTGAAACTATGAACCGCTTTCTTGCCGCCTCTGTTATCGGGCTGATCCTCCTTGCCATACTTGCCACAGGTGTGTATTTTTATCAGCGATACTCTATCATTTTACTCGATCCAATGAGGGCAGTACCTGCTGATGCTGCCGTTATCCTTGAGGTAAAAAATCCTGCCGAAGCATTTCAGGATTTTTTTTCGGGCCCGTTATATAAAAATATAAATGATGATCACTGGCTTGAACAGTCAGAGAAAAATTATTTACTCTTCGATTCACTCTTAAAAGAAATCGGTGATGTATCTGAAATATGGGAAGACCAGTCGCTTGTCATTTCAACACACCTCGTAAAAGCCGGAACTTTTGATTTTTTATACCTCATCAATCTTCCCAGAGGATGGACAGAACAAAAACTGAAACGGTTTATCGAAGAAGGATGGAAAATGCCTGACAGGATAAGTAAAAGAGAATATGAAAATGTAAATATCTACGAATCACGGCTGAATGATTCTACAATCTTCACTTTTGCTTCCAGTAAAAGTGTGGCTATTTTCAGCATTTCTCCATTGCTTGTTGAACAAGCCATCCGTCAATTGAAAGATGGAAACGGAATTACACTTTCCAAAGCTTTTCTCAAAGTTGTTCCGCCCGCATACAAAAAGGCATCTATTCAGATTTATTTCAATAACCAGTCTCTGAAAGATATTGCTACCTCCCTGTCACCTGACTACAACAATGCATTTTTCAAAATGGTTGCCTCTATGGCACGCTGGAATGGCTTCACTGCCGGCAATGACGGGGGCTATCTCACCCTCACAGGAAGTACTTCTACATTTGATACCACGGGGTTTCTGTCCTTTTTCAGAAATCAGAAATCACAATCGCTGAATGTTTCTGTGATCGCCCCGAACAGAAGCGCCCTTGTTTTTGAATTCGGCCTGAGTAACTTTCCTGAATACTACAACCACCTTAAAAATAATTCCGGTTTCAGCATGCCTGAAAGTGAAAGAAAAAAAGTGCTGTCAGACCTCAATGAGAAGTTCAGCGTTTCTTTTGAACCGGCTTTTTCTTCTTGGACAGGAACTGAAATGGCATTAATCATTACAGAGCCGGCAGCAAATTATATTGATAACAATATATATGTATGCGTTAAAGCCGGCAATCCGTCGGAGGGTATTGCACAACTGGATGCTGTAAGAGATGCAGTAGCACATCATGCCGGACTCATTCCTTCGGAAGAAAAATACAGGGAACATATCATTTCAACGATCAATGTCTCAGGAGTTCTTCCACTGATTTATGGAAAATTATTTTCCGGAATTAATGGTTGCAGTTATACAATGATAAACGGGTACATCATCTTTTCAAACAACACAGCATCACTCAAATCATTCATTGACGAAAACGAAGAAGCCAAAGTACTTTCCAAAGATGAACTGTTTCGAAATTCATTCAAGAGAATGGGAACCACCGGAAATGCACGCCTGTATCTAAGCCCGCAATTGTCCGTCAACCTTTACCGCCCAACAGTACTGCAGTCATTTCTTTCCACGCTCTATAGCAGCAGCGGAATACATATGCAATGGGAGTATAAGGGCACCAATCTGAATTCACAAATACTTTTTGACTTCCATAAAAAAACCATGAAGGATCCTGTACTTTTCTGGTCTGTTCAACTCGATACTGTATTGTCCTCAGTTCCGGTTACAATTGAAGAAAGCGGAGGAAAAACATTTGTATATATACAAGACGAAAAAAATACGTTGTACAAACTGGATGAATCAGGCAGGATTACATGGAAGAAAAACATGGAAGAAAAAATATTATCGGAGCTTTTTCCCGTGGATATATACCATGACGGGAGAAAGCAAATACTGTTCAACACTTCCTCAAAATTATTTTTACTGGACACGGATGGTAACAATGCCGGTCATTATCCTATTCGCCTGCCGGCAACTGCGACAAATGGATGCTCCGTAATCGCCACACCAACAAGTTATAATTTCTATGTTGCATGCAGCAATCATTACGTTTATGCCTATGAAGCCGGCGGAAAACCTGTTGTTGACTGGAATTACCTACGCACAGTAAATTTCGTAAGCAAGCCGGTTCAGACCTTTACCATTAACAGAAACTCTTACCTGGTGATCAACCAGGACAGCGGAACAGTAATCATAACCGATAGAAAAGGGAACCTCATAAATTCATTTGAAGGTAAATTCATACAGTCGGAGAATGCAATGAGTTTTCTCTTTGACAGCGATTCAACAGGAAAAATCAAATGGGTTACCACAGATACTTCCGGAAATACTATTCTGTTTTCAAGCGATGGAACAATCAATAAATTAATTACCGGAAAATTTACCTCCCTTCATCAGTTTAGATTTATTAATCCCAAAGGTGCCGATGATTTCAGCGTCGTTTATGTTGACGAAAGCCAATTAACAATCTTCTCCAATGACAGGATGGATACAATAAGGAAAGATCTTTCGGGATTTAATGCACTTCAGTCAGTCATTGATTTGCCTGATGGCAGCAATGGAATGCTTTTATCAGCACAGGAAAAAGATGGATTTATTATTAAAAATTCAAAAGGAGAAACACCCAAAGGCTTTCCATTGAAAGGCAGCATAAATCCTGTAATGGCTGAATTCAGCAGATCTGTAATTATATGCGGCGGTTTAAACGGAATGCTATACTGCTACAGAACTGAGTAGCAACGGTTGTTAAGAGGAATTTTTATAAGAGTTAATTCAATTCCATTCTTCCTATATCTTTGTCGCATACTGACACAAATCATAAAAAGAATTACCATCGTAAATCATTAACCATGAAGCAACTCTTTACTATTCTTATCCTTATTTTACTGGCATCAGCATCGAATGCCCAGGAAATGCTTGGTATCGCAAACAGCAATTATGCAGGAACCAACGGCCTCAGCCTGAACCCAAGTTCAATGGTTGACTCCCGGCTGGATCTGGATATCAACCTCATTACATTAGGAGTAAGTGCTGATAACGACTACCTGTTTCTGAGCAAAGACAGTCTGAAATTTTTTGGATTCAAAAGAATAGTCGACCTCGTAGGCGACCGGGGTTACCTCGATAAATTTTCATTTGATCAGGAAGATAAGCAATTCAATGCAGGTGTTTACGCTACAGTAAGGGGGCCATCGGCAGTATTTCATATTAAGAAACACTGGATCGGACTTACTACGCAAATGAGAGCTGCGGCTTCACTTAGCAGCGTTGCAGCACCAATTGCAAAATTCTCCTATGAAGAAGATGGTCTTAAATATGATCCGCTGCAAAACCAGCTTTTTGAAGATACAAAATTTGATATTGCTGCAATGCTCTGGAGTGAACTTGGTGTGAGCTACGGACATGAAATTTACAACAAGGAGAAACATTATCTCAAAGGCGGCCTTACGGTAAAACGTTTGTATGGATATGGATCAGCCTTTATAAAAAACAGGGGAATGAGCTACAACGTGCAGAATGATTCTGTTTTTACTGTTTACAATCCTAAGGTGCAATACGGACATTCATTTAGCGAGAACATTGAAGGCACTAAATACAATGATCTGATCAATGGAAGGGGCTGGGGATTTGACTTTGGTCTAACCTATGAATTCCGCCCGAACTATGATGATACACGTTATGAAATGGATGGCCAGCGTATTGAAGATCCGAATGCGAACCACTACAAACTGAAAGTAGGACTAAGCGTTTTTGACATCGGTAAAATTAATTTTGATAAGAATGCTGTCTTTGCTGATTTCAGTGATGCCAAAATTTCTTATTGGCCGGGGTATGATACCATCAACTTTATCAATACCATTGATTTCGACACTACCGTTAGTAATTATACTTATGGAAATCCAACACAATCTGTAAAAGCAAATAAATATTCCATAGGCCTTCCGCATGCATTGAGCTTGCAGGCCGACTACAATATCTGGAAAGGATTATATGCAAACCTCACATGGATTCAAAGTATCAAAACAGAAAATGTTTCTGTTACCGCAGCAAATCTGATCTCTGTTACTCCGCGCTACGAATTCAAATGGTTTGAAGCTTCGTTACCGATTTCAATGTATCAATATACCGCTTTTAGGGTGGGCGTTGCTTTCCGGCTTGGAAGTCTTATTTTGGGTTCTGATAAATTCGGAAGTCTCCTCGGACTCAGCAATCTCGGTGGAATGGATATTTATATGGGACTTAAATTCTCGCTCCCTCGTGCCCGTGTAAAAGATTCAGATGGTGACGGTGTTTCCGACAAACGTGATAAATGCATTACTGAACGTGGCTCATGGGCTACACTTGGTTGTCCTGACCGGGATGGTGATGGTATCCTTGACAGAGATGATGCTTGTCCTGATGTACAAGGAATTGCAAAATTCCAGGGCTGTCCGGATACAGATGGCGATGGTGTTCAGGATAAAGAGGACGACTGTCCGCTGGTGGCCGGATTGCCGCAGTTCAGGGGATGTCCTGATACAGATGGTGACGGCATTCCGGATCCTGAAGATTCATGTGCTACCGTTCCCGGCATACCTGAATTCAATGGTTGTCCCGATACTGACGGTGACGGCATTCCGGATAAAGACGATGAATGTCCTACAGAAAAAGGTCTGATGCAGTACAAGGGATGTCCTGATACTGATGGTGACGGACTGATTGACCGCCTGGATTCTTGTCCGCAAGTAGCAGGTCCGGCTTCAAATCACGGCTGCCCTATCGTGGAAAAAGTGGAGAAGAAAGAACCTGTTAAAGTTGAACTCACCAAAGAGGAAGAGGAAGTCATCAATAAGGTATTCAAAAACCTTGAATTTGAAACCGGCAAATCGGTGATCCGTGATGTTTCATTCAGCGCTCTTGATGATCTCAGCGCATTGCTGAAAAAGAAACCGAAATTTAAATTGCTTATTGATGGTCATACGGATAATGTAGGTAAAGCACCGTATAACCTCAAGTTGTCACAGAGTCGCGCTGATGCAGTGAAGACATATCTTTCTGCAAAAGGCGTTGAAGAATCTCGCCTCACCGCAAAAGGATATGGCATGACCAAGCCCATTGCATCTAATAAAACGCCTGACGGTCGCCAGAAGAACCGCAGGGTTGAATTTACCATCGTTGAATAAATTGTTCTGAGTTTTTGTTCGGGGTTTGTGGTTCATGAACTGCAAACCCCGAATCTTTAACCGAATATTTTTTTTGAATTGAATTCTATTTATATTGTTATAATCTCTCTCATTGCATCTGCACTCGCTGCAGGTACTGAGATTGCTTTTATTTCTGCAAACAAACTGCGTATAGAACTTGACAGAAAAAAGGGAAAGTTTACTGCGCGCATTATTTCAAATTTTGTAAAACACCCTTCCCGGTTTATTGCAACAATGCTGGTGGCAAATAACGTGGCGCTGGTGATCTATGGCATCGCCATGAGTGAAGAAATTCTTACGCCTGAAGTACTCGGGCACATCATTCCATTGACTTTACAAACGCAGGTGAACGTACTCATCGTGCAGACTATTCTTTCAACGTTACTGATTCTCGTCGCCGCCGAGTTTATTCCAAAAGTATTATTCCGTATTGATCCAAACCGGATATTAAATGTACTTGCCATCCCCATCCAGTTTATTTTTTCATTGCTCTATCCTGTTGTTGCATTCACCATCAGCATTTCAAAATTTGTCCTTATAAAAGTTATCGGCGTTCAGTTTATTGAAGAGAAACCGGTTTTTGGCCGTGTTGACCTCGACTTATATATCCGCGACATCAATTCCAAAAATAACCAGGAAGAAGAACTGAAAGCCGGAATTCAAATGTTTCAGAATGCGCTCGATTTTACGGATGTGCGCGTGAGAGAATGCATGGTTCCGCGCAAAGAACTGGTCTCTATCAATGTGGAAGAACCAATTGGCGCATTGCACAAACTGTTTATTGAAACCAAACTTTCAAGGATTCTAATTTTTCGTGATAACATTGATAACATCATCGGATTTGTTCACAGCAGTGAGATGTTCAGAGAACCTACTGACATCTTACAGGTGCTTTTACCGGTTACCATTGTACCGGAAGTAATGCCGGCCAATGAACTCCTTCAGATATTCATTGAGCAACACAGAACAATTGCTGTCGTCGTGGATGAATTTGGAGGAACTTCAGGAGTTGTTACGATGGAAGATGTGATGGAAGAAATATTCGGTGAGATCCAGGATGAGCATGACGTCACTGAAACTACTGAAAAGAAAATAAGCGATGCGGAATATATTTTTTCAGGACGACTTGAAATTGACATGCTCAATAAAAAATACGACCTGCACATTCCCGAGAGCGAAGGATTTGAAACGCTGGCAGGATTTATTTTTCATCACCATGAAAACATTCCTAAACCCAACGACGAAATTTTCATCTCACCTTTTACCTTCACCATCATGTACGTAAAAGAAAACAGAATTGAACTGGTGCGAATGAAAATTGACGGCAAAGAAAATTAATTCATTTGCCTAAACAACAGGACTCCCCTATTCTACCTTAGCCAGAAGTTTCCTTGCTTTTTCCTGTGTCAGAATATCATCTGAATCAGCAGCCGTCATTTCAAGAACTTTCTTACACCATATTTTGCACAGGATGTAATCATCGCCTGCTCCCCTTTCATAATAGGTTTGAGCCAACTCATACTTATGCAGCAAATAAGATGGCTCAAGCAATACCGCTTTACTGAAACATTCAATCGCATCTTTATAAGATCCGCCCTCCGGAACACCACCATAAAAAGCGTTTATCATACCCTTCTCTATAAAATTAAATCCTGCCACAGTTCGGTGCCACCTCCCAAGAATATGGTACAATCCCGAATGCTTTGGATTCAGCTTTAGTCCTGCTTCACATTCGCCTTTGATCAACTTTGCATTTGCAATTTTTTGTTTGCTGCTTGCATTTTCATTAATCCTGCCAAGCGCCAAAGCATAGGTATAATGACATTCCGCATTTCCCGGATTTATAGCAACCGCCTTTTTAGAAAGGTATTCCGCTTTCCTGAAATAATCCAATCTGGTAGATTCCACCTTCTGCCTGTTCCCGAGCTTACTGTAAAGAAAACTCGAATTGTATAAATATTCAACCTTCGATGAATCCGATTTCATCAGTTGCTGAAAAAGAACAAGAGACTCTTCAAACTTGTTTTCGTTTTTCAGCTTCAGCGCCTGCGTGAACTGATCATTCTCCTGTTTACCAAAAACACAGATAGAAATAAGAAATAAAAAGAAAAATATTTTTTTCATCAGATATACTTTTTCATCCGTTTATAACTTCATTGAATATACTATTAAATTCATTCTCAAAATCTCAATCTCTTTGGGTTGAAAACAGGAAGGACTAAAAACTTTTTCCGATTCCGACAACATACCTGAACTTTACAAATTCTCCTTCTGCAGCAGGTGGCCTGTTCAACCACAAGGGGAAATCACAACGAATCGTAAAGGGCTTTACCGTTTGTAACGGGAAAAACCGCTTAATCGTTGCAGTGATACCAATACCTGCATCGGCCCGCACATCACTCATCCTTAACTTTTCATCCGGTAAATCATAGTTCATTGAACCTGCATCACCGAATAAATAAATATTCAATGCAAGCCAGTTGCGGGTGAATGACGGTTTTACAGGAAAGCACTTGGTGATATCCAGCTCCTCATTAAATGCCCATCCCGTGCTTCCACGATAAATAAACCGAAGTGTTCCGTCATTTGCTTCCTGTGGAACGAGGTATCCCGCATAGCCACGAAGATTCAATCCACCTCCCTGATGAAAATGATTGATCGCCACACCGTATCCCAGCCAGTCCTCCGGAACAAAAGCACGTGAACGGGTAAACTTATCGTCCATTAAATCTTCTCCGTTTCCACCCGACAGATACAATGCGGATTCTTTTGCATAGTCCGTTCCGGTTCCCAATTGCCCGATGGCCCTCGACCTGAGCGTGAACTTCCCGAAATAATAATTGTCGGTAACCGTAAACGTGAGATACGAATAATCATAGTTGCTGCCTACGCTGCTACTTCTCAAAACCAGACTTACCAAACCGTTCCCATCAGGAGCATTGTACCGGTGAGACAATGAACCGAGAAGCACATTATCATAGCTTCCCACGCCCCATTCGCCGGGATAAAGCAAATACGCCATCGACGAAAGATCCTTTCTGTAATCTGAAGAATATGAAATATCGAAGATTGTTTTTTTGCTGACCGTTGTCCATGCAACACCACCGCTGAAGTGTTGTAAGCCGTCAATGATTCTCGACTTCAAATGAACAGAAGAACTTTTCATCACTTTTTCCAGTGGAGTCATGAAAGCAAACGTAAGCGAAACAGGATCGTTTTTATTTACAGCAGCAAACTCAGGAACTTTTTGCTGGACAAGTCCGGTGTTCAGCCAGAAATTAAAATCAAAAACACGGGAATAATTAAAATAATTTCCGCTGAGGTGCACGCCGGCTTTAAAACCATCATAGTTATTGAACCATACATCGGGCCTCCACTTCATTATATAATACTGCCAGCTTGCAGTGGTTCTGATCTGAGAATCAAATTTCAATTGCAGTGGAAACGGCCTTGAATTATTCAGCATGTTAATGTCAGCGAGCCGGAGCGTGGTGTCAATCAGTATACGGTCAATTCCGCCGGGAACATGAATCGCCGCGGAATACTCCGGATTCAATTTATCCCATCCAAACCATTTCGGAAGCACAACAGCATCGGTTTGCTTAATAAAATTTCTGTTGGGGATGTGGTAATTATATGCCTTGCCCTCATTTGAAATCACTGTAAAGTCAACAGGCATTTGCATTCGTTCCTTTCTTCTGAAAGAAAGAATAAAATCATCTTTCTCTCTACCTTCCCTGATCTTACTTATTGAATAATCAATGCGCTTGTCCGTTTCAATCCACTGATCAAAAAACCAATTCAGGTCTACGTGTGTATATTGAATAATGCTGTTTCGGAAATCCTCCGGATACGGATGACAGAATTTCCACTGAGAAAAGTAATGTCGAAATGCCAATTGAAAAAGAGAATCTCCAAGTACATACTGAAGACCATAAAGCATTGATGCTGTTTTCCTGTACACCTGGCTATAGCCACCGCCATGATTCAATCCGCTGTTAAAATAATCTGAATGTGTATTGATGAATCCGTCATTCCGCTGAACCGCCTCATTCAGATAACCGGAAAAAACAATACGGTATGGAACTGAAACGGAATCCCGGAACCTTGCCGCATAACCCTTCTTGCGTTTCGGATTCAATCCCCAGTTTCCTTCCAGTTTCTTCAGGCATTCTGATTCTATAAATTGTGAAAACCCTTCATCGAGCATGGCCCGGTAAGTTTCATTGTTTCCAACCATACCATAAAACCATTGGTGGGCAATTTCATGCGCAAGTAAATCGCGGTAGCCGGGGTCGCTACCTCCATCCATCGTAAGCATCGGGTATTCCATGCCGTCGCGCGCATCGCAAACTGTAATCTTCGGCCATTCATAATTTCCAATTTCCGCAGAATAATATTCAATAATTCGTGCGGCATATGATGCAGCATTCTGCCATCCGGATGCATGTGACTCCTGAACCAGTGCAATGCACTTTATTCCGTTCGCTGATACAACTTCGCCGATCCTGTAAGTGGGATCAGCAGTGAAAGCAAAATCATGCACATTGCCCGCAAAAAATTTCCATGTTTTCTTTGAGTCATCAGGCATTAAAGGTAACGATGGAGGAAAACCAAATGGCTTATCTTTGAAATTGGAAATGTCCAGTGCTTTACGTAGTGAATCAGGCATCACTTCACCTTCATTCAGAAGCGTTCCCGTTGCATCAACAATGTAAATACTGGGAAACGTAAGCGCAACATTAAATGATCCATAATCACCATAAAATTCCTTATTCAAATGCTGATCGGCATTCCATCCTGATTTCCTGTCATACACCGCTATTTTAGGATACCACTGTGCACCATTGTAATGTTTGTGTCCCCATGATGAAAATAACTTCATCCTTCTTCTCACACTTCCGTTTCCAAAATAGGTTTTGAAATCAATATTAAATATTACTGAATCATTCGGTGGCATTGGCGATGTCAGAAATACTTTCAAGATTGTGTTGTCTTCCTCTGACTTCAAATCCGTATTCCCTGCTTGAATTTTCTCAATCACCATTCCCTTTTTTTCCTTTTCCCACTTGCTGTAATTCGCATTTACACCATTCACAAGCATCAGTTTGTCATAATACGACCCCGGCTGAAAAGCATTTTGATAGAGATGAAAATAAACGAAGTCGAGCGTATCAGGAGAATTATTCCTGTAAATTAATTGCTCAGAACCGGTTATGACATCAAGTTCATCATCTATTTCAGCAATGATTTCATAATGGACATCCTGCTGCCAGTATCCATCATAAGGTTTACGGTGTTTCCAGTACAATGAGTTCTCGTTGCTTGCGAAAAAACCGGAATTGTCCTGTGCAGACGCAGACGCAGATAAAAAAATCAGGATTACAAAATTTCGGATGCTGAACATGATTGGTTGTGCATTATATCCAAATATTAATTTCTACCCATTCAGAATTGCCGCGTCACTTTATTTTTCGCCTTGTCAATGCTGGCATTGAGTTCGAAGCCCAGTAAAAGTATCAATGAATTAAAATATATCCAGAGCAGAATTACAATGAGTGTTCCGATTGATCCATACACTTTATTATACTGTCCGAAATTATTTACAAAAAAAGCAAATCCAATGGATAAAACAATGGTGAGTATGGTGGCGAAGGTTGATCCGGCCGAAATAAACTTCCACTTCTTTTTTACAGCCGGTGCGTAATAGTACAGGAATGATATGGCAAAAAAGAACAGAGCAAATACGACGATCCATTTTCCCAGCAATATCAGTATGACTTGTGTTTTACCTTTAAGGATGGCTTTCTGAACGAGGTATTTAAAAGTTATTTCACTGAAGATAATCAATGCTGTTGCGACAATCAGAAGGACTGACAATATACCCGTTAAGATAATCGCAACAATTCTTCGTTGCCAGGGTTTTCTTTTTTCCTGCTCATGGTAAGAACTGTTGAAGCCACGCATGAGGGCCATGAACCCATTGGTAGTAAAGTACAGGGCAAATACAATTCCCAGTGACAGTAGTCCCCCGTGCTGGTGTTTAATGATGTCTTCAATAGTATCACGTGTTGATGCATAAGCATTCTTGGGAAGAACATCCTGAATCAGCAACAATAACCGGTCCTGAAAATTATCAATCGGAACATAGGGAATGAGAGAAAAAAGAAAAATGGTTGCAGGAAATATGGCCAGAAAAAAACTAAAAGCCAGCGACTGTGCACGGGTAATGATTGATCCCCGTTGAATCCCTGTCAAGAAAAAGTCAGCTACATCATAAATCGGCATGCCTTCAAAGCCCGGCAATGCAACACGCCTGGAATAATTCGTAAGTGATTTAACAGGGGAAGAGTAAATTACCTTCTTTGCCGCGGTTTTCAGCAAAGTATTCTTTTTTTTCACCATCGGTTCAGGAACTAATCTTCATATTGATGTCAAGACTTTTATAAGAATGCGTAAGTGAACCCACAGAAATAAAATCAACCCCCGTTTCAGCAATAGGTTTGATTGTAACTTCTGTAATTCCACCTGAAGCTTCTGTTTCAAAACGCCTGTTGATTAATCTTACGGCTTCTTCCAGTTGTACAAGTGGAAAATTATCCAGCATGATCCGGTGAACATTTCCATGTTTCAAAACACGTCGTACTTCATCAATATTTCTTGTTTCAATTTCAATTTTTAATTTGAAGGAAGTGCGGCTCAGATAATCGCTTGCATTGTCAATTGCCTTTTCTATGCCACCACAGGCATCAACATGATTATCTTTAATAAGAATCATATCATACAATCCGAAGCGATGGTTAACCCCGCCACCAATGGTGACAGCCCACTTTTCAAATAATCTGAAATTAGGCGTGGTTTTTCTGGTGTCCAGTATACGGGCAGAGGTCCCTTCAATCATTTTTACGAGGGCTCTCGTCTTTGTGGCGATACCGCTCATCCGTTGCATACAATTAAGTAAAAGTCTTTCTGCCTTGAGTAGTGATTGTGTATTCCCCTCAATATGGATGACTTCCTGCCCGGGACTTACAACGTCCCCTTCATTCACCAGTACTTTCACCTTCGTTGTTGCATCAACGTGGTTTAGTATCTGATCGGCAAGCACCAGGCCGGCGATGATTCCCTCCTCTTTCACCTTTACAACGGCTTTACTCACCGACTTTGAATCGATCGTTGCCAGAGAAGTGTGGTCTCCGGTACCAACGTCTTCCTTCAGCGCATGCTCAATAAAATCATGAATTGACAATCCGTATAACTCGTAGTTTATTTTTAAGGACATGCGGTAAAGATACTTTTTCGAAATTGACGAAAATAAAAAACACTGCCAGCTTGCACGGACAGCGTTTTCAACAATTTCTAAGGATTCCTACTGGCTCTCAAACCTTAATTCCTGTATGCTATTAGACCCTTTCGCTGATTTCATCACAAAGGATACCCTGAAAGTTTTTCCATTGGAAGTGGTAAGTGTACCCACTGCAAACAGGGTTCCCTCTTTTGACGAACCTCTGTGAACGAGATTGAAGGTCTTTGGCGTATTTTTTGAAAAAAAATCCTTGATCAGCAATTCCGCCTGCGCCTTGCTGTAGACATCTTCCTGGTTTGAAATACTAAGGTCAACTTTTGCATCAAAATACGTTGCTATCTGATGTGCATCACCGGAGCGTATTGCGAGGGTTATATCATCATACAGATCCCCACCGGTAGCGAAGCAGTTAACAGAAAGACAAAAGAAGAGAACAAATTTTAGCAGTTTCATTAACTGAATGTTTGTGTTTAATTTGCAAAGACCAGGCCAGTAACGGTGCCTGTTCGTTGTAAAGATAACTAATAGACGGACAAAACAATCTTATTTAACACTAGTTTCCCACAAATGAAATTTGAATTCTATTTTATCGGTAAGACTACGGAGCCATTCCTGACCACCGGAATTGACCACTATCAAAGGAAGTTGAGCTTTTACATGAATTCGGAAATCAAAATTATACAATCCTCTTCAGAAAAAAACAGTGCCAAAGCGTTGATGGATGAATCAAAGCGTATATTAAAATCATTGGCCGCAACAGACATGGTGATAGTGCTTGACGAAAGGGGAAAACAGTTTACCTCAATAGAATTATCGAAAGAATTTCAGAAAGCAATGAATCAGTCTTTTTCGAAAATAATTTTTATTGTCGGCAGCGCATATGGCATTGATGAAGGATTAAAAAAACGAGCCAACTTAATGCTGTCTTTCTCACGATTTACTTTCACACATCAGATGATCAGACTGATGTTGGTTGAGCAGGTATATCGCGCAATGACTATCCTGAAAGGAGAGTCCTATCACCATGAGTGAAATCATTTGGCAGCATTAAGCTTTCGGTAAACTTCATCATAATTTTTTACACCCTTTTCAAGTGAAAAATAATGCATTGCCGTTTCCCGGATTTTATCATTTGACTTTGCCAGCAATTCCGGAATCCTGCTGATGACATAATCATAGTCATCATCATTAAAAGACCTGATGATCATCCCGCCGTCTGCTTCACGAATGATCCTGTCAGAGTCGCCGATATTTGAATTACAGATTATCGGAATCCCCATGCTCATTATTTCTCCTTGCTTAGCGGGTGATGAGGCCATTTTCGAATACAGCGGACGGATAAAAAAGATGGAAAGGTCACTGATGGAAAGAAGTGACGGTACGTCAGTATGTTTTGCTTTTACAATATGTATCAGTTCCTCATTGATATTCTTTGATCTTGCAACCCGTAATATATTTTCAGGATCATCGTACGTAATAAATAGAAATTTCGCTTCGCGCTGTAAAAGCAATCGTTTGAAAAAATCAAACATTTCTTCAAGCATATACCAGGTGCCGATAGCCCCCGTGTACATGAGTAAAAAATCAGTTTGGGCTATTCCCAGTCCTTCCCTGAGTTGATTTTTTTGGGATGCACTGCTTTTTTGTGGATCAAACTTATCTGTATTGGCACAGCACGGAATTACTTTTATAGGAATGGGCTGACCGGGAATGATTTTCCATCCCAGTATTTCATTTCTGGCCCGCTCTGTAAGACAGATGGTGAAGTCTGCGTTTGCAAGAAATCTTTGCTCCTGTCGTTTGAAAAATCTATAAAGTATCCTGTACACCAGGTTGCTTTGTTTCCAGATGCGGCCGTCTATGCGCTCGTCGGCATAAAAACCCCGCATGTCAAAAATGAATTTGGGTCCGAAATGTTTCTTCAGATGGATTCCTATCAAAGCGGTAATGTAACTTCTGCAATGAATAATATCAAAGCGGTTTTTACGCTGAAGCTTTCTGGCAAGAAAAAGTAATTTAAAAACATCATACAAAGTTGAAAATACCGGAGGATTTTTTGTATAGCTGATAGAATGCCATTTTATCTTATTCACCTTCAGCAATTCGCCTATTGCCCCCAGTGATTTTTCCGCACTTTTTTTTTCTGTACTGATGATCGTAACTTCATACCCAAGATTTGCCAGTCCCACCATATAAGTGAGTACCTGCGATTGTCCCAGGGGATCACTGAGTCCATCATAACTGAGAAAAAGGATTTTCATTTTAAATAAAATCTTTCATGAATATGAATGGCGAATAACGCATTTTTTTAGTCTACTCAGGTAATAATTCCCCCAATCCTGTTGACTAAATTTTAAATAGCATCATGCCGGTATACATGAAAATTTATTCCGACTGTTATATTTTACAAAAAATCACGTAAGTTTGATTCCAGGATTATTTAAGGTCTCTGTAAATTTTCAAATTTCTTTTTTAATTCCCCGCATCCGGAAATATGTTTCAGTACCTTACTTTTATAGATCTTATTATCCCTCCGATATATCTTATCATCATTTATTTTATTTCCAATAATATTAAATATAAGAATATTGAAACCAATCCGAGCTACAGTTACTATTTGCCGGGGGTGATGGTGAAAATGGCCGGATCAATTGCAATATGCCTCGTATACGTGTTTTATTATCAAGGCGGCGATACAACAAGTTATTTTCACGATGGTGTCGCCATTTCGAAGGCCTTTGCAAAACATCCCTTTCAAATGTTACGGCTTACTTTTTCTGGTATTGACCTGCAGGTATGGACTTCCTTTGATTTCGAAACAGGATTTCCTATTTACTCTTATGATTTGCATGCATTTTGGGTGGACAGGCTGGTATGGCCATTGTGCTTTGTCAGCTTTCACAGTTATATTGGTACTACAATGCTGCTTTCTTTTATCTGTTTTCAGGCTATATGGCGGCTATACCAGACCCTTGTATACGAATTTCCACAACTTCGAAAGCAGATGGCTATTTCCATGTTTTTTATTCCATCAGTCGTTTTCTGGGGTTCCGGGATTTTGAAAGACTCAATAACACTTGCGGCGGTAGCGCTTTTCATATCTTCCTTTCATTCTGTCATTAAATTGAAAAAAAGATTTTTAGTAAACATGTTCTACATAATCTTCTCCTCATTCCTTCTGCTAAAAATCAAACCGTACATATTTTTTGCGCTACTACCGGGAACCATTATCTGGATCGCCGGTTTCTACCTTGGTAAAATTGAAAACAAACTTCTGAAAGCAAGTATCGCCCCTTTACTTATAGCTATTTCCACCATTACCGGATATCTTGTTCTAGGTGCCATCGGAAGCTCTCTGGGAGACTACCGGGTGGACAATGTTTTGAATAAAGCTGTAACGACGCAACAGGATTTAAAACAGGATTACTATGGAGGATCGTCATTTGACATCGGTGATTTTGATCCAACCATTGCCGGAATTCTAAGCAAAGCCCCGGTGGCCATTAACGCTGCCTTGTTCAGGCCCTATCTCTGGGAGGGTTATAATCCCGGTATGCTTGCCTCGGGTATTGAAAACTTTATTTTGCTGGTTCTAACCATCTACCTCCTGATCAAGATCAAAGTTTATAATCTTTTCAGACTGATGTTCAGGCACCACTTCCTTTTCTTTTCAATCACGTTTAGTATTTTCTTTGCATTCTCCATTGGTCTCACAACAAGTAATTTCGGAAGTCTTGTTCGCTATAAAATTCCTGCAATGCCTTTGTTTGTTGCCAGCCTGTTTATTATTGCAGAAACTTATAACGCACTTCAAAATGAAGACAAGGAACGCAATCTTTTAAATGAACAGAAAAAGCCATTTGTAATTTCCTGATTTCAGGAGTTCAATTCTTCACTGTATACTTTTTGATAAACCTTTCTTGCGATTTCATAATTCCTGTATTGTTGCGCAATTCCTCTTATCTGACTGCTGAGTAAATCCTGCCGGGGCTGGTTCAGGAGTTTATCTATTTCCTGTATTGCAATGCCATAACTTTTTTCATTAAAATTAGTAAGCACTGCCCCTGCATTGTTCTCTAAAATCAAATCGGAATCATCTGAAATATTAGCCGGAATCACGACAGGTAAACCTAATGCCCAGTACTCCCCATCTTTAATAGGAGTACAATATCGTTTTGTAGGAATTGGTTTTACCGGTGTCACGGCGAAATCGCCAAGTCCCATATAGTCTGCAATGTCCGCATGTGCAACAAAGCGTATTACCAGTTTATTTTCATCTACCATACTGCTTTTACACCAACTGCTGATTTCCTTTTTATTGTGAGAGGTAAGTAAAAGCACTCTGAATTTTTCTGCCCAGAATTTTTCGCACACTCTAAAAAAATCAAAAACTTCCTTTGTGAGATAAATTCCTCCGAACTTACCTGCATAAACACAAACTATCTTATCTTCAAAATTGAATTGCTTAAGAAGCTCTTTATTTTTTTTCTTATCAAGTGAGAACAAATCAAGATCAACGCAGGCGGGCTTCACAAAAAAATTTTTAAACGTGACATTATAATTACGCTTTGCATAATCATTCATCCCACGGGTCGCACTGATTATCACGTGTGCACGTCTTGATAATTTTTTTTCGAGATAAAAAAGTATCCTGAATGAAATGCCCTTTTTTTTCCAGGTCTTATTTTCTACCATGGCTTCTGCATGTGGCTCATAGCTGTCAATGACCAGCTTCTTACCCGTAAATATAGACAGCAGGTACCCGAATGAACCTGCAGTGGTACACCAGGCATGAATAAATCGGATTCTGAAAACAAAACAAAACAAAACAAAATACACGCCTATTCCAACCCATCTGATCAGACTTAACAGATTTATTTTTTTATACTTTAATGTAATGAGTCTGATCCCGTGAAGCCGCAAACGTTCCTCTACCTGGGTCTTTTCATCAATGCTCATTCGAAGCTGCTTCTGCTCAAGCGTAACGAGGTAAATCTTACTCCCAAATGGCAACTGATCCGAAATTAATTTCAGGTAAGGAAGCGTGTAAGCCTGAATCAACGCATCTTTGTAGCTCCAGTATGTAAGTACGAGTATGTTTTTCTTACGAGCCATGAATATATCTCAATATCATTTTTCTTCCTATTAATATTTTTCCTGCCAACACAAAATATTTTATTCTCAACCCGCCTTTGGCAAAGGCCACAACAATAAAATAAAGTGATTTCTTCCTGTGGCCATCAAGATACGAATGAATAGCGCAAAAGTAATTGGCATGGGCGACAAGTTTTCTGGTCTCCCTTGCACTAAGCAATACATTCTTTCTAATCCATTCAACAGCCAGTCCCGTTTTAGAAATCAGCAATTCATTATTGCTTCTCATGGACCTGTCTTCATGATCCAGCATTAAAAGCGTTACCCTGTCGATCAGATAAAGATTCTGATACCTGAGGTTGATTAAAAAAAATAACCAGTCCTCCTTGATTGCATATTTTTTGTCCTCCTCAAATAAAATTATTTTTTCATTATTTCTTCTCACACAAACATTGCAACCAAATGGATTTCCATCTAAAAAAAGTTTATAATCATAATATCCTTCATCGTACAAACCAATGGACGCTCCTTTTCTCTTGCCATCAGAAAGAAATTCAAACTTAGTTGCAATAAAATCAGGCCTTCCAAGTGATTCAATATACTGATAAAGCGTTTTAAGATGATCATCAAGCAACCGATCATCAGAGTCAAGGAAAATAACATATTCACCAATGGCTGCTTTAAATCCTCTGTTTCTTGCAGCCCCCCTTTCCAGATTGACCTGATGAATTATTTTAATCAGGTCAATATTCCTGTAATGATCATCAAGCATTTTTTCTGAGCCATCATTACTGCCATCATCAACAATAATTATTTCAAAGTCTTTGAACTCCTGTTCCATTATACTTTGTACGGTATCTTTCACAAGATGAAACCTGTTGTAAACGGGTATGACCAGACTAAAAAAAGGTGCAATCGGTTTTTCCACAGGACTTCAGCGGGTTATTTTTCTAATCAGGTTTATAAATCCTGCGGGGTAATATGTTGCACGGAATGAAATTTTCCCAAGCTTCCTTTCCATATAAAATTTTCTATCCAGTGATTTTATCAATGATAACCTCCGCTTCGCATTGTCCGTTTCAAGAAACTGATAACTCAGGTGGGACATGAGATCCAGGAAATACAAAATGATCGTCCTAAATTCCATTTCCGCAAAATCATGTTTATGTATGTAGGAATCATTTCCTTCTGAATATAATCCGCAATGTTCCAATTCTTTAACATACGACTCACCCCATCCCACAGAACGAATAAATTTTGAAAAAACTTTAATCCATTCTGTTTCAAAATTCTTAATCTGCATTACAGTTTTACTTTTTTCATGCAACCTGTATTTTGACAACAAATCATCAACAGGCGTAACTTTATAGTTCAATGCAGCACGTATCAGTAAATCGAAGTCCATGGCGAAGTGCAGGTCTTCTCTCAATAAGCCTTGTTCATCAATAAGTTTCTTCCTGAAAAATGATGAGGGCTGGGGAAACGGAATCACTGAAAAATAACGAAGACTCAGATCCTTCCGTTCAGCTTCCTTTATTTCCTCCTTACCATGAGCATCAAAGATTACAGATTTCCCGTGAATCATTACGCAGTCAGGATTTTCACTGAACTCAGCAGCAACCTTATGAAGTGCTCCGGGCATATACAAATCATCGCTGCATAACCATGAAACAATTTCGCCGTTTGCCATCTTCAATCCTTTATTGATCGCCTCACTCTGACCTGAATCTTTTTCACTCACCCATTTTGTTATCCTTGATTCATATTTTTTTATTATCTCCACAGAATTATCATTACTCCCTCCATCAATAACAAAATATTCAAGGTCGGGATAACCCTGATCAAGTACAGAACAAATCGTTTGCTCAATGAAGGCACCCTGATTGAAAGAGGGAGTTACTATTGAGATTTTAGGTAGCGACATTTCAGGAGATACGAATGGAAAAATAATTCCGGGAATAAATAAGAAATAGAAACCTTCTTCTTCCCCGATAGTTGTTCATAGTTTTTTTCACTTTCAAAATTAAGTGCCTGATTATCAGCATGATCTACTTCTATTTTCATATTATTCAAATCCATTCAGCTTCCTTCAACAAATTTATAAATCTATCGCAAATCCTTCATGCTCACTAATAAGTTAAACATGATTGCATTTTTCTGAGCCCGGAAAGATCCAATAAAGCCTATGTTCAAAATTTAAATATTAATCCTTTGACACATGAGGCAACAACAAATGAAAAAAGATCCGATTGGTCAAATGCTATTTCAATGGCACACAAAACAGGGCTCCCCTTCTCGCGCCTTCTGCCTGCTTGTTAAAATAATATTCATACTGGTTTTCACCATAAAGAATATCGAGGTGAGGCTTAAGCCATGAAAATTCATAAACAATGTCCTGGTCGGGAACGGTATCGAAACCCATCGTAGGATCAGTCGGATTTTTCATGTCATGAATACAAATGTATGGTCGCAATCCACTTTCAGCAATTATTTCAAGTTCAGGTTTCAAAGGATTATCATTCCTGTGTGCGTCCAGAAAGAGAAGTGTGTTTCCCTTTAATTTATCTACAATTGAAGGAAGCACTTTTCGGCTGTCACTGTTAAACAGGGTAACGTTGTTATGACTTTTAAGATTTCGCGAAGCCTCCTCATAATACTGACGAATGAATTCAATAGAATATATGTTCTGAAAATTCATAGCAAACCAGTTTGTCGTAACGCCTTTATAGGTACCTGTTTCAATAACATTTTCAATGTTATACGTATCCCTTATTCTTAGAAATTCCTTTTCCATATAAGAGTCGCTGTTAAATGGAGCGGCATCAAACTCCATTGACATTTCAAAATCATTATTGAAACTACGTTTAAGAATATAAAAATTTTTCTGATTCTTCAGATAATTATAAAGTCTGGATGGGATGATTTTTCTGATGAAACCCTTTGTATTATTTACACTGAAAAAACTATAATCATACAAATAGAGGAATAATCTTTTTATCGCTTTGCGTGCCGCAACATTTTCCTTCAGTGGCACCTTCTCTACTTTCACGTAATTGATGATCGGTTGATGCTTCAATATGAAATCATCATCACAATGCATCCCGCTTTTGTCGTGGCCGATATTTCTTACCAGTGATTTTTTTGGATGAAGGATAAAACCTTTATTCACTACAACACTACCGAACCATCTGATATCCCAGTATTTCCATGGACCTTCAGCACACTTTTGCAAAAGCATGTAATGATTAATGCTTCCATCCATATTGAACCTTTTGATCTGTTCAGGCGATTTTATAACCGCCATAATATCATTCGCATCAGGAATAAATTTGTCCCATGCCCTTTTCCATGTCGCCCATCCCCAATTTGAAAAATTCTGAACAAAAAAAGTTTCAGGTAGAGTTTTCCTTAATACAGGTGGAAGATAGCCGGAAATATACATCACCTTGTCATCTGACTCATACAATTCCAATGCATCATTCATGTATTGTAAAAAACCCTTTCCGAGTACAAGGTCATCTTCAAGAACAATGATTCGTCCGTAATCCGACAACACCTTTGTTACATTCTTAACAAGGTTTACAGGATGGGTACCATTGGTCTCTGATTCAAAAATTGTAACCGATCCGCACCATTGTTGTTCCTTTGCAATTTTCCGGACCAATGATATTTGTTCTAGCTCCTCAGCATTACTGTTTTTTTTGGGACCATCGCAATAAATAAACAAAGTGCTTTGCTCCGCAAGGTCATTATTCTTCAGACTTTCAAGAGTTTTGAGCGTATGATGTG
This sequence comes from Bacteroidia bacterium, assembly GCA_038206355.1. Classification (GTDB taxonomy): domain Bacteria; phylum Bacteroidota; class Bacteroidia; order AKYH767-A; family 2013-40CM-41-45; genus JAPLDB01. The sequence goes on from JBBRAY010000001.1 coordinate 114,003, forward strand.
GTCGATTGAAAGTAAAAAGAACAATGGGTGCTAAAGTCATGAAAATTGATGTTTTAATTAGAAACAACCTAATGTATTAGAATGTTTAATTCTATTTCCCCTTCCATTTCACCTTTGGATCAATAACGCTTTTATCAATATTGGCTTTATATTTTATTGCAATATTCAACAGGGAGTCGAGAAGCGAATCTGAAAGTAATGTTGGTTTCAATCCGAGATTGATCAGGTTTGTATTTTTAGGGTTGTAATAATGCTCCTCTTTTTCAACTCTTGGATTCGGATGATGCTCGATTGATACTTCAATTCCCATTTTCTGCCCGGCAAGCATTACCTTCTCAGCAATTTGATTAATATTAAATGCTTCAGTAAATTGGTTAAATACCCTATACTCTCCCTGACCTGCAGGATTCTCAATAGCAATACGAATGCAATTCACCGTATCTCTGATATCGAGCATACTCCTTGTTTGACCCCCTTTTCCATACACCGAAAGTGGCATCCCGATGGCAGCCTGTACACAAAACCGGTTGAGGACAGTTCCAAAAACACCATCATAGTCAAGTCTGTTGATCAACGCTTCATCTTTTTCTATTTCAGGAGTAATTGTTCCGTACACCACACCCTGATGAAGATCGGTTGCCTTTAGTCCCCATATCCGGCATGCCAACTGAATGTTATTCGTATCATGTAGTTTAGAAAGATGATACATCGAACCCGGTTGCATTGGAAAAGGCAGCCTGTCTTTTCTACCATTATGAGTGATGTCAATAAAGCCTTCTTCAATATCAATATTTGGAGTTCCGTATTCTCCCATTGTACCCAACTTTATCAGGTGACACTCGGGAACAAAATCACGGATTGCATAAATAATATTGAGCGTTCCAACTACATTGTTCACTTGGGTAAAAACTGCGTGCTCACGATCAATCATAGAATATGGCGCCGATCGTTGTTCTGCAAAATGAACAATGGCATCAGGCTTGTAACTACTGATTATCCCTGAAATAAAATTCCAGTTACAAATATCTCCGATGAAACAATCAATATCTTTTCCTGATACTTTTTTCCAGGTGCGGATCCGTTCAGGTAATGTTTTAATAGGTGTCAACGTAGGGGCCGACAATTCATGATCCCACAAACGCCGGTAAAAATTATCTACGATTCCTACTTCATGTCCGCTGGCTGATAAATGAAGTGCTGATGCCCATCCACAATAACCATCACCACCAAGTACTAAGATTTTCATACTTTATAATTTTTAATAATTCATATTTATATTCAGTTCCCTGGAACTTTGTTTAATTCAAATTCAGTAATAATTTCAACAAAGCGATTCGCATAATTCTTGATTCTTGAATTCATTAATTGCTTTGCATCGGTTTCCATTTTAATATCCGGACCCGGATTCAATTCCCCCCACTTCGCTTTTAGTATTTCAGCCAGCTGTGCCGGATTATAGGGATCAAAAAAAGTTGAACATGGGGCCTCCTGTTCCTTGTGTACTTCGATAAAAGAGATGATCATCTGTTTACCGATAGATTTTGCTTCTTCCACTGTTGTGCTCCATCCTTCAAACAATGATGGATTAATTACAGCAATAGACTGACGCATTAAAATCAAAACATCGTCGTGTGGTACAATACCCAGGAACCGCACCTGCTTCCTTAGACCCATTGTCTCTGTCTTTTTTATCAGACTATTATAAAAACCCGGATCGCGTTGATCGCTCGGATTTCCGGTACAAACCAGACTTGGACAAATACCTTCCTGCTTCAACAGATTCAAAGCCTCAATAACCACCGAATGATTCTTGTGCTTCCACAGCTGATTTGGAAGGTAAAAGAATTTTTCGGGCAATGAATATTTATTGATTGTGATCAGTGGATCTGCGTCTCGGATATAATTTGGTATTTTAGATACGAAACTTGAAATTCTGCACTTGTACAAATATTCAGGCGCGAACTTTTCAAGATCGTCCATCACATTTTTACTGCTGACAATTATAATATCAGCCAGAAAACATCCTTCCAGACACCGTGCATTCCTCTTTTCCAATGCCTCCTTTGTAAAAAAATGCTTTAAATGTATTTGCTGAAAATCCGGAATCCAATACAGTTTAATAATATTATTCTTTCCTCGCAGGTGTGCCTCGTTCAAAGTAAAAATAGCATTGATTTTTCCGACAAGACATTGATCCAATTTCCGTTGCAGATCTATGTCGTAACTTCTGGTCAGATTGGAAACTTTTTTCAGGACACCGGAGACCCTGCTTTGATATTTATTAAAAACTCTCCTGGTAAATGAAATATGTTGCCTTGCCGACTGTAAATTTTCCAGTTCATTGGTAAGTGTAATATTTACTTCAGGCAACGTCTTCAACGCTTCTATCAGATTTTCCTGATAGGTAAGTCCGCCTATCCATGATGAATTCCCCATTACAGGAATAATAATATTGATTTCTTTCTTGTCCATTAAAATACCACATCATGATGATGGATTTCAAATAACAGACTTTGAAATGATACCACCAAAAAAATTCCACCACAGATAAATAATTGTGGGTAAAAAAATGTTTCAACTTTCATTGGCCAATATCCATTCCGCATATACTGTTAGCCCCTCTTCAAGATTAACTGCAGGTGAAAACCCATATCCGGCTAATTTACAGACATCTGCCATCATAAATATTGGATCGCCCGATTTGCTTACATTCATAAAACGGGCATCAGCATTTTTCCCAATGGCCTTTAGGAAAATTTTTGTTGCTGCTTGAACTGTTTCACTTTTTCCTGTGGCCACATTGATAACGTCTGCATCAAAAGGACTTTTTTGCAGGATGCAATCAATCGCAACCATGACGTCGCTTACATGTATGAAGTCCCTTGTCTCTTCGCCGGTACCAAAAAGCTCAACTACTTTATTTTCCTTCGACTTCTGATAAACGTCCCAGAATAATTGCTTGCGGAGACCCTCTCCATAAGCAGAAAAAACACGCAAGGAACATGTTCTCACTTTATTAAGATGGTAAAACTCAGAGCAAATCTGCTCACTGATTAATTTATGAAATCCGTACGGCGACACCGGTTTAGTTCTGGACTTTTCTGATACCGGGTTAGTTACCGGATTTCCGTATACGGCGGCACTGGAAAAATTAAGAAAACGGCAGCGGGAATTAAACTTGCCTATTGCACTGAGAATGTCAAAAACATTTTTTGCATTGAGCCGGTAGTCTTCATCCGGATACCTGATTGAATAATCCACATTGCCGGAACCGGATGCATTGATACAAATATCAAAGGTATTCTGAATAAAAATTTTATCAAACCTTGGGATATTCTTGTCAAGCAGGAAAAATTTCTCATCAAAATTCTTCGGAGAAAAAACGTCACACCCGTATGTTTCCGGGTACTTTGACCGGAAGTACAGCAATGCATTGCTTCCAATAAAGCCATTTGAACCAAGCACAAGTATTTTCACAATGAATGCTGGTTTTTATACGTCAGAATATTGATCCTGGTAGATATTAGTCTCCTTGATATCAAACCATACAATCCGGGAATTGATAAACAGAAGAGATGGTAAAAATGCAACATTAACTATTTACAAGCCAAATATTTTTTGAAAAGATATGAGACATTTGTACCGGATAATCGGGGGCTATTTGTCTGACCTATTTTGATATCTTTTGTCCGAAAAAAATCTTTCTTGTATTGGTTGCAAGCGGGTGTTTTGACAAAACAGGTGGATAAAGCACGTACCTACCGGCCATTTTCCTGTCAAATCGTTTCACATCAATGGATAGTGTTTCAAAACCAACTTCGCGCATTTTGGCCTCAAAATCTTCCCCATAAATCCTTAGGTGATCAAATTGTCCGAATTTTAATTCGCGTTCCTTCAAGCTCATTTCAGAAAGGTCTTCAATCGTAGTCATCAGATTATCCTTTTGGGGGACTGTAAAAATGCAATAGCCGCCATTCCGTAAAATTCTGTATGCCTCCCGCATTGCATTAATGTCGTTTACGATATGTTCCAAAACATCGCAGGCAATTACACAATCATAAGAATCACTTTGGATCGACTTCATGTCCGACATGTCAAGATCATAGTCTACCTTTCTTAGATTATGGCCGCCCGATATAAAATCTGCAGTTTTATAAATCCCGGCAACATCAATAAACAATTTCAGTAGATACGGTTCCGGAGCAAAATGAAGCACCTTTTTATTTCTGATAATATTATCCATACTGCAATCCTTAAGATATGTCAGCGATGCATATAGCAAACGATGCCTTACCTCTGATCCGCAGCCCGGACATAATGAATGTATATGCCAGGCATCGTCATTCAAATGACTTCCCTTAAAATGACAAATATTACATTCTACTTTACTTTCAAAAACTGAATAATAGATTTTTTGAACGAGGAAGAATAATCGCCTCCGGATTCTTTTAAGAAAAATTATCATAATAATTATCGTTAAACCCTCTGTATTTTCCAAAATAAAAGGTTGTAAAAATAAATATTATAACACATACAGAATTAGATATTGCTCTTGAATTTACCAACTATATTGAAAACTATATGTTGGGGATTCACGGGTTAAATTCGAAAATTCATTTGAAAAAAAAATGTGTGGCCGATACCTAAAAATTACCTGTTACCACCTTTACTACAAAATCATTTTCCTCCTAGGGTTCTTTAAAACATCCATATAAATTCCGAATTTGACAATCTTCAGTATTGCAATACTTCAATATTCATCCCGACTCAATTACCCGCAAGTGAAACAAGAAATAGGGTTGTCGGCAACAGATCTGCATCAGCAACTGATCACCTATCTGAAGCTCATTATTTCCTGCCATGAAGGCATCACTTTCCTTTACAGGCTTCACAAAGCATTCCCCTTTTTAATAAACTGAATTCCACAAATTGCCCTTGAATGTGCCGCTCCGTCATCCCCCCGCCCCTCACCGGTGTGCGGATTAAATGATTCACATTCTATACAACTTTTCTCCTCACTAAAATTCCATCCTTCCGGACTATATTTAAAAAAAGTAGTAGTTGACGTACCTTCCTGATTCATTATTCCAAGTATGATTTGCAGCATCTTTGAATCAAATTGCTGGAAGAAACCATAATTAATATTTTTCCCGAAAGGAAATGTCATCAATAACTGGCCGCCCGGTTTGAGAACACGCAACAATTCCTCTATAACTTTTCTATAGCTATCGCCTCCGGACATCGACCCTGTTTTACCGGCTTCCCGGTACCCGTACATGCTGTTATCAAGTCCTACGTGCTCCAGGGTTGAAATGCAAACCACTTCATCAAACCATGAACTCCGGAAAGGTAAATTTCTCAAGTCTCCGAATTCATAGGATATCCGTTTTTCAATAAAATTAAGATTTTCCGGATAATAAGTATAGATGCACAGTTCCTTTTCAACAATAACAGGATGCGAAACAATGGTTTCAAAATTGAACGTGGAACCTGCATCAAGAATTACCGATTTCCCATTCCTTATTCTGGAAAATACAAACGGGTATTCAATAAGTCGTTCATCCAGACCAATGCCATAACCGGATAAAGATTTACAATCTCTGAATGTTGCCAGTATTTTCTCATCATGAATTGCTTTGGCTATTTCGCTCCATTTAAAATCTTCATATCCACTTGACCAGGGGACCCTGTTGCCCTTCAGGTAATTTGCAATGCGATTCCTTTTTTTCACGGAAGCCCGATTAGCCATTGCATTTCTAATAATCGATTGTATCTGTTTCATTTCGCGGCGCAACATATTAGTTAAATTGGAATTCCTGTATTGGCATATAAGGGAATTCAAAATCGTATTCCAAAATATTTTTTAAACACTTGCTTCACCAGGTTAGCCATTCCACCTTTCTGGTATGTAAATAAGTATTTAGCTAAGGTCTGATGTGCCTTACGATCCTCTGCTATCACAGCGGGGCGATGGTTTAGGATGGCTAGGCATTCTCCGGCTGAAATAGTAAAGTCAGGATGGAATGAATCCGCATAAATTGTTTTTGAATAATGGGTTCCACTACCGTCCATTCCGATGTTGACCGTAAGAGATCCTGATGGATAATAAGTCAGACCATTGGCAATAAATATAGATGCATACCAGCAAACATCCCATGAACTGACCTTACCAACATGGTGGTTTTTAAGCATCTCAAAGAAATGGAAATTGTTGTTAAAATCAAATTCACTCACTCTTCCGTTTTTCTCAATCTCTTCAATCAATTTTTCTGTATTCATCGAAAAGTGATTCCATGATCTCTTCCAGCAAGCCCATCCCCATACCGCGCCTGCCCTTAGAAAATAAGTTGGCGGCAATTGGACTTTTAATGGAAATGAAAATCCGGATATGGCAAATACACTTTCATCTTTCTTGTAAGTGCGAAGCGCCTGATTGCAGAATTTCAGGAAAGACGGATGTGCTAAAATATCATCTTCAAATACGATGATGGTGTCGTATTTTTCAAACACCTTATTGATCCCGTAAGTGATTGAGCCGGACAAGCCCTTGTTGCTTTCTGAAAATTCGACAATAACTTTTTCAAAACCTGAAGCAGCAGATACAATCGTTCTTACATTTTTTATTTTTTCAATATCAGTTGCAGTTGCATCCGGTTTAGGCCCGTCACAAAAAATGTACAAGGCGCTTTGACTTGCCAATTCATTTTCCTTCAAATAGTGAAGTACCCGCCTTGTATGTTCAGGACGGTTGTAAACGAAAAGAGCGATCGGGGCATTCATCCGATCAATTTGTTTATCCAAAAATCCTGAGATTTAGCCATCTTAAATAATAATAAATGCACCGGCCGAAGTGTATTTATTTCTGCTCCAGGGAAATGGCATAAAAACATTTCAGACATTTTATTAAAATTCATTCTCTGAAAGTCATTTACCTATTAGAGACGGCTCAAACCATTTACAATCCTGCCCCCGGGGAAAAGAAAGAAAGTATGCCGTTCCATCTTCTTTAACAGGGCCGTTAATTAAACTCCTCACCGAACCTATCCGGAATAATTGCTTTTTCAGGATTTTTTTTAACGCAAGTGTATTACCGGTCACTCTTTTATACATTTCCTCTACTTTTAAGGTAGGTAATTTTCGGTTTATCAGATATTCAAATGCATCAACGATAAATATACAGGCAATTCTTTTTTTCTCTGCATCATTGACACTTATCCTGGAATCAAAAACCATGTCCGTGTACATTTGTGCCCTTCCGGTCATGAATTTGGATTGCTCTGCACTCCTTTGTTCATAATGAAAGGTGGCACAACTCCATGTATTTGAAGCATAATATATTTTCCGTTCACCGGTTGGAGCATAGGCTGAAAGGCGGATCCAGGTATCCGTATCAGCAACCATATCAACATTTAAATTCAGGAATCCGATTTCACGGATTCGTTCGACAGAAAAAAATGTACTGCTTTGACCAAAGGTCCTCTTCAATGTATAAATTTCCAATGGCTCAATAAAACCTTCCTGATAATTCTCCTCATCGACCAAAAGTTCCTTGAACTGTTCATCAACACGTTTAAAGGGAGCTGATAGAATATACAATCCCGGATATTGATTAAGATATTTTACAGCATCTGAAAAAACATGCGGCCCGGAAAAAAAATCATCTGAATTCTGAATAATGGCATACTCACCTTTACTACGATGCAAGGCTTTATTCACAGCATCTGAAAACCCCTTGTCTTTCTCGCTTTGAAAAGTAATTCTTTTATCCGCATTAACAAATGGGGTCACCACGGAAAGAGTCTGATCTGTGGATCCTCCGTCCTGTATAATAACTTCCCAGTTTTGATATTGCTGCTGAATAATACTCAATATCGTATTCGAAATATAGGCACCTTGATTATAACTCGGAATTATAATTGACAACAATGGATTATTCATTTGTCTCCCTTATGTAGATCAGTTTATGATTTGTAAATCGTTTACAGGAAAAATAATTTAAATGCCTCCTGTTTTAAGAACTATATAATATCCGCTGAACTGAGAATAGAATGTAAAACAGTTTTCCCTTTTGTCAAAACACTCGTGTACAGCAAGTCTGTTACCCAATAATGCCGGATGTCCGTAATCCTCAAACACCATCATACCGCCCGGACTCAGTTGCCGCTCGAATAAATGTTCAACAAGAAACCTGGTGGCACGATAAGAGTCGCAGTCCATGTATATAAAACTGAATTGCGTATCGGGGAAATTTAATATTGTCTCTGTGAAATCCCCTTTTATCAGTTCTACATTACTGAAACCGGAAAATTTATTTTTTACTTCTTCATAATTTACTTTATGCTCATCCCAAAAATAATCTATTCCAAGTCCCTCAGGTGGAAACTCCTCGAACATATCAAAAAGGAGAATCCTCCTTTCCGTTTCAAGTTGTCTTAATGTTTCGGTAATAAGGTATCCGCTGTGACCCCGAAATGATCCAAACTCTGCAATATCACCAGGTATCTTGTTTTTGGCAATATGATTTAAAGTCTGTGACAGATCCAGATAATCCCTGATATCACATTTCTGTTCAAAACGGGTTAGGGATTCCTCATATATTGATAAGTAATCTATACTTCCGGCAAAAAGCGGAGAGGTAAATGAATCCGTATGGTATCGGTCATATTTTTGAATGCGACTAAAATCATCCTGAGGAATCAATACATACTCAAACGGGATCTCTCTCGTTTTATCGTTTGATACAAGAAACCTGCCCGCCTGCATGGTACCTTTCGAATTAAAATAACCCGAAATTATACATGATACAGATGAAGCATTTTCATTGTTTAACTTTGAAATCTCATTCATGCTAATCACCTCGGGAATAATATTTTTTGCCCCAAGTTTTTCCTTGAATGAATCACATGTAGTGCCTGCTTCAGCGATCAGTACAACCTTTTTCCCGGGATTAGTCGAAGCGATTTGAACAGCCCGCTCCGCAAGAAAACTGATTGCGTCATCTACAGATAGAATATTCCATCTGCTAATTACAGGTTGTTTCACAACTCCGAATTGTCTGGCAATATTATCTTTTGCAGCTTTTAAAAAAGTACCCTTACTAAGGTGGTATCCGATTGAAGAGATTTTCATTTTTTATTTACTGTCTAAAAATACTAAAAATAAAAGGCATAGAAATATTATTCCGATTCTTGTTGATTTTGATTTGAATACATATGCCTGATAACTCCTTTATGAAATCACTCTTTTCCATTCCCCCGAATGCCATAAAATTCCATTTGCTCCATCTTTAATTTTGTTAGTCTCCGTAATGTCGAGAAGTACTTCCACGTCACTTTTGGCATTCACAAGAGCATTGGCATATTCGTCAGCCACACCAAAGATAACCTGGTAATACCCCGGCGCAAGATCCGGTAAGTCAAGGTGTGCATCAAAAGTCATTTTCCCCGTAAACCTGCTGTTAGACTGAAATGTTTTGTCATCTACCGAATGAGAAGTAAAGATGCGTGAGCCATCCCTGTTCATTAATGCAATCCCTATATTTAAAAAGGAAAGATCGTTATAGAACTCGAATTCAAACCGAAGCCGGTAATCAGAACCAAATGAATATGTAGTTATCTCTTCCCCATTTTCGTTCACCCAATATGGAAGTTGTAAAGTAAAACTGCCATCAAGCGCAGGAATTGACACTCTCTTTCTCTCCGACATTTGAACTGAATCATGAAGGTATTGCTCAACTACTTTAGCAGATGTATCTATCATTGCTATTTCTCCTTTCCGCAGTAACACTGCTTTCCTGCATAGGTTGTTTACAGCACCCATATTATGACTCACAAACAAAATGGTACGACCGTTTTTACTTACCTCGTCCATCTTTCCCATGCATTTTTTCTGAAACTCAGCATCACCTACTGCGAGCACTTCGTCAATAATGAGTATTTCAGGTTCAAGAAATGCAGCAACAGAAAAAGCCAGACGCAGTTGCATGCCGCTGGAATAATGCTTGAGAGGTGTATCCAGAAAACGTTCAATGCCTGAGAAGTCTATAATCTCATCAAACTTCTTTTCAATTTCCCACCTCCTCATCCCTAGTATGGAACCATTTAAAAAAATATTTTCTCGCCCGGTAAGTTCAGGATGAAAACCGGTTCCCACCTCCAGCAGGCTTGCTACTCGACCTCTTGAAATGATCCTTCCTGAAGTTGGCGGGGTGATTTTTGAAAGTATTTTCAATAACGTTGATTTACCGGCACCGTTTTTCCCGATAATGCCAATGCTCTCGCCGGCCTCCACAGTAAATGAAATATCCTTTAATGCCCAGAAATCTTCGGAAGTAGCTGCCTTCTTCCTTCTGAAAACCTGAACCAGGCTGTCGCGTATGTTAAGGTACGGTTGGTTTTCGTGAGCAATACGAAAACGCTTTGAAACATTTTCAATCTCTAATATTGGATTCATGTTACATTTTGCAATAGGAAAGCCTCCCTGATTTTTTCGACTAACTTTTCTTTCTCTTTATCACATAGGGATTTTCAGGTAAATCAGTAATCTGAAATCCATTTGAAATAAGTCCGGCCCTTAATTTTTCATCCGGAAAATCCTTGAAAAAAATAGCGATAATATTTGAATAGGTTTTAAGACCTATCTTACATTTGAAATCAGCGTCTGCAATTTTTCTTTTCACTTTTTCAAACAGTTCATTTCCGGGTATGGATTTCTGAAACTCCACACCTTCCTCATAATAATCATTATAATAATAAAACGCAACACATGGAATTCGAAGTCCTAAGGCAACCTTTTCCATTTCATTTTTTGAAACAGAGTAAATGAAATTCCCGCTTACTTCAAAACTCCAGGTTTCGGGATGAACGACTGGTTTACCTAACATTTTTTTTACCAACTGTTTACTCCACCTGATTATTCTTTCAGGGATTGGGTGGTCTTTTCTCTCATTAGGCTCCACAAGTACAACCCCTTTTCCTGAAACCCTTAACATTTCATACAATGCAATATAGGGTCTGGGAAAATGATGAAAAGATTCTTTGCAGAATGAGAAATCAAACGAATCATTATCAAATGAATGCGACTCTGCATTCTCAGTACCATATGCTTTGATCAATTTTATTTCCTGTGCTCTCTTCAATAAGTCAGAAGCAATGTCGGTCGGAAGCACTTCTATTTTACTTTGAATCTTTAATAGCCGGATTGCATCGAGCGCATAACGGCCATCTCCGACAGTGAGCCACCTCGATCCCGGAAAATAATCCAGTAGCGGTTTGATGGGAATCACCATTCGGTAATGTCTCCAGTAATCCACCGTATCCTCTCGAAGCCATGTATCACGTAATTTGCTGATCTCGTCGCTTTCGTCAGAAAAATTTTCCCGTTGCTGCTGGTAACTCAACTCTAAATTCTTATCGATGATATTCATATGGAGCTACCTGATTAAGATAAGTCAGCAAAATAGTATTCTGTCCTTCTGAAATAATAAATACCAATGATCAACCAAAAAACAGATGAAAAAGAAGCAACAATTACCGAAAGTTGATTCATTGGCGTATCCATAACTGTACAACGAATCAGTTCAATTGCACCTGTCATGGGATTCAGTAAAAGCAACATCTTGACCCAATATAAATCTGTAATAGTAATCGGATAAATAATGGGAGTCATAAACATGAGTACCTGAATTAAAAAAGGAATCACATACCTGAAGTCCCGGTATTTTACATTTAATGCAGCAAGGAAACACCCTGCGCCAAGAGTGGTACATAAGGTGATCAGCATACTAAAAGGAAGCATTAATAGCAATCCGGGAATTGTATGCTGAAATCCATAAAAAAACAAAAGGCAGAAATAAACTACCATAGAAATTAAAAAATCAACCATGGCAGAGAGAATAGAAGAAATCGGAATGATCAGTCTGGGAAAATAAATCTTCTTAATAATATTCGCATTTGTAACCATGCTGTTGCCTGCATTACTAAGGCCGTTGGCAAACACATTCCACAAGAGCAACCCGGAGAAAACAAAAACGGGATAAGGAATATTGCCGCTTTCAATCTTGAAGTTACGCGCAAAAAAAACAGTGAATACAACCATCAGTAACAGGGGCTGAAATACTGCCCATGCAGCGCCAAAAAAGGTCTGCTTGTATTTTACTTTTATATCACGCCACGTGAAGAAAAAAATGAGTTCCCGGTATTCCCAAAGTTCACCAAGGTTAAGAGAGAATCTTCCGGCCGGCTTTATTTCGTATTCCAATACTTTTTAGTCTTTACATTGAATAAATTGAAAGTACACAGTAAATGTTTACTGCATTTCTAATTGTCGGAAGCAAACCTAACTGAATTAATCATTACAACAAAAGAGGAATTTGGTGTAATGAACTTATTTGTATGCAGATGAATGTTTACATCGTGCAGAAAAAATACGGATCAAATTTTGATTCATTATTACCAACTTCCACCTGCACCGCCACCGCCTGAACTTCCACCACCAAACCCGCCAAATCCACCCCCTCCAAATCCACCTGATCCTCCCGAGAAACCACCCCAGCTACCGCTACTCCTACCGCGATTCATCGCCGCATTCATCAATGCCCATGCAGCCCAGAATCCGAGATTATTTCTTCGGGCATAATTTCTTGTTGATCCTATCTTTGATAGAATGATAATGGAAAATATAACCACAGCCATTAACAATACAAACCATGGGGTTTTTTCCTTTCTCCCCTTCATATATTCCTCTGCCGTAAACTCCCCCTTTACAATACTCATGATACTATTCACAGCATCAAAAAGCCCTTCATAATAATTTCCTGTTTTAAAATTGGGAAGTATGTCGTTGTTGACTATACGTTTGCACAATGCATCAGGCAGAACACCTTCCATTCCATATCCCGTTGTGATAAACACTTTTCTGTCATCCTTGACAACAAGAATCAATATGCCATTGTTCTCTTCTCTCTGGCCAATTCCCCACTTATTATACAATTGAACTGCGTAATCTGATATATCATAATTCCCTACCGAACTCATCATAACGATTGCAACTTGCGAAGAAGTAGAATCATTAAAGTCAACAAGTATGTTTTCCAGCGCCTGTTTTTCCTCCGAAGACAGGGTATTTGTATAGTCCGTAACAATGGTGGATGAACGCGCAGGGAAGTCATCGCCGAAAGCGGCAATTGTAAATATGGCAAACAGAAAAATAAAACTGCTGACGCGGGCAATCCCAATGCCGAATATCAAACCAAAACGGTACATATCTTTTTTCGGATTCAAAGATACCTATAAAAAAAGATGTCATGGCCTTTCGTACCATGACATCTTTTGAATATTTTTCAGTCAGAGAAATTCTTACCAGATTTTTGCGCGAATAGCATCAGCTCTCCACATTTCGTCACCTTCCTTTACATCGAATGCTGAATAGAATTCCGGCAAATTGCTCAGAGATCCATTCACCCTATAGTTACCCGGAGAGTGCGGATCAACAATAATTCTCCGCGCAGCTTCTTTAGCACGGATGCTTCCTGCCCATACATGCGCAAATCCTAAAAAGAAACGCTGGTCTGGAGTGAGCCCGTCAATTTTAGTATTGCCTTTCCCCTGAGCTGTATTCTTGAATGCATGATACGCAATGGTAATACCACCGATATCAGCAATGTTTTCGCCAAGACAAAGTGATCCATTCACGCGTAAAGAATCATTTACTATATAACCGTTGTATTGCTCAACGATCAGTTGGGCACGCGCTGAAAACTTAGCCGAATCTTCAGGAGTCCACCATTGGGTGAGATTTCCTTTTGAATCATAGTTCCTGCCTTCATCATCAAATCCATGTGTAATCTCATGGCCGATAACCATTCCAATTCCGCCGTAATTTACTGCATCATCAGCATCTTTATCAAAGAAAGGAGGCTGCAATATTCCGGCAGGGAATACGATTTCATTCATCATTGGATTGTAATATGCATTCACCGTTGGTGGGGTCATTCCCCACTCTGAGCGATCAACCGGCTGACCAATTTTATTGATCATATACTGGTAATTGAATTTGGTAACACTCATCAGGTTGGCAAAGAAATTATCGCGTGTAATTTCTACACCTTCATAGTCCTTCCATTTATCAGGATATCCGATCTTGCGGACAATTGTACTCAGCTTTTCGAGGGCTTTTTTCTTGGTTTCCTCTCCCATCCAATCAAGTTTTGTGATACGGTCTTTATAAACAGACATCAGATTACTTACAAGTTCATCAGCTTTCTTCTTGGCATCAGGAGGAAAATATTTCGCCACATATAATTTTCCCAATGCATCTCCAAGATATCCATCAGTGAAACTCACCATTCTGTTCCACCGCTCTTTGATTTGCTTCTGACCACTCAGCAATTCACTGTTGAAATGAAAATCCTCCATCACGAAATCATTGCTGAGTACATTTCCGGCAAGATTAAGCAAACTCCATTTTAAATATATTTTCCAGTCTTCAACACTATTGGTTTTGATTTGCCTCTCTAGCTCCTTTAAAAATTCAGGTTGCCCCAGCACGAGGTAATCAAATTTGCCCTTTACTTCCATTTCATTAAGCATCTCAGCCCATTTCAATGATGGCGTAAGTGCATCAAGCTCTGCAACAGTCACTTTATGATACGTTTTAAAAGGATCACGCATTTCCTGCCTGGCCATGCTGGCCTTTGCAAGGGCGGTTTCAATCCGCAATACGACATCTGCGTATTTTTTAGAAACAGTAGCATCCAGTCCATACAACTGAAACATTTTTGAAATGTGCTGAATAAAATCCTCACGGATCTTTTTAGATTCATCGTCCGTTTTCAGATAATAGTCACGGTCAGGCAATGATAAACCTCCCTGCACTACCTGAGGGACCTGTACTTCTGAATTCTTTGGATCCTGCCCTGCATAAAAACCAAACATCGGATTACTTCCCCACATCTGCAGTTTAGCAGTATAGGAAAAGACTCCTTTCATGTCTGTAATTTTGTCGATGGATTCCATATCCCCTTTTATTGGCGCTGCACCCTGCTTTTCAATTGTAACAGTATCCATGGCGCTGAAATAAAAATCACCAACCATTTGCTCCGGCGATCCTTTTTTAGCATCTGCTTTTTTAGAAACCTCTTCAACAATTTCCCGGATATGTTTTTTATTGTCCTCATTAAGTATCGAAAATGAACCCCAGCGCACCTGATCATCAGGAATAGGATGGGCATTGATCCATCCGCCATTAGCATACTGGAAAAAATCCTGAGCAGGTACCACAGTTGTATCCAGGTCAGAAAGATTTATACCCACACCGGGTTTCGATTCATGAGAAGTGCATCCGGCAATTGCTGTCAAAGCATTAATGCCAATTGAATAAAGAATCAATCGCTTCATTTGATAAAATTTTTTTTTGATTTAAGCCCGCAAAAGTAACAGGAATGACGGCCTTATGAAGGGGATTAACCTTTATTTAACCAGAAGGTTAAGTCGCCCGTATAGCAAACTCTATATTGCAGTTTAAGAAACTGAATAGTTTATTTTGGGTCCGGAACCTGTTCCTCCGGAAAAGTAAGTTGAGCGGGGCCTTTAATTATGATCTCCGGTTTCCCTTTGTAATCAACAATGCGCCCCCGCACACATATTTTTTTATTATCTGGAAATTCGGCCGGATTGTATTTTGTAAACTTCGCTGTATCGCTTTCCATAATCACAGCAGTAAATAATTCATTCGGATATTCTCCCCCGAAGTTAATTAAAATTTTCCCGGACCTTGTAACATGTGTTCCTGATATTCTTCCACATACCGTCGCAAGCTTTCCAACATAATCTTTTGCAAACTTCGGTGATACCTGCCCCTCACTTGAAATACTTAATGATGCCAAAAGCACCACGATCAGAAATTTTCTCATTTGTGATAAGATTAAGACTTAATTATACTTTTTATGGAAATCTGCCTTTTCCCCCGGCAAATTTATCGCATAAAAATATAACTAATTTTCTGTTTCACAAGCACCTGATGCCAAAAAAACACTTTAAATGTTAACTCATTCATTGTTTATTTTTTTACCTCGCATAGGTTCATTAAATTTGAGACTGCAAAATAAAAACCCAAATGAATACCCGTCTCGTAATACTATATCTCATTTTCGTAACCTCAGGTGCTGTTGCTCAAAAACCTGTATCTGAAATTACGGTTGCTGAAGCTAAAGATCATATAGGCGAAAAAGTTACAATTTGTGGAGAAATCATAGAAACATTTTATAATCATAAGGCCAAAGGAGAACCTACCATGTTGAACTTTGGTGGCGCATTCCCTAAACAAACTTTTTCATGCGTCATTTGGAAAAATGACCTGATTAATTTCAATTACAAACCCGTTACTTATCTTAAAGGAAAACAGGTTTGCGTTACCGGAATAGTAAAGATGTATAAAGGAAAACCTGAAATGGAAATCCATTCTCAGGAATTCATCTTTGAGTAAAAATCATTAGCCTGCATTTTCAATAGCCGGCTTCACACTTCCTTACCTTCCTTCATCTTGCTATTTTGCTATCTTGCGCAACTTTTTAAAAATGGGCGCTCCAGAACAAATAAATCCTGATAAAATCCCGTTACACATCGCAATTATTATGGATGGGAACGGTCGTTGGGCCAAGCAAAAAGGGAAACTTCGTGTTTTCGGCCACCAGAGCGCCATTAAAGCCGTTCGTGATACTACAGAAGGTGCAGCTGAAATAGGCGTGAAATTTCTTACCCTTTATGCATTCAGTACCGAAAACTGGAGCCGTCCCAAAAAAGAAGTTGATGCACTAATGGAATTGCTCGTACATACAATTAGTAAAGAACGTCCTACCTTAAACAAAAATAATATTCGGCTTCGTGCAATAGGTGATCTGAAGTCACTGCCCGGAAAGTGTTACAGAGAACTCATGGAAGCCATTGACGACACATCCGGGAATAACAAGATGACACTTATACTGGCGCTGAGTTACAGCAGTAAGTGGGAAATCACAGAAGCTGTAAAATCAATTGCAGAAAAAGTAAAAAACGGCTCGCTTGACATTAAAGATATTACGGAACAAACAATTTCAGAAAACCTGACAACTGCCGGGATACCTGATCCTGAACTGATGATTCGTACAAGTGGCGAATATCGCATTAGTAATTATTTACTCTGGCAACTTGCCTATACAGAGCTACTATTCACGGAAAAGCTA
Source organism: Bacteroidia bacterium (assembly GCA_038206355.1). Classification (GTDB taxonomy): domain Bacteria; phylum Bacteroidota; class Bacteroidia; order AKYH767-A; family 2013-40CM-41-45; genus JAPLDB01. Next base: position 131,221 of record JBBRAY010000001.1, read on the forward strand.
TGGCCCGATTTCCGAAGAGAAGATTTGTTCTCCGCCATTTCAGATTATCAGAAACGTGAAAGAAGATTCGGCAGGGTGAGTGAACAACTGGCCAAATGATTTTAACCAACTAGATAGATTTTAGTGTATTAATGAAAAAAATATTTTCTCTCCTTGTCTTTGTAATTTTTGGAATCAACGCTGATGCTCAGATTCAGTTAGGTGGCGACAGTACCATCTTCAATTACGACCAGCCGCAGCGTTATGAAATTGGCGGCATCACCGTTTCAGGTACCCGCTTTCTTGATGAACAAGTATTGATTAATTTATCAGGCCTGATCGTAGGTGATACAATCGATATTCCGGGAGATAAGATTTCCAAAGCGATTCAGACGCTCTGGAAGCAAGGCCTTTTCAGCGATATTAAAGTTCAGGTAGTACGGGTTCAGAGTAATCGGGCTTTTTTAGACCTTGAACTGTCCGAAAAACCTAGACTTTCAAAATTCACTTTCAGCAAGGGTGTTTCAAAATCTGAAGCAGATAAAATTCGCGAAAAAATTCACCTTGAACGCGATAAAGTCATTACTGAAAATGTACTCAACAATACAAGTAATACAGTTCGGGATTTCTTTATCGAAAAGGGATTCTTAAATACGAAGGTGGAAATAAAAGAATACAAAGACACACTATTCGCAAACAGAAACATCCTTGAAATTATTGTTGACAAAGGGAAGAAAGTAAAGATTAAAGACATCACTTTCATTGGGGTCACCGCACTGAAAGAAGGTAAGCTGCGGCGCGCTATGAAGGGCACCAAAACCAAGCGGTTCTATAAAATTTTTACAACGTCAAAATTTCAGGAATCAACATTTGAAGAAGATAAAACTAAAATTATCAGCAAGTATCTTGACAAAGGATATCGCGATGCAAAAATTACAGACAGTAAAGTAACAAAGCTCAGCGATAAGCGGTTGGATATTCAGCTTACAATCAATGAAGGTCACCAGTATTTTTTCCGCAATATTTCCTGGATCGGAAATACAAAACATTCCTCACAGGAACTTTCAAACATACTTGCAATAAAAAAAGGTGACATTTACGACCAGTCCGTTTTAGAAGAACGATTGTTCATGAGTCAGAGCAGCCGCGACGTTTCTTCACTGTATATGGATGACGGATATCTGTTTTTTCAGGTCACTCCTGTTGAGGTGAAAGTAGAGAATGATTCCATCGATCTGGAATTACGTATCTATGAAGGCAAACAGGCCCGCATAAATAAAGTCACGGTTTCCGGTAATACCAAAACCAATGACCGTGTAATTATCCGTGAAATCCGCACCAAACCCGGGCAGCTTTTCAGCAGAGAATTGATAATTCGTACCCAGCGTGAACTGGCCCAGCTTGGTTACTTCGATCAGGAAAAACTGGGTGTGAATCCAAAACCGAATCCTGCAGATGGTACAGTTGACATTGAATATGTTGTCGAAGAAAAACCTTCCGATCAATTTGAACTTCAGGGCGGTTATGGTGCAAATCAGCTTGTTGGTTCACTCGGCGTTTCGTTCAATAATTTCTCGGCAAACAAAATATTCAAGAAAGGTGGCTGGAGACCAATTCCATCAGGCGGCGGACAACGACTAAGCCTTCGTTTCCAGACCAATGGTAAATACTACCAGTCTTACAATGCTTCATTTACTGAGCCATGGCTCGGTGGCAAGAAACCGAATTCACTCAGTGTTTCCGGCTACAGGACTATTCAAACGAATGGTCGTGCTAAAAATGATGTATTCAGAAGCGAGATAACTATAACCGGAGGATCTGTCGGACTAGGTAAACGTCTAAAATGGCCTGATGATTATTTCTCACTTTATCATGAGTTCGATTACCAGTACTATTCCCTTCAGAATTATTCCTCCGGATTTTTATTTTCTAATGGTTATGCAAACAACCTTTATTTCCAGCACACCTTTTCACGCAACTCAATTGATGCTCCAATATATCCACGCTCAGGCTCACAAACTTCAATAACTTTGCAATGGACACCTCCATATTCCCTTGTTAACGGTCTCGATTATTCTACCGCTACTGATCAGGAAAAGTATAAGTTCATCGAATACCACAAATGGAAATTCTCATCCTCATGGTTTACGAAGATTGCCGGCAACCTGGTATTGAATGTCAAAGCACAGTACGGTTTCCTTGGAATGTACAACAGGAAAGTAGGTCCTTCTCCGTTTGAGCGCTTCTATGTTGGTGGCGACGGGCTCACCGCTGGATTTCTTTTTGACGGTCGTGAATTGGTTGGCGTGAGGGGTTATAAAGATTACAGCACAATTACCCCAAATGGCGGAGGCACCATTTTTGACAAATACACTTTTGAATTGCGATATCCGGTTTCATTAAATCCATCAGCTACAATTTACCTGCTCACCTTTGCCGAAGGAGGAAATGCTTGGCAGCATTTCAGAGATTTCAACCCTTTTAGCGCAAAACGTTCTGCAGGAGTTGGAATAAGGATCTTCCTTCCGATTTTTGGTTTGTTAGGTCTTGATTATGGCTGGCACTTTGACGACTACCCGGGTAGTACAGGCGACTCGAAAGGACACCTCTCGTTTACAATTGGACAGCAATTTTAAAATACTATTTTTGCAACCCTTTAAACAAAAAATGTTATGAAATTACGTCTTGCAGTTCTCCTGCTGATCATTTCAGCCTCCACAGCATTCGCACAAAAGTATGCTTATGTAAACACACAGTACATTCTCGACAACATCCCTGAATACAAAGCGGCTCAACAACAACTCGACAATTCCTCCCTTGCATGGCAAAAAGAAATTGAAGACCGTTATGCAATTATCGATAAGCTTTATAAAACTTATCAGGCTGAACAGGTTCTCCTAACTGAGGAAATGAAAAAACGACGTCAGGATGAAATCAACACCAAAGAGAAAGACGTAAAGGAATTACAAAAGCAGCGTTTTGGATTTGAAGGTGATCTCTTCAAAAAGAAACAGGAACTGGTTAAGCCAATTCAGGATAAAATATACAATGCAGTGAAAAAACTTGCTACGGATGGAAGTTATGCTGTGATTTTTGATAAATCAAGTGATCTCGTGATGTTATACACCAATCCAAAATACGATAAGAGTGACGACATTCTCCTTGCACTCGGATACAAACCCGGAAAAAAAGATAGCGGCAGCGATAAAGGATCCGGAACTTCCGGCTCATCCGGTGACAAGCCTTCAATGAAAAATGAAGTTTCAGAGCCGGGAGATATTCAAAAAAAATAAACTAACCATTAAATATAAATCAAATAAAACTCAATGAAAGCTTTCTCAAAATCAATTTTAATTATTTCCATCGTTTCTTTTGCATTTGCTGTTCAGGCACAAACGCCCAAGTTCGGACATATCAATTCTGCTGATCTTATCCAGCTCATGCCTGAGACTAAACAAAGTGACAGCACCCTAAGGAAATACGGTGAGTCACTTGATGGGCAGTTGAAAACCATGACTGCAGAGTATCAGTCAAAACTCCAGAAATACCAAACCGGTCGTGACTCTATGCCTGACATGATAAAAGCAGTAAAAGAAAAAGAACTTGAAGACCTTGGAAACCGCATTCAGGATTTTCAGCAAACTGCACAGGAATCAATTCAGAAAAAGAAAGAAGATCTCTACGGACCGATTTTGAAAAAAGCAGATCAGGCGATTAAAGACGTTGCCAAAGACAAAGGATTTGCATATATTTTTGATACCAGTGGAGGTACAGTTTTATTTGCGCAGGAATCTGATGACGTTTTGAATCTTGTGAAAACTAAAATGGGCTTGAAATAAATTTTAATAATCAATCAAACGAAAACGTCTCGCTCCAACGGGACGTTTTTTTTTAGACTTCCCGTAAAAAAATTCCGAAGTTTGTTCACGTTTATATGGTTCAAAACAATTCATCTTTACCAATCGCTATTTTTGATTCCGGAATAGGTGGCTTAAGTGTATTGAAGGAAGCATTAAAAATACTTCCTTCAGAAAACTACATTTATTTTGCTGACACGGATCATGTTCCTTATGGTACAAAAACCAGTGTGGAAGTAAGCGCGTATGTGCTCAAGGCCGCTGAATTTCTTGATGCACTTAAAATAAAGATGCTTGTCATTGCCTGCAATACCGCAACAAGCATTGCCATATCAAACCTAAGAATAAAATACAATTATCCTGTTGTCGGAATGGAGCCGGCAGTTAAAACAGCGCTCGCTGTAAATAAAAACAACCGCGTTCTCGTACTGGCAACATCACTTACGCTGAAGGAACAAAAATTCAGGGAACTGGTCGACAAGGTGGACAATGAAAAAATTGTAGACATGCTGCCGCTTCCTGAGCTGGTAACATTCGCTGAAAAATTTGTATTTGATGACGCCACAGTTATCCCCGCATTAAAACAAAAACTATCTCAGCTAAAACTTGCCGACTACGGCACAGTTGTGCTTGGTTGTACCCATTTTCCTTTTTATAAAAAAATCCTGAAGAAAATTTTTCCTGAAAGCACTGAAATAATCGATGGCAATAAAGGTACGGTCACGCACATGAAAAATATCCTGGAAAAAGAAAAATTAAAAAGCCTGCAGCACGCAAAAGGGGAAATCGTTTTTTACCATTCAGGAAAAATTGTCACTGACCAAAACTTAATTTCCACCTACAGAAAACTTTTATCAGCATAAAAAAATCCGCTCCACGATATCGGGAAACGGATTAATTGTTATTAATTGTTATTAATTATACTATTTGCTTGCTTCTGAAAAACGTTTTGATGCCACTTCCCAGTTTACCACATTCCACCATGCTGTAATATAATCCGGGCGGCGGTTCTGGTAGTTCAGGTAATAGGCATGCTCCCATACATCAAGTCCAAGTACCGGAGTTCCTTTTACTTCAGCAATATCCATTAAAGGGTTATCCTGATTAGGTGTCGATGTAATGGCTAACTTTTTATCTGCACCAACGATTAGCCAGGCCCATCCGCTTCCAAACCGTGTTGCACCGGCTGCAGCAAATTTTGTTTTGAATTCATCAAGGCTTCCAAATGATGCATTGATCGCTTCAGCAAGCACTCCGGTCGGATTTCCTCCGCCATTTTGCTTCATCAAAGTCCAGAAAAGTGAATGATTATAATGTCCACCGCCGTTATTGCGAACCGGCATAGGATATTTAGAAATGTTTTTACAGATCTCTTCAATACTCAATTTATCTGCATCCGTATTTGCAATTGCATTATTGAGGTTGGTTACATATGCCTGATGGTGTTTGCCATGATGAATTTCCATCGTACGTGCATCAACATGCGGTTCAAGTGCATTGAAATTATAAGGAAGCTGTGGGAGTGTAAATGCCATAATATTTTAGATTAAGATTAATAATAATTTACAACAAAAGTAAGAATGAAAATGAAGAAAGTGAAATTAAAAACTACTTCCGGAAAAAAATCAATTTACCCTCTTCTTTGGCTCCTGAGCAGATGATGATTCAGCAACAAGATTGGCTCTCATAAGCTCCTTTGCCTTTTTCAGTGTTGCATCCAGTTCATGAATGACAGGATAAAAACCATTGTTCTTCCATATCTGACGGGCAATGAGTGCTTTCAATTGGGTTCGTATTAAGAATGACGAATAAGCAATTCCTGATTCATCTTTTTTAACTCCGCTTTTAACAACGTACTCAACCAGTTTTGAATATGCGTCATTCCCGATAAAAAAGTCTTTACGGTAAGTTTCAAAATCAGGATATTTCTCAGTAATCTCCTTCCGGTGATCATCCAGGTAGTCGTAAGCAAACTGAACGATTAACCCCTTTGCATTTACATCCGAATAAAACGCTGAAACACCTGTGGTATCAAGTGGAACAAACACATCTGGCATAATACCTCCGCCACCGTACACAATTTTTCCGCCGGGAGTAGTAAACTTTAATGAGTCGCTGAAATGAACACTATCACTTGAACTAAGTTCGCCGTTTTTCATCCGCTGGTATAACTCATTTTCATATTCACCATACCCGGCATTGTATGGCTTCTGTATAGAACGACCGGTTGGAGTATAATAGCGAGCAATGGTTAGCCTGATTGCCGAACCATCAGGAAAGCTACTCTGTTCCTGTACAAGACCTTTACCAAATGACCTTCTTCCAACTACGGTGGCACGGTCCCAGTCTTGCACTGCACCTGTTACAATCTCACTTGCAGACGCACTTCCCTCATCTATCAATACTATCAATTTGCCCTTTTCAAAAAATCCGCGCGCCGAAGAATTAAAAGTTTCTTTAGGGCGTGCATGTCCCTGTGTATAAACAATCAGATTCCCTTCAGGTAAAAATTCATCGGCAATCTGAATCGCCGTTTTAAGATACCCCCCCGGATTTCCTCTGAGATCCAGTACCAGACTTTGAAGCCCTTTCTCCTTTAATCCGGTAAATGCATCTATGTATTCCTCATAGGTATGTTCTGCAAAGTGTGACACTTTTATGTAACCGGTTTTGTCGTCAAGCATATAGCTTACGTCTATGCTGAATACAGGAATTTTTCCGCGGGTAATGGTGTATTCAATAAGTTTGGTATTTCCCCTTCTGTAAATACCGACTTTTACTTTTGTTCCACTGGGGCCCCTGAGCATTTGTGTGACCTGGGTGTTGGAAATCTGTATGCCGGCTACATTCTTGCCTTCAACGCTTACGATCCGGTCACCGCTTCTGATTCCAAGCTGCTCCGAAGGTCCTCCGCTCACTGCTGCTACAACCATAATCGTATCCTGCTGGACATGAAATTCAACACCAATACCATCAAAATTGCCTTCTAACGGCTCGTTCATCGACTGTAAATCTTCTGCAGGGATATAAGCAGAATGCGGGTCGAGCTGATGTAACATGTCTTCTATCGTATTCTCAACAAGCTTCTTTTGGTTTACGGTATCAACATATTCCTGGCTGATGTAATTCACCACATCATTGATCTTGTTGAATTGTCCTGTCCGAAAAGAAAAAAAAGATTTTTTATTATTGAATGGCTCATTCAACTTCATGCCAACATATATTCCAAGAGCCAAAAGTGAAGCAAAAATTAAAGGGAGCCAGTAGCGGAACTTATTCAAAATCTGATTTTATTTTGTAAATCGAGTAACTTGGATGTAACGATGAAAACAAAGAATGGTTTTGGTATTTAGCGTTAAAAAAAATTAAACCATAACTTCATTATTGTGAAACTGCACCACCTCTACTCCAAATTTTCTGAGAAAATCAACGCCTTCATCTGCAGTAATCCCTTTGTATTCAGCATATGACTTCAGAAAAAATACTTTTTTTATTCCAAGCGTATAAATAACCCTTGCACACGCCAGACATGGGGATAAGGTCACATAAAGAGTACATCCCTCAATTACTACATTGTTCTTTGAGGCGTAGAGAATTGCATTTTGCTCTGCGTGCAGGGCCAATGAACAACTCCCTTTGCTATCACGCGGACAACCCGTTTCAGGCCATACTTCATCACAGTTGTGTGTCCCGGCCGGAGGTCCGTTGTAGCCAAGAGATACAATTCGGGTATCTTTTGTAAGCACTGCGCCAACCTTGGCTTTCACGCAATGACTTTTGCCTGAAAGGTTTTGTGCCAGTTCCATATATATTTCATCGAAGGTGGGTTTACGCATGGGCGCGAAGGTAATTAAGATTGGCGCAGAAAAATTAATAAGTCACTGTAAAAATGAAATGGCGGCCTGATAAAATTCATCCGGATTTTCAGCATGAATCCAGTGCCCTGCATTGGAAATGGTTTTAATTGTCGCTGCAGGAAAATGTTTCTTAATATCGACAGTGTCTGCATCAGTGATATAACCCGACTTTTCACCACGCATAAAAAGTGCCGGGCCGGTATACTTATAAGAATCAGGTAAAGCTTCGCCAATACCGTCATCATTTTTTTCAATTCCATTTAAATGAAAACGCCAGGCCAGTTTATCTTCTTCATCCCAGTATAAATTTTTAAGAAGAAATTGAATGGTCCCTTCATCTTTCAGCGTTTCACTTATCTGCGCTTCTGCTTCTTTACGCGAACTGTTTTGATCAAGTTTCACCGAATGTATTGCAGCGAAAACACTTTGATGATGCGGTGTATAAGCATGAGGCGCGATATCAGCACAAATAAATCTTGAAATACGGTCTGGATGCTCACAGGCAAACCACATTCCTGTTTTTCCACCCATAGAATGTCCGATCACAGAGGCTGAAGCTATTTTCTCGCTTTCCAATAATTCCAGCAAGTCCTCGCTCATCAATGAATAACTGAATGAATCACTGTGTGGTGACCGGCCATGATTTCTGGCATCAACTGCATAAACCAGAAATCCCGATGCAGCAAACTGTTTTGATAAAGTCATCCAGTTATCACTCATCCCAAACAACCCATGAAGGATTATCAAAGGTTTTCCTTCTCCTGATTTTCTGAAAAATAATTTCATGCTAATTACTGTCCTCCAATCCTTTTATTAATTCACGTAGATACATCTGTACGGCATTTTCCAATCCAAAATAAATGGCGTCACTGATCAGCGCATGACCAATGGATACTTCTGATAATCCGGAAATATATTTTACAAAATATCTGAGGTTGTCAAGGTTTAAATCATGCCCTGCATTAATATCTAATTTTAATTCCCGGGCTTTTTCTGCAGCAACGATATACGGAGCTATTGCTTTTTGTTTGTCTGACGAATATTGTTTTGCATAAGCCTCAGTGTAAAGCTCAATCCTTTCCGTACCGGTTGGTACAGCCATTTCGATAAGTCTTACGTCAGGCGCAATAAACAGAGAAGTACGTACGTTATAGGATTTAATACGGGAAATAATATCCTTCAAAAATAACTGATATTTAATTGTATCCCAGCCTGCATTACTGGTGATAACATCGGGACCATCAGGAACCAGTGTTGCCTGCGCAGGTCGTATTTCGTCAATGAGTTTCAGAAAATCTTCTGATGGATATCCTTCAATATTAAATTCTGTGGCAATCACTTTCTTCAATTCACGCACATCACTCTTCCTGATGTGGCGCTCATCCTGCCTTGGATGCACGGTGATTCCCTGCGCCCCAAAACGTTCAATGTCAAGCGCTGACTTGACCACGTCAGGATGGTTTCCTCCGCGTGCATTCCGCAATGTTGCTATCTTATTTATATTTACACTCAAACGTACCATAGATGATTTTGTGGATGAAACTCCGCAAAAGTAAATTATCCATCTGATAATAATGGTGACCCGCTCACGATAAAAACATTTAGCTTTACCGCTGCAAACCAAATTGGTCTATTTACCGTAAAATATTAATAATGACAGCCCGCGATCTTATAAATGATTCCTACCCACCCCTTAAACTTTCCGATACAGGGTTACGCGCACTGAGCTGGATGGAAGAATTTCGCCTTGTACATATTCCCGTGGTTGAAGACATCCATTATCTGGGACTGATTTCCGAAGAAGATATCCTCAAACTTGACTCGATGGAACAGCCCATGGCCAATCAAATGCTTTCTATTATTAAACCTTTTGTAAAAGGGTCGCAACCGGTGTTTGAAGTGGTAAAGATGTTGTCAAAAGATAAACTCACTGTGGTACCGGTCGTTGATGACAATATGAATTATATGGGAGTGATTACACTCAATGATGTATTGAAACACTATATTGAAAGTGGAATATTTGAAGATGCTGTTGGCGTTATTGTACTTGAAATGAAACCTCATGATTATTCACTAAGTGAGTTGGCTCGTCTTGTAGAAAGCGAAGATGCAAGAGTACTCAATTCACACCTTACTCCTGACGTGGAAAATGAAACAATTGACGTCACCTTAAAAATAAATCTGACTGATCTTTCCCGAATCATTTCCTCATTTACCAGACATGGATACCTGGTGAAAGAACACTATAACCAAAATGAATTTATGGACGACATCAAATCAAGGTATGATTCGCTCATTAAGTATCTTGACATTTGACCCTTTCTTGTGAATGTCTCCAAACAACTTCCGTCTTTCTTCAACCATTTTATTTTTAATACTGATTTCAATAACCGGTTTTGCCCAAAGCATTGATCCGTTTATTTCAGACTCTGCCTTTGCCGACACTTCTTCAATTGTAATAGGCAATATCACGCTCATCGGAAATAAAATCACAAAAGAAAAAATCATTCTCAGAGAGCTGGCATTTCAACCCGGAGATACACTTTCCTTTACTGACTTTGAAGCAAAAAGAATCCGTAGCGAGGAAAACCTGTACAACACTTCTCTTTTCAACGTAGCCAGACTCACCTATCTTCAGACTCCCGATGGAATAACTTCTGTTTACATCATACTTAAGGAACGATGGTATATTTTCCCGCTGCCCGTTTTTGAAGTTGTTGACAGAAACTTTAACGTCTGGTGGCGAACCAAGGATTTTTCCCGGATTGTTTATGGCGGTGTGCTATCCTGGAATAATTTCAGAGGGAGAAATGAAACTGTGGCACTTTCAATCCGGTACGGATACATTCAACAACTATTATTTTCATACAGCATACCATACATTGACAAAAAACAACACAGCGGACTGAGTTTTGGTTTTTCATATTCACGAAATCATCAAACCAGTTATAAAACAATTCATGATGATGTAGTTTATTACAAAGATTCTCTTGACTACGCCAGAGAAGCTTATTCAGGGGTGATTGAATATACGTACAGGAAAGGGCTTTATAATACAAACTTTCTCTCTGTCGGATATATCAATATACAGGTACAGGACACCGTACTAAGATTAAATCCTGAATACTTTGCAAAAGGAAAATCCAGTGAACGTTTTTTCTCGCTCCGGTATTTCTACCGTAAAGACCATCGTGATTATGTTTACTATCCGCTCAGGGGATATACCTGGAATATTGAACTGGTGAAAAACGGAATGTCTTTTTTAAATGATGACGTGAATTATTTTTTTATGACAGCCGAAGCAAAAAAATTCTGGCAATTGAACAGCAGGTTTTATGCGGCAGCTTCCTTGAGAGGAAAACTATCTGACCATAACTTTCAGCCTTATTACAATTCACGTGCACTGGGATTCGGTCGCGATTTTGTTCGTGGCTATGAATATTATGTGGCCGACGGACAACATTTTGTATTGCTCAAATCCAATCTGAAGTTTGCATTGCTGCCAAAAAAAGAAATGCACGCCGGATTTATTCCTTTCGAAAAATTCGCAACCATTCCTTTCTCATTTTACCTCAACATTTTTGGTGATGCAGGATATGTTGAAGACACACAATTCTCAAATGTTGCTTTCAACACAAACAGGTTACCCAATAAATGGCTTTATGGATATGGAATAGGTATTGATTTCGTGAGCTATTATGATATCGTAATCCGCCTGGACTATTCTTTCAATAAATTTGGAGAGTCAGGTTTATTTCTTCACTTTGCTGCTCCTATCTGATAGCGCTATATGACGATTGCTGTTTATGGTCGACCTGTAAATGCTGCACATGTTCCTTTTGCAGAAAATGTTCTGAATATTTTGACGAACTCAGGATGTTCTATTCTTATACATAAACATTATTATGAATATATAAAATCTGAATTACCTGCCCTCACCTCCTTTCCGGTTTTTGAAACACATGAAGACCTTCAGGGAAAAGCAGATTTTTTATTCAGCATTGGCGGTGACGGGACATTACTTGATACTGTCCTTCTGGTAAAAAATTCAAGTATTCCTATTGCCGGAGTTAATGCCGGACGGCTCGGATTTCTTTCAAGTATTGCAAAAGAAAATATAACAGTAGCAGTTGCTGCCATTTCGAAAGGACATTTCAGCGTTGACTCCCGCACTTTGCTCAAAGTAGAAAGCAACCATCCGGTATTTAATGGCAACAATATCGCATTGAACGATTTTACCATTCACAAAATGGAAACATCTTCAATGATTAAGATACATGCATATCTGAATGGAGAATACCTGAATACATATTGGGCTGACGGATTAATCATCTCGACACCAACCGGATCAACAGGTTATTCTATGAGTTGCGGTGGACCTATCATCGTGCCTCAAAGCGAAAGTTTTGTTATAACTCCGATTGCGCCACATAACCTAAATGTCCGTCCGATAATTGTTTCTGATAAAAATGTAATATCGCTTGAAGTGGAAGGTCGAAGTCAGAATTTTATGGCTACGCTTGACTCACGTTCGGCCACTATTGATTCATCATTTCAGCTGGCAATCAGAAAAGAAGACTATGCAATAAATCTCGTCAGATTAAGCAATGAAAATTTTCTTGGAACTTTAAGGAGTAAGTTGAATTGGGGATTAGATAGCAGGAATTGAGGATTGACTTAGCATAAAACCCGGCCTGGATCTTCAAAACATGTATCCATTGCCACAAAAGCACGTAAAAACACTCTTGGATTTTAGAAAATAATTCTACATTTGCCTTTCCCAGAAAAATGAAAAAAATAATTACTTTCTCTCTCTTATTTCTGATCCTGTTCCCGGCACTGGTAAGTGCGCAGCGTTGGAAACGCCAGCGTTATGAATTCGGAGCAGGTCTTGGAGTAAGTAATTTTTTAGGAGAATTGGGAGGAGCTAACCAGATTGGAACGCATTATTTTCGCGATCTTGAGTTTTCCCAAACAAGACTTGCCGCCTCACTTGGTTTACGATATAAACTGAGCAACTATTTTGCGCTGAAAACACACCTTACGTATGGCCGTGTTTCTGGTGATGATAAACTCACAACCGAAAAATTCAGACATACCAGGAATATTAATTTCTTCGCTGATATTTATGAATGGAATTTAAATTTCGAAGGCGCCTTTCAGCAAGAGCAAATCGGTCATAGATACCGTCTTAAAAGAGTAAAGGGATTGAAAGGGTATGAATTATATACATATCTCTTCGCCGGCGTAGGTGTATTCTATTTTAACCCAAAAGCGGTTTATCAGGGACAAACTTATAACCTCAGGGATTACCATACAGAAGGTCAGGGTTATGTACCAACCCGGAAAAATTATTCGACTGTTCAACTTTGTATTCCTTTAGGTATAGGATTTAAATATACCATTGACAGGCAGTGGGGTCTTGGACTTGAATTTGGAATCAGAAAAACTTTCACTGATTATATAGATGACGTAAGTACTACCTATATTGATCTGTCATCCTATCAAACAGGTGATCAATACGATGTTGGTCAATATCTTGCAAATCCAAGTGACCGTAGTGATCCAAATGCAATCAATATTACCCAGCCGGGTCAGCAAAGGGGTGATCCAAGATATAAGGATTCTTATATGTTCGCTATTTTCAGCGTAAATTATAAGATTAAAACAGGCAGAAATAACCTGCCGAGGTTTTAAGCTACTTCCAAACTTTTCTCCTGCCTTTCCGTTGAGGATATTCATCCCTGACTTTAGTAATGAATAGATACGCGATATTATTATTTCTGAGTTTACTTGCCATTTTTTCACTTCACTCGGAAAGAACCTTTTCCCAGTACAATGAAGTAGGCATTCAACTGGGTATTTCCAGATACAAAGGCGAGCTCTCACCCCATTCATTTGATGCAAAATTTATTCATTTCGGAGGAGGCGTTTTTTTTCGCCACAACTGGAACCTGCATTGGAGCTGGATTGCAGAACTAAACTATGGTAAAGTTTCAGGAGACGATTCCCGATTGAAAACTTCATTTGAGCAAAACAGAAACCTGAATTTTTATTCCACCATTTGGGATCTGACACCGGGAATAGAATTCAATTTCTTTCGTTATGAAACGGGAAGCTCCAACTATCCATTTACACCTTATATATTTACAGGTATCTCCGTTTTTAAATTTAATCCTAAAAGTGCAGGAGTTGAATTGCAACCATTGGGAACGGAAGGGCAAGGTTTACCCGGAAGACCAAATCAATATCGAAGGGTCTCTTTTGCTATACCGATTGGCGGTGGAATAAAAATCAGTGTTGGTCAAAGTGTTGGTATAGGGATTCAGGTTTCAGCTCGCAGAACTTTCACCGATTACCTTGATGATGTCAGTACCACCTATCCCGATTTAAACAATCTGAGAGCAAACCGTGGTGCCGATGCTGCATATTATTCTGACCCCGGTGCGTTCAATGATTCATTGCCCAACTATCCTGTTTATGAAGGGAAACAACGTGGCACACCGTCTGATAAAGACTGGTATCTCTTTGGCACTTTTACCCTATGGGTAAGGATGACTAGCTTTCAAAGGGAACATTGCAAACCATTTAAGAGACGCAGGTATTAGTGCTTCGCTTTAAAAATAAAATCCCGCCCATTTAACCTGAGCGGGATTTTAAATTGAGTAATATTATTTCTGTTTATTCACCTGTTATTTATTGAACGTCACCTGTACCACGAATGATAAGCTCAGGAGTTCCGTTAAAATTAGAAACAAAACCGGTGATATTGACGGTTCCCGTCGGATAAATAGTACCTGAAAAAGTAGCCCCGCTTCTTGTAAATAATATTAGTGTACCGGTTCCATCCGTAATGGTAGCCGTTCCGCTATAGGTTCCTGAAGTCCCACCTGAAAGTGTAACGCCGTTTATCTTCATCAACGTAGATTCTACCAGACTCAGATTAGATGAAATGTAAGCTGTTGTCTGCACGTTTGGAGTCACCATACCGGTTCCAAGCACCGTCACGGCAGAACTGCTTACATAATTTACTTGAAGTGCCTGTTGAAATGTCTGAAGCGAATCTCCGGATAAATCAATCTCAAGTGAATCATTAAGGTTGAATATATTCGGTGCAGAAAACCGTACAGTTATTCCGGCATTACCATCCTGTAAAATCATATTATTTCCTGTAATATTTGCAGTGGTTTTATCTGAAATAACCACGCCCCTAATTTTTGTTCCGCCAACAAAAACCGCTGAACCTCCCGGATATACATTACGTACATCAGCAATAGTCATCAATCCTCCTGTTCCAACAGAAACCCCTGTTCCCCCACCGCAACGAGATCCTGCCATGTTTACATCTTCAGCGTTTCTAATAAGAAGTTCAGGGGCGCCACCAAACTGTTTATAAACTGCAACGATGCTTCCCTTTCCGCCCGGAGTAGAAAGTCCCGCAAAGTTTGAATAGCCGCTTGAATAAAGGTCAACCTGAACCTGGTTACAATCTTCAACATACCTATGCAGAGATTGCTGTGTTGCTGCATTTGCATATGTCATACCGGTATCTGCCGATCTGAATTGTACATCATTTAGACGAATTAATGTTTGCCTAGGTTCATTAGCAAGGGCGGATATCGTAACAACTTTTGGTGTTACAGGAATGCCCCATTTCCCGGGTACCAGATATTTTGCAACCAGTCCTGACGGTATCCTTCCTATAGAACTCAGATCCTTGATCCCAAGTTGAAAATTTCCACTGCCATCATTCGCAATGTACAATCCCTGGCATTTTATATACACCCTTCTTCCAATGGGGTATAAGGAATTAAAATTTGTTTGGTCCAGCCGAATAGAAATCGCAGCAGTGCTGTCCTGTATGATCATCTCCTTGTAAAAATTCCCCGACAAATCATCTGCAATCACAACACCTGCAATTATCTGATTCGTAGAAATCAAGACAGGAGTTGTTCCGGTAGCCAATGCCTGCAACTGTACAATTGTTTTTGAAATCGTCAGGTCCGGATCAACGTTTGCAGTAGCCGGCGCATCAAATTCATTCTTCACGCAGGAAGAAAAAACAGATATTAATGCAACCGTAAAAACCAGGAAATAAACTTTAATATACTTTTTCATTCTTATTATTAATTAAATTCTATTAGTTGAAACGCAGGGAAAGATTGATAAAATATGTTCGTCCGTAAGCATATGTAACGCGTGGGGCAAACTTATCCAGGTTTTTATCTGCAAAACTAAAACGAAGCGGTTCTGCTGCACGGGTAACAATATCCTGGTTGTCGGTTACATTATTTATTCCAATATTGATCAGGAAGTAAGCCGGGCGTTTCAAGGAACTGAATTGTTTGTCAATCTTCCATGACCACCCTCCTGAAACATCCAATGAATATCCATTAAATGATTTCTTCTGCTGAAGTATTTCATTCCATTTTGACGAGCCCGTTTCTACAAGGTCAAGTGATTGCACTTGTCTTCGTGTAAAGCTGGCATCATAATATATTCCGTCAAACATATTTACATTCATATACAGAAACCAAAAACGAGGCGAACGGTAGTTCAACCCCAATGAATATGCTTGTTGTGGGCCGTTGCTCAGTCGAACGTTTTTAAGATAAATAATTTCATTTGCAGCCAGTAGAGTGTCTTTGGAGTCTTGTGTAATTCTGGCATTCGGACGGGAGGTATAAAAATACTGACCTGCACTTACCACGCCAGAAGCAGTAAATCCATGCCCTACATTCACTTCCAGTGCGGCTTCAATTCCTTCATGTCGTTTATTCAGTCCGGTGAGTGTGTAATTCGTAAACGTATGAAATGACTCATTGTAAAAATGTATTGTTTCAGTCTCATCAGTATACTGAGTAAAGAATCCGACAAGTCTTCCTTTTACTTTGGGAGTTTTCAAATGATAGCCACCTTCTAAAGAAGTGATGAATTCGTCATCTGCATTGGCAACCCGGTTATTGCTTTTCGGCGACAGGAAAAGATTGTCAAAATAAGGAGCACGTGTTTCGAAAGCTGCATTGGCGAAAAAATAATTTCTTCCGTTGAGTTTATACGTTGCCCCACCTTTAATTCCGGCATCAGGAAAAGTATATTCACCGGATTTACCATATGAGTCGTTCGGGAAAATTCCATTTTTTGTTTTTCCGTCACGGTACATGGTAGTGGAACTCACATTCAGTGCAAGCATGTAATCAAAGTGATCAAAATTGAACAAAGCCTGGCCCCAAAGAGAATACTTACTCACATTTGCAAAATAATGGTACCCATAAATATCACCTACGCGCAATACCCTATTCGGATTATTCAGATCATTTTGCTGCAAAGAGTTTTCGGTTGGATTTTCCACATCAACAAACTGATTTAGATTTACGTAAAAATCAGCCCCCAATAAGTCCGTAAGCTCTTTATAATATTCTGATTCCTGTTTTTGATACAGGTAACCAAAAGTCAGTTTGGTGTGGTCATTAAGTACGGTATTGTAATATGCGTTGAAAGAATAGCGATTGTATTTGGTTACATATTCCTGTAATACATACTTGGCCAGTTTTCCCTGTACATTTCCATACACTGTATCGTGCAAAGCGTTTGCTTCATACATTCCATCCCAGTTTAATTGCCTTGAGTCTGTATTATTTCTAATCAGGTTTGCCAGTTCTTCGGCGTACGGAATAAACGCTTCAGTATCCTCACCATAATTCGGATCAAAACTTGGGAGGTTTCGATAATAATCAGGTTGTGGGTTGAGCGCATTAAACCAATCAATCGAACTTACCCGGTAGTATCCAAATGAATATCCGATTGCCGCATGTAATGAAGACTTTGGATTAATATTCCACTGATAGGTAAATGTAAGTAGTGGTTGGTGGTTTTTGCCGACAGATGAATTCCTGACTTTACCGTTTTGATATCCCCAGTTTGGATTATAATAGTGATCTCCTGTCAGATCATACATTTCCTGATAAGATGATTTTCCTCTGCCGTTTTCTGTTGGTGCGCCCATAAAAGTAAGGGCCAGTGAATGATCGCTGCCAATGAACTTTTCAACTGAAGCAAAATAAGAATGCCCGTCATAGAAAGTTCCTTTTACATAACCTTCCTGCGCCCATCTACGGGAATATGATATAGCATATGCCCATCCGCTTTTACTGAGTCCGGAACCGTAGGTAATCATGAATCGGTTGTCGTAGGTTCTGTTAGCAAATGAAAAAGACGTTTGTAATTGTTTTCTCTGATGCGATGCGCGGCTATCAATACTTGCTGTTCCGCCAACATCACCAAAAGAATAATATGCCGGTGCGAGACCTGAAGTAATCTCACGACTGCGAACTACATCATTTAATCCGCTCCAAAGATTATACAATCCCCTGCCTGTCGTCAGGTCATTCATAGGTACGCCATTCATCAGCATAACCAGATTTTCATCATCATATCCCCTGACCCTGAATCGAGCAATACTAAAATTGTAAGCCGCAGCATTATTGAATGCATCCCTGGAGGAACTTAATACGCTCGCAACATTTTCCGACGTTGAGGAATGTCCTTCTGATCCTTCATCATCAGAGGAAATGGTTGGAATATTTTCTGTGTCAGCACGATAGTTTACAATCTCTTCTGTTTTCGGCGTGTCAACAATAATTTCAGTTGCTGTTTCAGGAACTTTTTCTTCATGTTTCGGCTCGGGTTGAATTTCAAGATTTGTAACAGCGGAAGGGAGGTTTTTTAAAATAAATTCTCCGGTTTCGTTTGTTGTCGTTGAAACATCTGATCCGGGTGCTGAGACTCTTGCATTCGGCACCGGAACACCTTTATCATCGGTTATAGTACCTTTAATAATATACTGCTGTCCAAAACTAAAAAATGGAATTATCAGAATAAGATATACGGTAAGTAGTTTCAATTTCATCTTTTCAACCTTTTCAAAATTAATATTAAAAGGGTGGCAAATCTAATTAAATAATTCTACTGAAAAAGGAAAGGAATTCCCACTGATGTTATATGATTTCAAATTTTTAATAAAAAAATGACATCAATATGCCCTGGCAAAGAGAACCCGCTCTTTTGATGGCAATCCTGAATAAACACACTTACCCGCCTCTTGCTTATTCCCTTGCGGAATACAACGGATTGTTGCTTTCGTCTCTTCTTTAATTTTTTGTTCACTCTCTGACGTTCCGTCCCAATGGGCATAAATAAATCCGCCCTCTGTATCGAGAATGCGGTTCATTTCATCAATCGAATCGGCCTGAAAAGTTTTTGTGTTTCGGAAGTTCAGCGCTTTCTCATAAATATTTGTCTGTATCTGATCAAGTAAATGCTCAATCTTGAGAGCCAGATCAGTTAAATGAATAACAGTTTTTTCCTTTGTATCCCTCCTTGCAACTTCAACGGATTGATTCTCGAGGTCGCGCGGACCAATAGAAATTCTGACCGGCACACCTTTAAGTTCATATTCTGCAAATTTCCATCCCGGCTTGTGCGAATCTCTGTTATCGAACTTTACAGAGATCCCTTTCTTCTTCAGTTCAGTCATGATACCATTTGCAACTTCACTTATGGCATTCTTTTGTTCATCACCTTTGTAAATCGGAACTATTACTACCTGAATTGGTGCCAGTTTAGGAGGCAACACCAAACCGTCATCATCGCTGTGTGCCATAACAAGTGCTCCCATCAAGCGAGTTGAAACACCCCATGAAGTAGCCCACACCAACTCAAGTTTTCCTTCTTTACTGGTAAACCTGACATCGAATGCTTTTGCAAAATTTTGCCCTAGAAAATGTGATGTTCCGGCCTGCAATGCCTTCCCGTCCTGCATCATTGCTTCTATACACAAAGTTTCCACAGCTCCGGCAAAGCGTTCATTTGCTGTCTTTGATCCTTTAATTACCGGAATGGCGAGATAATTTTCTGAAAATTCAGCATACACATCAAGCATTCTGTTTGTCTCTTCAACAGCTTCTTCTGAAGTAGCATGAGCCGTATGGCCTTCCTGCCAAAGAAACTCTGCTGTCCTTAGAAATAAACGTGTTCGCATTTCCCATCTTACCACATTGGCCCATTGATTTACCAGGATTGGCAAATCACGATAGGACTGAATCCACCCTTTGTAAGTATGCCAGATAATCGTTTCTGAAGTTGGGCGAACAATTAATTCTTCTTCCAGTTTTGCATCAGGATCAACGATTATCCCGCTTCCATCTTCAGCATTTTTCAACCGGTAATGAGTAACTACTGCACATTCCTTTGCAAAACCTTCAATGTGAGATGCTTCCTTGCTAAAAAATGATTTCGGAATAAAAAGCGGAAAATATGCGTTCTGATGCCCGGTATCCTTAAACATCTTATCCAGGACAGCTTGCATTTTTTCCCAAATTGCATAGCCATATGGTTTAATTACCATGCAACCCCTGACTGCTGAGTTTTCAGCAAGATCAGCCTTTACAACCAAATCGTTGTACCATTGAGAATAGTTTTCACTACGCGGAGTAAGTGCCTTTGCCATAACTTAATTCACTGATTATTAGTAAAAACAGATACCTGAAAGATATTGCAGAAATAAAAAAGTAATTTCATCAATTCCTTTGGTATGGTGTTTGTAAATTGTGTGGACGAAATTAGTAATTAATAACTTTCATACTGTTTCAAACTCATCAGTTAATTCTTTAAAAGACTATTACTATGAAACTATTCCCAATCCTCTTCTCCGCCGCCACTTTTCTTCTGGCAGCAAGTTGCAGCTCAACTAAAAGTACATCAAAAATACCTGATGATGTTTATTACTCATCGCGTGATCACCAGACTGAACCACAACCGGCATCTGCAGTCACAACTCCTTCAGCATCTGACTACAGCCGTGATAACAGCAATTACAATCCTGATCCGAATTCTAATTACGGTCAGAACTCCTCAGATAATAGCGGACAATCCTCCTCTTCTACCCAACAGTACTCAGATGATAAAGGGAATACCTACGTCACCAACAATTATTACAATGATGATGATTATTATGACTATCAGTATTCAGCCCGCTTAAAGAGGTATTATAGTCCTGCCATCGGCTACAGCTATTACGACCAGTTTTATACAAACTCATACTGGTACGATTATAATCCATACAACTATGGTGTCAGTATTTATCTCGGGTATAACTGGTGGGCGCCTTCATATTGTTATACCAATCCTTTCTGGTATGCACCTGTTTATTCACATCATCACCATTATGGATATTATGATTCCTGGAATTCACCTTACGGGTATTACGGATACAATAATTACTGGAATGGATATAACCATGGTTATAATGACGGATACTGGAACGGGTATTACGCCAGCAATTATAACAATCCATACTATTATAACAGTTATGACGGAAACGTAAATTACTACGGACCACGAGGTTCAATAAGTTCGAATGGAAAAACAAATACCACTTCTCCGAGAGCTACACTGGGCGAGAAGTATCAGAGAGCAGTAACAGAAAAAACGATTCCCGTTTTGGGAACCCATGGTGTTACCGGTACACAGGTAACTACCAATCCCGGTGGCGTAAGAAACAATACTACTACCGGTGTTGTTCAGGGAGCAGGCAAAACAGAAGTGAATCCGGTTCGTAAAAACGATGTCGTTAGTGGAGGAAAAACAAATGTCATTACAGAACCTAAAAGAGATCCTGTATCAGTAAAAAATGAAGCCGATGGAAAGACCGATGTCAGAGAAAACCCAAAAGTTGATCCTTCGACATATTCAACTCCACGCAAAGTTAATACAGTTGGAATTGGTCAGGAACCGAAAGATAATGGTGGAACTGTTCGTCCTGCAGTTGATCAACCGGTCAGAGGATCTGATGTCAATTTCACGCGTCCAAAGAATAAAGATGTAACAATAGATCCGAGACAAAACAATGGCGGTACAGTTCGTCCGAATGTTGAGCAACCCAGGGAAATTCAACCGCGCGGAAATGGGAATACTCAACCACGCGACAACAATCAATATTCAAGGCCAAGGAATGAGGGGGTAACGCCCAATACCAATCCGAGAATCGTTCAACCAAATGTTCAACCACGCACCTCCCCTTCATATGAACGTCCCCGTCAGGAAATACTGCCAAGGGTAGAACCACGTCAGGAACCAAGGCAATACAAGCAGGAAACTACACCGCCCCGTCAAAAGGAAAGCATAAGCACACCTGCGCCACGTCAGCAGAATACCACTGAACCCTCCCCGAGAAAGCAAAGTTCCGGCAGTGAAAATAAAAGCGGAGGAAAAAGAAAATAGTAATGTCAGTCATTCAAAGCCCGCACCGTATTATTAATATGACCGGTGCGGGTTTTGCCATGCGTTAAAACCAAAATATCAAAAGCAAAATGAAAAAAATAATCAATTGCATTTCGGCCATTATCCTTTTCGGTACCTTTACTGTAACTGCACAGTCTGACGCTGATGCACTCAGATATTCGCAGTCTTCTGTTTCAGGTACTGCACGATATACATCCATGGCAGGAGCATTTGGTGCGCTTGGCGGCGATTTATCGTCGGTGATCAATAACCCGGCCGGACTCGGAATATTCCGCAAGTCGGAATTCAACATTTCGACTTCACTTTATATGAATTCCACAACAACAAATTTTCTTGGCAACACGTCAGTTGAAAATAAATTCAACCTTAATATTCCGAATTTTGGTTTTGCTTTTACACATCTTACCGGCGCTGACAGAAAGGGAGACGCCGGATGGAAAAGCATAACTGTGGGGATTGGACTAAACCGGATAAATAATTTTCATACCCATTCGTATTATCAATCAGACAATGTTCGAACTTCTCTTTTAAATCATTTTGTAGAAACAGCAAACAGAAGTTCCTCATTTGACCCTTTTTATGAGCAACTGGCATTTGATGCAGGGCTCATTTATCCGATAAATGATACTACTAATGAATACACGTCGGATATGGAAATCACAGGTACTTATCCAATATCCCAGCGGCGAAGCAGCACGACAAGGGGTGGAATAAATGAGTGGAATTTCTCTCTTGGTGCGAATTACAATAACCTGATTTACCTTGGCGGGTCTATTGGCATCAGTTCACTTCGGTACCTTGAAGAATCTGTTTATTCAGAAAACGACAAGGATAATGTAATTCCTGTTTTAAATAATTTTTCCCTTCAACAGGACGTCACAACAAAAGGAACAGGTGTAAATATTAAACTCGGAGTTATCGTACGCCCGTTAGACTGGATGCGGGTAGGTGCTTCTTTTCAAAGCCCAACTTTATATGCAAACATGCATGATGACTACAAAAACACGATTAAATCGAGTCTGGAAAATATCCCAACCACGCCGCAGGAATCGCCGGATGGTGCTTTTGATTACACAATGATTACACCCTTAAAAGCCACCGGGAGTCTAGCATTCATCATCGCTAAATCAGGTTTGATAAGCGCAGATTACGAATTTGTTGATTACAGTGGTTCGCGATTTGATGCAACTGAAGCAAGCTTTTCCGATGTGAATGGTGAAATCACGAATAAATATAAGGCAGCAGGAAATTTCAGGATTGGCGGGGAATACCGATGGAATATTATTGGATTCAGGGCCGGTTATGGCATGTATGGTTCGCCCATCGCTCCTTCAAGAAAAATATCAGGCAACGACTATTCTAAAACATCCTATTCAGGAGGTATCGGAATCAGGGACAAAAATTATTTTGTCGATTTTGGTTATATCTATTCAGAAGGAAATGAATATTTTCAAGCTTATTCGATTACAAATACTGATGTTGCAGGCACAAACAACAAAATTGTAAATCATAACTTTGTAATCACCTTTGGGGTTAAGTTCTAATTTGCATTGAGGCGTTCAAGTGCGGCTCTGGCTTTTTGATCAATGCTGTTTTGATAGTCGTGATGTCGCATTCCAAGGCAACGTTGGTAATAATATCTGGCTTTTTCTATTTCCTTTTTTTCTTCATAAAGGAGCCCTAGCATGAGTGCTGAGTTTGCTGCAAAATAAAAATGGGATGATTCTCCATTTTGCAAAGTGGCTGAATAGTTCATCAGGGCTTTTTCAAAATCTCCGGTTTTGTGAAATAATCTACCGTACCGGTATGTGAACTCCAGCCTTTCTTTGAATGGAAGCAATGACGGGGAAGTGATTTTTATCATCTCTTTAAATGATTCCCTGTAATAACCACCATCGAATAACAACCGTGATCTTAATAATACAGGGTTTGGTATTTCCTTTAGCTCAGCTTCCTTCTGGGCTTCTTTATCGTCATCTACCATTGCGATACCATGGCGGCTGCATTCCTTCATGTATTGACTGTATTTCTGCTCATCATTATTGAGCAAAGAAATCCATGCAAGTTTCTGGTAAGCAGATTTGATGTAATTCAATCCATTAAAATGTGAAATAAAAAATTCAAAATCTTCCTTTGCTCCGGGATCCAGTTTTCTTAGACGCAATTGAGCTTTCTTGTAGTGAAGAAAATAAAACGGAAAAGTATCATCATTATCGAATGTATTAATCATTGCCAATGCGTCCTCGTTGCGTCCTGACTTGTAAGTAAGATTGGTATAGCAATACATCATCAGTGGACTTCTCAAGGCATGCATTTTTACTGAGTCGGCCAGCAATGCAGCTATTGAATCATTTGTGGTAATGGAAGAATATATCTGGACCAGGTAAAACAACACCTCCTCTTTATACTCAGGAAAAACGCCGTGATCTATCTCATTCATCATCCTGAACAGTTCATCGCTTCCTTGAGGAATTGTACCTTCCATACCTGCTATGCTGAGTAGCCAGCGGTATTCCTGAGGAATTGCCCCTACCATGGCATGCAGCAAACCCATTGTTTTCTTATTCAGTGGGAAGGTTGGAAAAAGTACGAAGTTCCGCTCTGCATATTTATAGCACTTGTGGATATCCAAAGCAGCAGAAACATTTTCGCCAAACTTGGCCTTGATCATCGCTGTCTGTATCAGCATATCCGCTTTTGAAAATAAAAGAAACGGAGAATTTTCCTTTTCCTTATCAAGCAGCCTGAGTCTTCTTTCTGTGTTAATCCTTAATGTATCAGCATAGGATTTTTCTTCAGTAATAAAAGCTCTTATAAAATCATAGTAGTTTGCGTACAGCAGGGTTAATGAATTTGACGGATGCTCTTTTGTTTCTTTATCAAGATAAACCTTTGCATCGTTCAGTCGCAATTGCAGAATATTTGTAAATGCCTTTCTGAGGTTTGGTGAATAATCAAAAACAGCTTCACATTGAGATGCGGTAATAATAAAAAGGAAAATAAAATACCATTTTCTCATTAGTTCTCAGAAAGTTGATTAGTAAACGAAAAATTCCGGAGATGGTTTATGGATAATCATCCAACGGGTTCGCGAAACAGAAACAAAAATAAAAAAGCCCTGCAGTTTAACGCTACAGGGCCTTCAATTTCAATAAACAGTATTATGCCGGAACTGAGTTTTCCTCTTCAATACTGGAGTCGACAAGAATTCTTCCACAGTGTTCACAAACAATTACTTTTTTGTGCTGACGGATTTCAAGCTGTCTTTGCGGTGGGATTTTATTAAAGCAACCACCACAGGCGTCACGCTGTACAGCCACAACTGCAAGACCATTGCGGGCATTGCTTCGCACTCTCTGATATGCTGTGAGTAGCCGTTCATCAGCGATGGCGCGTGCTTTCTGGGAAATTTTTTCGAGATGTGTTTCCTCTTTTTCTGTCTCTGCAATAATGCTGTCAAGTTCTGTTCTTTTTGTCTTGAGCATTTTCTTCTTATCCTCGAGATTCGCCTGTGTTATTTCCAGGTTGGCTTCTTTATTACTGATCTCAGAAGTGAATTCCTTAATTCGTTTTTCAGAAAGCTGAATTTCAAGGTTCTGAAATTCCACTTCTTTTGTGAGGGATTCATACTCACGGTTATTTTTCACTTTGCCCTGCTGGGCTTCATATTTTTTTATCTGATCCTTGGAATCCTTAATCGCCTGTTTTTTCTTGGCAATCGAATCCTGAGATTCAGTGATCTCTGAATTTATATGACTGATGCGGGTTTCAAGTCCTGCAACTTCATCTTCAAGATCGGTTACTTCCATTGGAAGCTCCCCACGAACGGTGCGGATCTTATCAATATTGGAATCAATTTGCTGAAGAACGTATAATGCTTTTAATTTTTCCTCAACCGTAAATTCTGTATGATCAAGAGACATGATATCAGCGAGCTTTTTTTCAAGCTGACCGATGTCAACGATCTTTTCAATTTTACGGGGAGTTTCCTTTTCTGATTTGGGGCGGATTTTGGCCTTACCTAGTTTACTTAACGACACAGTTGATGAGTTATTATTATCTTGTTTAGAAACTTGTTTAACGTCTTTGGCAACGCTATTTTTTGAAGAATATTTTACCGGCTCACTTTTAACGCTCTTCTTCGCAGGCTGGACCTTTGTAGAAGTCTTTACCTTTGAAGCTGGTTTCTTGGCTGGTTTTGTAGTTTTTTTTGCCATGTTGATCAGTAATAATGTACCGGATTCGTTACC
Organism: Bacteroidia bacterium; assembly: GCA_038206355.1. Lineage (GTDB taxonomy): Bacteria > Bacteroidota > Bacteroidia > AKYH767-A > 2013-40CM-41-45 > JAPLDB01. The sequence goes on from JBBRAY010000001.1 coordinate 157,465, forward strand.
AATTCTGTCAAACGGACGGCAAATGTAGAAAAATTTCTCACAAGCAATTCTTTTAATAATTCTGACGTGAATTGTTCGCTTTCAAAGTGGCCAATATCAGCAATCGTAATTCGGCTATCAGCGTCGAAAAACTGGTGGTATTTATAGTCGGAAGTGACAAAAAAGTCGGCTTTTTCATTAATGGCGTCATTTAAAAGGAAACTCCCAGCCCCTCCGCAAATGGCTACTTTCTTTACCTTTTTACCTAAAAGGGCAGAATGTCTGATACAACCGGTTTTCATTGAAGATCTTAGGAACGCCAGAAAGTCAATTTCACTCATTTCCAGTTCAAGTTCTCCAATCATTCCGCTTCCGACATATTGGTTATAATTTTCCAAAGCATAAATATCATAAGCTACTTCTTCATATGGATGAGCATCAAAAAGTGCCTTCAATATTTTTGATTCAAGGTGTGCCGGAAAAACTGACTCAATCCTGGTTTCAGATTCAGCGTGCTGTTTTCCGATTTCCCCGACAAAAGGATTGGTTCCTGCCATAGCCCGAAACGTCCCCGTTCCCTGTACATTAAAACTACATTCATCATAGTTGCCGATATGTCCACAGCCCGCAGAGAATAAAGCTTCGCGGACCTTCTCTGCATTTGATACAGGGCAAAACGTAACGAGTTTCTTCAGTACATTTTTTTTCGGAGAAAGAATCTTCAGGTTTTTCAAACCAAGTGTTTCACCTATTTTTCTATTGACGCCTGTGTAAATGTTGTCGAGGTTGGTATGTATGGCATAAATGGCAATGTTATTCTGAATTGCCTTGATGACAGTTCGCTCCACATAATTTTTCCCATTCAGTTTTTTTAATCCTGAAAAAATAACAGGGTGATGAACGATGACGAGGTTACAATTGTTTTTTATTGCTTCATCAATTATGATTTCTATACAATCAAGTGCAACGAGAATTCCCTTTACTTCAGCTTCAAAATCACCAACGATCAATCCTGAATTATCATAGCTCTCCTGTAATGAAAGCGGAGCAATAGACTCGAGATAAGATGTTACTTTTTTTATCGTTACCATAACAATTCTAAATATTGTTTACTGTTTATCAATCCCACATTTTCTTCAGCTTGGTATACTTCATATAAGTGGCGGAAGCCGAAATGCGACTGATGAGATATCCTTTGTGGCCGTCTAAAAAACCACGGCGAATAAAATAGTCGCGGACAAATTTTACGACCGGATTAACTAATATTTTAAACCAGGAAGAACGCCTTCCCTTTTCAAACTCTTCAACAGCCATCAGCGTTGTAAATTTTTCCACTTGCTTCAAATGTTCTTCCACTGTATAAAAAGTATAATGGTAACAATCGCCATTTAAAAAAACCGGTTTTTCATTATCCGGTATGATCAGCCGTTCATGAATGGATCCCTCCCATTTACATTGTCTGCGATCGTACAGCCTTATTTTAATATCGGGATACCATCCACCGTGCCTGATCCATTTTCCGCAATAATTGGTCAGGCGGTTAAAACTATAAAGTCCGGCTGAATCTTTATTTTTAATTTCATGAATTGATTTTACAAGTTCATCTGATAGCGCTTCATCGGCGTCCAGAGAAAGAATAAAATCAAATTTTGCCTGTTGTTGTGCAAAATTCTTTTGGGCTGAATAACCCGGCCATTTATTTTCAATAAATCTTACGCCGTATGAATTACAGATATCCTTCGTCCGGTCGGTGGAAAATGAATCCACTACAATAATTTCATCGGCAGAATTACGGAGGGATTCAATACACCTACCTATGTTTCGTTCTTCATTGCGTGTAATAATAATAGCGGAAACCGGAATCACGCGAGCAAGTTATATACTTTTTTGCAGTCCTGCTTCTTTCTTGTTTCTTTGTTCGCACCAAGAAAAAAAATAAGTGAATCCAATGAGTGAACTTTTCAGTTCGTTGCAGGAAGGCGATTATAAATCCCTTGCGCGTGCGATTACAATTGTTGAAAATGAACTGGAGGGATATGAAGATATTTTACTTTCCATCAAATCAAAAAAAACGATTCCGATCATTGGCATTACAGGTCCGCCGGGAGCCGGAAAAAGTACGCTGATCAGTGCACTCATTGGCTCATGGATCACTCGTAAGAAAAAAATTGCCGTGGTTGCAATAGATCCGACCTCTCCCTTTAATTACGGCTCGTTGCTTGGGGACAGGTTGCGGTTGTCAGCATTTTTCAATCATCCTGATGTTTTCATCCGCTCATTGGCGACCAGAGGCTCACTTGGCGGATTGAGCGAAAAAATAATTGAAGTTACTGACTTGATGAGACAATCGGATTTCGACTATATTTTTGTAGAGACTGTCGGTGTCGGACAAAGTGAGGTTGAGATTGCCGGGCTTGCGGATACAACAATCGTTGTGTTTGTCCCTGAATCGGGGGATGAAGTGCAGACGATGAAAAGCGGCATCATGGAAATAGCAGATATTTTTGTGGTCAACAAAAGTGACAGGGAAGGTGCGGACAGGTTTGCCGTTAATCTGAACCACTTAATTCATGCAAAAATCAACAACGGATGGGAAGTTCCGGTTGTAAAAACATCGGCAACCAATCAGGAAGGGATTGAACTGTTAATTGAGCAGATAGAAAAACACCAATCTACTGCTTTCACCAATGAAAAAAAAATATTTTTGCTTACTGAAAAAGCTTTCCGTCTACTTCAAAGGGAACGCATGAGGGGAATCAGCAAAGAAAATATCCGGGATGAGTTAATAAGTCATTTGGGCGATAATGGATTTAATCTGTATAGATTTATAAAATCCATGGGTTGAAAATGTATTTATCCATCAACAAAAATAGAAGTGATAATGTCAGATAAGTTACTTTATATTTAGCGTGTCAATAATCTTTTGGGATATTAAAATAGTTGTAACTTTCCCCGCGAATATGCTCACACCTTTTACCAAAAAATTTTCAGGATTCCTCTTACGATTTTGCTTTCCGGTCCTGACCTTGATTAATATTAACGGTTATTCACAGGTATTCTGGACAGAAGATTTCGGGACAGGATGCAATACCGGTTTATCTGCTGACGGACTTAGCACCGGCAATGGCACATGGACCGTTGATGCCACCATCGGATTTAATGAAGTTTATGCAAATGAATGGTTTGTTAGCGCCCATGTCAATAACAATGGCGTTGGAAATTGCGCCAATGATTGCAACGGAGGAAACAATCAGACTCTTCACGTAGGTAATACAGGAATTACTTCCCCTATTGTGATTACCGCGGATTCCGGTTCATATTTAACAGGAGCATTTTGTGGCATAGGTGTTTGTTCGAGTACGCATAAAAGGGCAGTTTCTCCTGTGATTGACTGCACCGGTAAAACCGGCATCACGCTTGACTTTATTTACTATGAAGGCGGCGACAATGCAGACCTCAACGGCAATGCCACGATTTGGTATTTTGATGGAGCCACCTGGATGCAGGTTGACCTTTTACCTAAGACAACTAATTTTTCCTGTGCAGGAACTATTTACGGAGTTTTTACTGCTTATAGCATTTTGCTACCGGCTTCTGCAGACAACAACGCAAATGTAAAGCTGGGCTTTCAATGGGATAATGATGATAGCGGTGCGGGGTCTGATCCTTCAGCAGCTTTTGATGACATTCAACTATCAACCGGAACCCCGCCTCCCAATGCTGATTTTAATGCCAATATTTCAAGCCTCTGTGAGGGCGGATCAGTTGATTTTACTGACATCAGCACCAATACACCAACGTCCTGGCAATGGACTTTTCCCGGAGGAACACCGGGTACATCGGTAGACCAAAACCCGGTAGGTATTGTTTACAGTACTGCCGGCGTTTATGACGTTACTTTGGTTGCAACAAATGCAGCAGGAAGTGGCACCACAACCATTACAAGTTATATAACTGTAAATGTTTGTAATCTCAGTCCGGAGGCAGAATTTATTGCCAGTGAAACTGTGCTTTGTGAAGGAGACGCGATAAACTTTACTGACCTCAGTTTGAACAACCCTACCGGATGGGACTGGATATTTGCAGGTGGAACTCCGGCAACGTCTTCCAGTCAAAATCCGTCCGGAATTGTTTACACTGCCGCAGGGACTTATGATGTAACGCTTCACGCCAGCAATGCAAACGGGGATGACACGTTGATAAAAACAGGATACATTACAGTAAATGTTTGTGGAAGCAGTCCTGTCGCAAATTTTTCTGCAAGTGCAACGAATGTATGTATTGGCGGAACGGTAGATTTCTTAGATCTCAGTTCCAATTCTCCTGATACATGGAGTTGGACTTTCCCGGGAGGAACGCCTGCATCTTCAACGAGTCAGAATCCGACAGGAATTGTTTATTCGGCAGCGGGCACCTACGATGTACACCTTACAGTATCCAATTCCAGTGGAAGCAATTCGATCACTTACTCAAACTATATTTCTGTTAGTAATTGTATCCCTCCAGTCGCAGGATTTATTGCAAGTGATACTGTTTTATGCTCGGGTGATTCAATCAGTTTCTTTGACTTGAGTTTTGACAGCCCGACTTCTTATCAGTGGACATTTTTCGGTGCAACACCTCCTGTTTCATCAATGCCGAATCCTACCGGAATTTTTTACAATACGCCCGGTGTATATACTGTTCAACTCATTGTAAGCAATGCCAGCGGGAGCGATACGTTGATCAGGACAAACTACATCACTGTTGATGCCTGTATACCGCCGACGGCAGGGTTTTCGGCCACACAAACGACTATTTGTGAAAGCTGGTGTGTTGATTTCAGCGACCAGTCATTTGGAACGCCAACGCAATGGCTTTGGCTGTTTCCGGGATCGAATACGGTGAGTTCTACATTACAAAATCCGGCCAATGTTTGTTATGCCGACTCCGGCAGTTACAATGTAACATTGATCGTAAAGAATAACTACGGATCGGATACCTTGATCCGGATTGCCTATATTCATGTTGATACTTGTCCTAAACCTATTGTAAGCTTTATGGCCAGTGAAACTTTTTTCTGTTCAAACAATTGCATTGATTTTACCGACCTGAGTGATAACATTGACGGAACCACAACATGGAACTGGATATTCCCCGGTGGCAACCCTTCAACGAGTAATGTCAGAAACCCGAATGTATGTTACCCTAATGAAGGAATATTCGACGCTATTTTAATTGAGACAAATCAGTATGGTTCCGATACGTTAATTATTCCGGGATACATAAATGTGATTAATGTGCCGGGGTCTTTCATTAGCAGTGACACGGCAATATATTATGGAGAGTCTGTTCAACTACATGCGGGAGGAGGAGTGGCATATCAGTGGTCCGCGCTGCCTCCCGGCTCCACATTCCTTCCGGGCAATACCGATCCGGACCCTATTGTTACCCCTAACAGCGCAATTCCTGAAGAATTTTACACCTACTATTGCGAGATCACTGACGGCACAACGGGATGTAAAACGATAAAACATGTGACAATTGAAATTCTACACAACGATCATATTTTTGTTCCGAACACTTTCAAACCGTCATCGAGTGGAGCCAACAGTACTGTTGGAGTTTATGCAACCAATGTAAAGAAAATGACGTTTGTCATTTATGACCGCTGGGGAGAAAAAATATTTGAATCACACAGTCCGTGCCCGGATACCGGACCATGTAACCCTTCAGGCTGGGATGGTAAATACAAAGAAAAGGATTGTGAGATGGGAACGTATGTTTATACATTAAACCTGATTAGCGAAGGTGGGCATGTTTACCATAAAAACGGAAATATAACTTTGATCAGATAGGAGCGATGAATAAAATTATTTTATCTATTTCTGTTTTAACACTTTTTGCGATTGTACCCGCCACATCGCAGGATGCACATTATTCGCAGTGGGTGAATACGCCACTGACGGTGAATCCGGCCATGACAGGTGTTTTCAATGGCAAGTTCAGGTTCAGCAATGATTTCAGGAGTCAGTGGAGCGGTATCACAAAAGCTTACACAGACATACATGTTTCTGTTGATGTTCCTGTCGGGCGGGCGCTGTTGAGAAACGGTCAGTTCTTTGGTGTTGGATTTCTGCTGATGCAAAACAGATCAGGGAGTGATTTTTTCCGCCAGACGATTTTACAAGGATCTCTTAGTTATACCACGCCTATTGATGAAGGCGACAACTTTATTTCTGTAGGTTTTCAGGGAGGGCTGAACCAGAATTCTGTTAATATGAGTGGGAGTACATGGGGTAGTCAATGGAATGGCGATGACTTTGATCCTTCTTCAGGATACAGTGAGAATGTTTCGCTGGAGCAATTCAGTTTTGTGGATTTATCGGCGGGCGTATTCTGGCATTATGTGCCTGATCAATACAACTTTGTTTATGCAGGATTGGCGGCATCTCATATTGGCGGTGAGAATACCAGTTTTTTCATCAATGAAGTATATAACATACACAGGCGTTATACATTCAATGTGGGAAGTGATATATCTGTTACTGATGAGCACCAGAACTGGTTTGCACCGAAAGCCATTGTGATGTTGCAGGGCAAACAAAAAGAAATTACGGGAGGGTTTTCCATCAAGAACAAGCTCCGTTTTAAATCGCAGTACACGAATTATCAGAAGGAAGTCATGTTTTCACTTGGTGCCTATTACAGATTTGCAGACGCTGTGATAATTGCAGGCAGGTTTGAATACAACAACTTCAGTGTTGGACTGAGTTATGACTACACTTTATCCTCTCTGCATAAGAATGCCAATGCGGGCAGTGCATATGAGATTACGATTGCCATTCTGAATCCATTGAAACGTGGAGAGATCAGGAGGAATTTTAATAAGATGCCGAAGTTTTTTTGAAGAAAAATACCTGTATTCCAATTCCAATCTTTTCGTGCAATTAAACTTAAGGCCAGGAGGTTGGTTGACTGGTTGATTGGTTGATTGGTTGATTGGTTGATTGGTTGATTGGTTGATTGGTTGATTGGTTGACTGGTTGATTAGTTGATTAATCAAAATCCTTCATATCCTTCGGATTATTTGAACTTAAAGTAGATTTGTTAGTGATTGGTGTTATTTCCCTTTGCGTAATCCAAAAATGAAATTAATTTTGCCACCCCTTTAAAAACGCGGCCCGTTGGTCAAGGGGTTAAGACGCTTCCCTTTCACGGAAGAATCAGGGGTTCGATTCCCCTACGGGCTACTAAATTGCTAACTTAAATGCTTGAATAATAATATTTTCAAGCATTTTTTATTTCTTGGAGTAACAATAGGGTAACAAAAAGTAAAAAAGAACACCTTTTATACGTACATCTGATTCTTATTTATTAGCCAACAAAATAGGATTCCCTAAAACTTTTCATAGGTTTGGCACTTTAAGAAATTAAAGTACCTTTTTGATGAAATACCTAATACTGCTATTGGTTTTAATTATTCTCACCTCTTGTGGAATAACAATGCAGAAGCGCCGATACAGCGCCGGCTATTACATTGAAATGTCGGCTAAAACCCAGAACAGAGAACCAAGTAACTCGATCAATAAACCAATCGCATCGTTAAAACCAATCATTGCCCATGAGGTGAATAATAATATCCCGGATTATTCCCTTGCAAAATTCAATAATACCCCAGCTTATGTTATAACAAGAAATAGTTTCAATAAAAGTACTTTTGTTTCAAAAAAAGTTATTCCACATCAAAAGGAAGCTGCTCCGCATCATTTGGTACGTGCTCAGCAAAATGAAAGTAATCACGGAGGTGGGATTGGAATACTTTTTGGAATTATTTTTATTTTAGTAGGATGGTACGTGTTCACAAGCTATATCATGATATTAGGTGCTATGATGGTTCTTTGTGGAATTATGATGATCATTCTGGGCATTGTACACCTTGCATTAGCAGCAAGAGAAAGAGACAATGCATTCCGAAGGCAAAATGAAGTTAAAACGGAGCAACTCCAAAAGGAAAAGGAAGATGTTGTATATCTGAAAAACGGCAGCATCATCAGAGGGCAAGTAATTGAAATGAAGCCAAACGAATCAATAAAAATACAAACGCGTGATGGAAGTGTTTTTGTTTACTCGATGAATGAGGTATTAAAAATGGATAAGGAAATGCCAATCAAATGACCTATGACTTTAAATCACCTCCGCTTCAAAATCCTCGCTCATCATTTCCTTTAAGTCCCTTGACCAGAATTGAGCAAATATTTGCAGATAGGTAAGCGCACAGGTTTTGTAAATTCCTTTTTTGTACCTGCTTATACCTGATGCAGAGATTTTCACTCCTTGTTCTTTCAATCTTAGAATCTGAGAACCTTGTGTCAGCTTATTCTTTTTCAGGAGGTAAGTATTGTTTTTCAAAACCTGCTGTATTACAATAGAATTTCTTTCATTACACTTGATTAAATAGTCAATCGGCTTCTTTTCCTGAAATGAATAATTTGATATTTGATAAGCATAACCCATTTTTCTCACAGTCAATTTTTGGCATAAGCCATGAACTTTATTAATTTCTTTACCATTAGGTCAGTATTGAGAATAAATTTCTGTCCTTTAATCCAAAGGTTGGCATCAAGCTCTGGATAATCTGAAACGCTTGCCCGATAGCTTATGAACAAATCATTATTTACGGTGTAGTCATGATATATTTCTTCATTAGTAAGTGGATTGCTTTGGTTGGTTTTATCAACAAGTGTTTGATAATTGTCAATGATTGATTGGCACTCTGTAAGTGTTAACTCTATGTAACTAACATCTGCAAATATTGTGTTATCTCCTTTGAACTTTTCTCTATCAAGGTAATACTTATCTGCCCCAATTATCAAACCTCTTTTTTCTCCGTACTTGTACCCTGTGAACTCGATGTAAGAGGAGTATGCAGGGGAACTTTGATATACTGAATAAAGTTTTATTGTGCTAAACTCTCCTGTGGTATGAGATTCAATTCTTGTTTTAATATATTTTTCAGTGAGGTAACGTGTTTCCATTGGAATACACCCACTTAGGAGAAGCAGGATGAAGTGGAATGGTTTTTTCATAGAGAATTTTTTTTGTTATAGGACTTGTAATGTTAGTGAAGATAATTTTAATTCTCCCCCAGAATCTTCATGTAATTCAGTGATTATCACTTATAGGGCTTTTTTAGAGAGCAAAATTGGTTTTGATATTAAATGCACATTATTTGTGTAAATCACAGTGGTTGGTAGCCCTTTTTTAAAAATGCCTCTCTCATTTGAAAATACACCCCCATCATTTGTATTTGCTAAAATATTTTGGAGTTAAAGTAATGGGTAACTGAGAAATTCTACCTGTAATGAATAACAGCTTCCTTTATCTTCTTATCAAGTTCTTCAATGGCATCGCTTTCATAAGTTAGTTGAGGTGCATTACAAACATTCCTTACTTTGTCCTTAATTCTTTTCACTTGCATTTTATTGGTGAAATATCCTTGCCTCTTAGCTTGCTCAATCAATTGTAGAATGGCGGCTTCACTGTCTCAGCCCCCAATAAGTTGGACATTTTTTTCGGATAAATTAGTGTTATTCTCCCCGCTGACCTGATCGCCTATTCAGCAAAAGTAGGCCACAGAATTACTCGTGTCCAGACTCGGGCCTGAGGGCAAATAATCCATTTTTATTTACTGCTACGTTAATGATATGAATGTAAACCAGGTTACAGGCAATGAAAGAGTTCAATTCAGTGCCGTCATTTTTTTTGACTTTTGAATCATTATGAATTTAAAATTCCCTACTTTCCCCTTTCATATTCATAAACAAACCTATATGATCCCAAAAGGCAAAGACATCATCATTCACGTTAACGGAATAAATATGTGTTATGACGACCTTGGTAACAAAGGGACGCCAATAATTTTCATTCATGGATTTCCGTTTGATAAATCAATGTGGGAATACCAGATGGAATTTTTCAAGGATAGTCGCCGCGTGATTGCATACGATATGCGGGGATATGGTAAATCAACTTCGAATGATGAAGATACGAGCATTCATCTGCTCGCCGATGATCTGGTAAAGCTGATGGACATTTTGCAAATCCCTGAAGCGATTGTTTGCGGATTGTCAATGGGTGGATATATTTTACTTGATGCCGTGAAACGCTACCCAAAAAGATTTAAAGCCATTGTACTCAGCGATACACAGTGCATCGCGGATTCACCTGAAGGAAGAGAGAAGCGTTTCAAAACAATTGAAATGATTGAAGCAGAGGGGACAACAAATTTTGCGGAGGGTTTTGTGAAAAATATTTTCTGCAGTGAATCACTTGCCAATAAAAAAGAAGAAGTTGAAAAAATAAAACGGATCATTCTTTCCTCATCAGCTGCTTCTATTACTTCAACATTGAAAGCTCTGGCTCATCGCAGTGAAAGGTGCAGCAATCTTGCCGGTATCTCCTGCCCTACCCTCATCCTTTGCGGAAAGGAAGATAAAGTAACGCCACCTGCGCAGTCGGAAATGATGCATGCAAATATTGCTTCGTCAACACTTGCAATCATAAATGAGGCTGGACATCTTTCCAACCTTGAACAGCCTGAGATTTTTAATGAACACCTGAACAAGTTTTTGACGGAATCCGGACTATAAGACGGGCAGCGATTGAATTCATAAAGATGCCTGATGTATATAGATAAAAAAGAATTGCCACAGATTCGCAGATTGAAAACAGAAAAATAGAAATCGATCTGTGAATAGAATTAAGGATAAATCGCCACAGATTCACAGATTTAAGGCACATACAGAGAATCCTAAATTCTAAACTATCAGATCTCGCCACACTTATACAGGCACTCGAAGAGCTGACAGCTTCTCACGCGAATTAATCACTATAAATTTTCAGGCAGGAATTTCATTTTCAACACTTCGTATTCTTCGGGGAAATAAATTTTTAAAATTTCTACATAATAATTATACGGTTTGTGCTGAAAAGACCAGGAGCCGCTTCTATATAATTCCTCATCCACGAAATATCCTTCCGCATCCCGCTCATAAATATGAATGAGTGAATCATTATTGAGAATAGAAGAATCCTTAAGGACTTTGGGATAATCAAATCCAACAAGTTTAATCCTATTTTCAACGTGGAAATAGTTGATGGCTTTTATGCTTTCGGGCATTTCAACGTCTGACACATCTTTGCTGATTTTCTTGTTTGCTGATTTCCCCACATAACCCATCAGCCGGGTAAGTTTATTATCCATCATCCTTACACCGCCATCCATCAGCATTTTTCTCAGACTGAAATCACTTCCAAATAGGAAAGAATTCAGGTTATCTCTGATGAAACTGCTGTCGTTGTAATTTAGCGGAAATGCAGGGATGAGATCGTCAGGGTTTACGATATTGAAACTGTAACCGTCGGTGCCAAAACGGTTGTTGTATTCAGCGGCAAATTCTTTATTGCCAATCATGGGAGCAGCAAATGCATACGTTTTAAATTTATTTTTATTACTCAACTCACCTGATGGAAGATTTCCGAGATAAGCCGTGAACATATTTGCAAGTGCGCCACCCTGGCTGTGTCCGGTAATGAGAAAATTATTTATCCCTTCCCTGTTCAGGTTTTTGATCTGGTATAAAAGTTCACGGTGAAGAAATGCAATTCCAAGAGTATAGCCGCTATGAACGGCTGCCGATGTATCCTTCGCAAAGCAATATTCAAATTTATCCCCTTCCATTTTAATAATTCCTTTTGCAGGAATCATGGAAGCATAAATATTCTGAATCCAGCTGAGTTGTTTTTCTGTTGATCCACGAAAATTAATTACTGCAACATCACCTTTTACATATATCTGGTATTTGTTGTCCAACCCAAATATCCCGGAAGTATAACGTTTTTCATATCCCGGAGGAAGAATGGCTTCATCAGTCTGATACAAATCAAGAAAAGTAAAACTGTTGCAGATGGCGATGAGGTCTCTAGCTTCTGCTTTGTCGAAGCCGGGCTGTAAATCGGCCAGACAAAAGAAGGAGAGATGAAAGAAAAATAAAATGAAAAGTATTCGGGGCATTTAGAATAGAACGATTAAGGAATTACTTTATTTAAATCTTTGAAGGTACTGAACCTGTTTCACAAGAATGCTTCTTCAAGTAAACAGTTGGCAACTCATCTACAACATATCGTAAACGGCAGGATAAAGGGACATTCTGATAAGAATCTATCCTGAAATCCGGCCAGGAATGCAATAAACGCCGCCAGTTTTTCCTTCAGAACTTCTTTTTTTCAGGTTCAATGAATCGTGTATATTTGCTCAGGTGTTACATAAAAGCTTCTTTGCATTTTATATTTTTTCAATGGCCATCATTTTTGTTTCCTGCGAAAATGACATTGAAAAAGTAAAGTTGCTGAGTGAGCATAAAATCGCTCCGGTAGAAACAGCATCTGTAATCAGGATATTGTACAGTGATTCTGCCAGGGTTCAGTTCGAGATTACGGCAAAGGAGCTGAATAGGTTTGAAACAGAGCGTCCGTACATTGAAATGCCAAAGGGGCTGCAGGCAAATTTTTTTGACGACAACATGCAGGTGAAGAGCAGACTTACTGCAGACTATGGCATCAGGTATGAGCGGGAGCAGACGATGGAGGCGCGGAGGAATGTGGTGGTGGTAAATCAAAAAGGAGAAACGCTGAATACGGAGCACCTCATCTGGGATGAACGTACGGAGAAGTTGAAGAGTGATGAGTTTGTAAAGATTACGACAAAAGGTGAAATCATAATGGGAACGGGCTTTGAGGCCAACCAGGATTTCAGCAAGTATAAAATTTTCAACATTAAAGGAACGATACCGCTAAATCAAAAATAATCATGCTCCGAATTCTCGAAATCGCCTGGCTGTGTGTTGCCATAGCAACTTTTTGTGCATCGTTATTTCAGTTTTTCACTGACGAAGAGTCATGGTGGTTTTTATTAATCGGAACAGCCATTGCTGTCACGATGTACATGGTACGCCGCAAGCAGCGGATGAAAACGGAAGAATATTCGCGCAAGCAGCAGGATACGGCGAGGTATCATTGATTGAATCTTCCACTGTTCTGAACACCAGAATGAAGACGTTAAAACTATTTGTGGTTTTTATTCTATTGATGGTTCCGGCGATTTCGCAAACTACTTTTTTTACGGGAGGAAATATATGCAAAGAAGAGGAGTGGCATCTCGTTTTCAATGATGAATTCAATGGAGATACTTTAGATCGTTCAAAGTGGGCGACACATTTTCCTTGCTCAGATGGAAGCGATCAATGTGCTGGTGCTCGTTTAAGTGATGGAGAAATTCATCTTGACAGTAACGTAATTGTGAGTGATGGTACTTTGAAATTTATTGCAAAACGACAAACCGCCTCGTGGTTCTCAAATACAAGGGACTACACCTCCGGTATGATTTACTCAAACAGTTATCCATATAGATTTAAATATGGAAAATTTGAAATAAAATGCAAAATTCCGTCGGGTAAGGGATTCTTCTCAAGCTTTTGGATGTTTGGAGGCGATGGACAAGGAACAGCTACCGAAATAGATGTTTTTGAAATAAAAGGAGATACACCAAAGCACCATCATTTGGGAATACTAAAATACCATGAAACAGAACTACTATCACAATATGATTACAGTTATGATGGTATTGATTTGTCGGATGGATTTCATATTTTCAATGTTGTATGGGATCCGTTCTTTATGAATTTTAATGTTGATGGTATCAACGTTTTTACCATACCTAGATTTTATACACTTTCAGCAAATGAAGTCAATTGGTGTTGTGTGGATCCTGGAGTTTATTTGGTAAACCCCACATACCCTTCCGGAGCAACTAATGAGGTAAGCATTATTTCAACTCTAACAATATTAGCGGGCAATGACGCCCCGAATAGCTCTACAATTTTTCCCAATCAAATGGAAATAGATTACGTAAGGCTTTATCAGAGGGATTCTATTCCGGAAATTGAAGATGAATGTACAATCTCAATTTTTCCCAATCCAACTTCACATTCAATAACAGTACGAAAAAAAAAGATGACCTTTATCAGAATTGAGAATATCTTCGGCCAGGAAATCATTTCAGTGAAAACCAGCGGTGACGAATCAGTAATTGATATAAATGCATTAGTTCAAGGGATTTATTTTGTTTTGGTAAAATCAGGTACCGATATTTTATCCGGAAAATTCATAAAACAGTAGTGAAAAAATTGAATTTAATCTCAATGAATATTCTTCATGAATCCTAAATACTTCTTGCCCATCATTTTGTGTCTTGCCCTACTATTTTCATTCTGGAAACTTGGGAGCAATGATGTAAGCGAATGGGACGAGGCCGAATATGGAACAATCGCATATGAAATGTTGCACAATGGCGATTATGTAAACTATTACTACGCAGGAAGTCAGGATACTCGAAATGGTAAGCCCCCCCTGATGATTTGGCTTATTATCCTTTCTTACAAAGCATTCGGGTACAATGCCTTTGCATTAAGATTTACTTCCGCCCTATCATCCATCGGATTCTTCTTTTTCGGATTTAAGATAATGACTCTTTACAGAGATAAAAAATTCGCTTTGATAACTTCACTTATTTTATTGTCTTGTAAAGTAATTATTGGGTTCCATGTAGGTCGGACTGGTGATACAGATGCGTTATTAGTTTTTTTTATAACAGCAGCTGTTTATTTTTATTTACTATATACGGATTTTAACAAACGAAATGCTATCATTATTTCAACTATTTTTCTTGGATTTGCATTCTATACAAAAGGACCGGCAGCATTCGTATTGATCCCCGGTATGCTCTTGTATTCAATCTTCCGCAGAAAACTGAGCAAAACTTTATTAGATTCGAAGACCTGGATCGGTATCATTGTAATGCTCCTTATTTGCAGTTCGTGGATTTTTCTTTTGATGACAAAAGGAAATGTCTTTAAATCTGACACTTCATGGTATGGTAGTAATAATGCAATTGAAACATTATTTAGTCATGATACCTTTGCAAGACTTACTGATCCAAACTTCGAACAAAACCGTAAACCAGATCATTTCTTTTTCTTTTCAGTATTGGACATCCGATTTAATCTTTGGAATTATATATTCTACCTCTCCATTTTATGCGGCATTATTGCAATTGTGAAAAATCCTAAATCACTTATCAATATTACTCAAGAAACACATTATCGATTTATCACATTTTCCATTTGTATGATTTTCCCTTATTCGATCTTATTAACTTTTGCCGCTACCAAACATGACTGGTATATTGCCCCAATGGCCCTATATATAGTAGTAATTATTACCGAAGGGCTGGTTTTCATTGGCGAAAAATATAAATGGATGCATGTTATTTGGATTGGGATTCTGGGATTCAGCTTAGGCAGACAGTTTATTATTATCAATTCGCCGAAAGACGATATGGCTTCCTTCTTTATTCAAAATAAATCACATTTCGAAAACTCTTCTATTACAAACATCATCCATTATCCAACACAAAATTTTTTTCTTTACCTCACCTGGAATTCAAAGCAAATAAAAACTGCGGTCAATACAACAAAGAGTTTCGCAGCCGGCGACTTAATCGTCTTTGATGATTCGGTATTGAATATAAAGGATATCCCTAATGTCCACATGATTGATTGTTATAACCATTGCTGCGTTGCATCAGTTCAAGAATAAAGAATCTTCTAATATTTAATGCCACATTTATTCCATTGAGGAAAATTGAAAAACATCATTACGTCTGTTTGGAAGCAATACTGATCTGTGATATGAAAATAATGAAGCCGTTAAAACTATTTGTGGTTTTTATTCTATTGATGGTTCCGGCGATTTCGCAAACTACTTTTTTTACGGGAGGAAATATATGCACCAATGACGAATGGAAACTTGTATTCAGTGACGAATTTAATGAAGACTCATTAAACCACAATATATGGCTAACGTACTATCCATGCAATGATGATTGGGATGTACCTTGCGAAGAAGCAAGAGTCAGCAACAATAATCTCTGGCTAGAAAATAATGTTGTTGAAAATAACGGAACATTAAAACTGATAGCTAAAAAAGAAACTGATACATGGTTTTCCTCAACCAGAAACTTTACTTCAGGTTTAATATTTTCAAAGAGTCCTTTTAGATTCCCTTCCGGAAAATTTGAGATGTCCTGCAAGGTACCTTTTGGAAAAGGGCTTAATGCTGCATTCTGGTTGTTTGGGGGAGATGGTGATGGTACTGCAACAGAAATAGACATATTTGAATTCAGGGGAGAAAAGCCAAAATATTATCATCCGGGAATTTACAAATATCACAATGCTGAATTTATTGCTCATCATGATTGCGATTTTGAGGATATTGACTATTCGCTTGCCTTTCATTTATTCAGTGTTGTATGGGAGCCATTCAATATTACTTTCAGTATAGATAATTTCGATGTATGCACCTTTACAAGATTATATACAATCAGCGGCCATGATGTAACCTGGTGCTGTGTTGAACCGGGAGTTTATTTGGTACAACCCGCATATCCTCCAACTCTAAACAATTTGGTAAGTATTATTGCCGGATTAGGAATTGGATCCGGGGATGACGCCCCCAATACCAGCACCCCTTTCCCTTCTCAATTCGAAATCGACTATATCCGTGTTTACCAGCATGATCCGCCATCAAGTGCAGATTATAACTGTGAAGTGCTGCTTTATCCGAATCCTGCAATTAATACGCTGGGAATCAAAAAAAATAAAATGACGAAAGTGATGATTGAAAACATATTCGGTGAAATACTGTTTACCAAAAACGTATCCGGCGATGAAACGGAAGCGGATGTCAGCGGACTGAAACAGGGGATATATTTTGTAGAGGTACAATCGGAGGATGGTACGTTTGCAGGTAAATTCATCAAGGAGTAAATCACCAATGCAACATTGAATGAGGATTCACTGCTATTATATTTATATAATGACAAATAAAAATAATACTGTGTTTTATACAGGGGTATCAAATGATTTAGTCAGGCGCTGTTTTCAGCATAAACAAAAGTTGATTCCGGAATTTACAGAAAAATACAATGTAAATAAATTGGTTTATTTTGAAATGTTCGAATTTGTTGACTTGGCAATAAAAAGAGAAAAACAAATCAAGGGATATTCCAGGGCAAAAAAAAATTCCCTCATTGCCAAAATGAATCCACCGTGGAATGAATTGTATCATGATGGGAAAATAGAGATTCCTCATTCCGCCCCGGAGCTTCCGGGGCTCCATTCGGAATGACAACGAATGCTATCAAAATGGGAGATAAGGGGCTCCGGATTAAGGAGGGCTTCCGGTATCTCCCTAAATAATATATCAAACGTGTCATTCCGATCTCGCATTGGGCGAGAGATGAATCATATTTAGCATTAATTTGCATCACAAACATTCAATGAAACTGGTAATACTTTTATTTATAACAACAATCTTTTTCATTTCCTGTAGTCATCAAAAACAGGATTCCCCTCCACTCAACGGGCAGATTGAAAATGCGCCCAACACTAAAATTTATTTTGAAAAAATAACCGGTGACGGGGATGTGCCACTTGATTCAACCGTAACCGACGAAAACGGAAAATTCACGATGACAAACCGTGCAGACGGGCTTGATTATTATCTTCTCAGAACAGGAAATCAGAGTGTGGTTTATATGATTCTCAAAGGGGGAGAAACCATAACTGTTACAGGTGATGCAAGGGATCTTGAACATACTTTTGATGCCGTTGGCTCATCGGATACACGCCTGTTACTTCAGTTAAAAAGGTATGATACCAATCTTTCTGATTCGATGAATAAAATTTATTCAGCTGTCAGAGATGAAAATCCGATGGGAAAAGATTCTGTAGGTTCTATTCTTCAACAACAGTATGATTCCATGATGCGGGCTTTCTCCATCAATTTTATCCAAAACAATTTGACTTCCCTCGTTTCACTTTCCGCCACACAGCACCTCGACAAACAAAAAGATTTTTCGTTGTTCGAGCAACTTGATCAATCCCTGAAAAAAGCACTTGATGATAATCGTTATGTAGAAGTTTTTTCAAAACAGGTGGAAGACATGAAACGATTGCCGGTGGGAAGTATGGCTCCTGAAATAAATTTGCCTGATCCAAACGGTAAAAACATTTCACTCTCTTCATTGAAAGGCAAAGTGGTTGTTATTGATTTCTGGGCCAGCTGGTGCGGTCCGTGCAGAAGGGAAATGCCTGCCATGGTTGAACTCTATAAAAATTTTAAAGAAAATGGACTTGAAATTTATGGCGTTTCTCTTGATAACAACACCGATGCCTGGAAGAATGCAATCACAAAGGATCATATCAGCTGGATCCAGGTGAGTGACCTGAAAAAGTGGGGCTCGAAACCTGTATTGCAGTATGGCATAGAAGAGATTCCGCAAACAATTCTTTTGGACAGGACAGGGAAAATTGTGGCAAAAGGATTGGGTCCGGATAAGTTGAGGATAAAGGTTCAGGAGGTGATTGGGAATGAGTAAGGATTAGAGAATAGATAAGAGACAGCCGGCAGCCAGATGGCAACCAATTTTATAGTCAAGAAATAGAATGGTTGATCAGCAGGTAAGTGTGGTTTTTTTTCTAAGTTGCACACTTATTCCCTGCACCAAATGGGCAAAAGCCTGAAACTCATTTTTACCTTCCTGTATTGTTCATTCTGCATTGTAAATTGTGCATTCTGCGGAGATTACTTTCAGCAGAAAGTGGATTATAAAATCAGGGTTTCTCTTGAAGACAAGAGTCATTCATTAAAAGGAGATATTGTCATTCACTACACAAACAATTCTCCGGACTCGCTTTCGGATATTTATTTTCATCTCTGGCCGAATGCATATAAAAACGATGAAACTGCATTGGCAGATCAGTTGTCGCGAATGGGCGATAACAGGATGGTGATTGCAAAAGACAGTGACTTCGGATGGATAGATGGATTAAATTTTAAGACAGAAGGAAAAGCCATTGACTGGGAATATCTTGAAGACACGATTGACGTTTGCATTTTGCACTTGAAAAAACCTGTTCCGCCTTCAGGATCGGTTACTATTTCCACAAATTTCAGGGTTCAGATTCCATCCGCAGAACTTTCACGTCTTGGGCATGATGGCGATGCTTTTTTCATCACACAATGGTATCCGAAACCTGCTGTATATGATTTGAAAGGCTGGAACTATTTTCCTTACCTCGACAAAGGTGAGTACTATTCTGAATTCGGAACATTTGATGTTTACATCACACTTCCTAAAAACTATGTGGTTGCTGCAACGGGAGACCTTGTGAATGGTGAAAGCGAAATAGAATGGCTGAATGAAAAAGCAAAAGCAACGGAGGCGCTGACTTCATTTCCTGATGACATGTCGTTTCCGAAGTCTGATACCGCCGACAAAACGCTGCACTACCATGCTGAGAATGTACATGACTTTGCCTGGTTTGCCGACAAGCGCTACCACGTACTGAAAGGAGAAGTGGAATTGCCAATGTCAGACAGAAAAATTACGACGTGGGCTATGTTCACCAATCAGGAACCGGCTTTGTGGCTGAAGGCAAATGAATATGCAAAATACGCCCTCACTTATTTTTCCGACTGGGTGGGTGAATATCCGTATGACCAGTTCACGTGTGTTGACGTTGGTTATGCATCAGGAAGCGGAATGGAATACCCGATGCTCACTGCGATCGGAACAGAAGGAGATATTTTTGAAGTTGAAGCGACCATACAACATGAAATCGGACACAGCTGGTTTTATGGAATTCTCGGAAGCAATGAACGCCTGCATCCATGGATGGACGAGGGAATGACGCAGTACCTTGAAACGCGTTATACCTATACCAAATATGCGAACGACAGCAGTAAGCAAATGGAGCATACGGGAATTTTCGGAAGGCGTACAAATGCTACATACAACCACAGGAAACTTGAATACTTGAAATACTGGCATGGTGCGCGTGCCAATACCGATCAGCAACCGGGATTGAGTGCTGAAAATTATACGCTCATCAATTACAGCGCAGACGTGTACAGAAAAACAGCGTTAAGTTTTGACTACCTCAACAGTTATCTTGGCGATGAACTTTTCGACCGGTGCCTGCATGACTATTTTGATGCGTGGAAATTCAGACATCCCATGCCGGAGGACATGCAAAAAATATTTGAAAAGACATCTGGAAAAAAACTGGACTGGTTGTTTGTTGACCTTATCCGTTCAACTAAAAAAATTGACTACAAAATCTGTTCGGCAAAAAAATCAGGTGATGGATATTCCGTCAAGTTGAGAAATACCGGAGACATTTCATCACCCGTTTCACTGAGCGGAATGAAAAACGGAAAAGTGCTGAGTACGGAGTGGCACACCGGATTCAAAGGATCGCAGACATTCAGTCTGAGTTGTGCTGACTGCGACGCCATCAAGATAGACGGAACAGAGCGTATCCCCGAGCCACGCAGGAGAAACAACACCATTCGCACTTCAGGCATATTCAGAAAAATTGAAAAACTAAAAATTCAGTTTCCTGTGGGAGAAGAAGATCCGACGCGTTCACAGATTTACCTCTCCCCTGCCATCGGATGGAACAATTACAACAAATGGATGTTCGGCGGCGTGGTGCATAATCTGACGCTGATTGAAAAGAGATTTGAATACCTGTTGACGCCGATGTATTCCCCGGCATCAAAAAAAATGGCAGGAGGCGGAAGGGTGAGTTATAATATCTATCTGAATAATTCATTCATGAATAAAATAAACATCAGCGTGGGTTATGCTGCTTATGCTTATGATCACTACCAGACTTACATTGATACCACACAGCAGAATTTCTCAGCTGATCTTTTCTACAGCAAATTATCTACTTCCGTGACAATAAATTTCGTGGATAGATTAAAAAATCCGGAGGAGTACAGTTTTGTTGCGTTACGTCATGTGTATATGGAATATGATCGCGAGAAGTTTACGCTTATAAACAGTCAGACGGACAGTGTACGTATTTACCGTGTGGGTGTAAATACATATTATCCCAACTCCTATTTCCTGACTTATTGTTTTGGAAACGAGGTTAGATTTAATCCATATCATTTTAATGTAACATTTGGCCAAACCCTCAACCTTGCTTTGGCAAGTATTGAATACGCTCAGACCATATCATTTAATAGAAAAGGCAGAGGTCTTGAGTTCCGGATTTTTGCCGGGTTCAATGGTGAATTGGAAGACATTAAAGTTAATTCATCCGGGAGATTTGATGCACGGTACCATATGAACGGACAAGGTGGCTATGATGACTTTCTATTTGATGAAGTATTTATGGGAAGATCAGAAGGTAAAGGAATTCTATCCCAACAATTTACTGCAACTCAGGGAGGGTTTAAAGTCGCCGCATATTCAGGGCAAGCAAGAACATGGCTCACAGCGCTGAATCTAAAGGTTCCACCTCCGGGTAAATTACCATTGTATTTATTCATTGATCTTGGTGCCTACGATGAGCCCGTTGCAAATTCATTGAAAACAAAAGGGAAGTTTATGTATGATGTTGGAATTGAAATAAGAATCCTAAAAGATGTTTGTTCCATTTATTTTCCAATTAATTATTCAAAGGAGATTAAAGATACATATAATGCAAATCCTGAAGTCTTTGGCAACTACTGGAAAAGAATCCGGTTTGAGTTGAATATATCAAAGCTGAATCCGTTTATTTTGCGCGATAAGGTCAGGTTTTGAGGGAAGAGATGTGAGAAATGAGACAATAGACCATAACAAAAAAAAATCAACAGGTAAAAACAATATCTTGAGGGAGGGTAAAAAAATATATTTCGCGAGTGATTTTCATCTTGGAGTTCCGGATTATGAATCGAGTCTGGTGCGGGAAAAGAAAATTGTGCGCTGGATGGATTCCATCAAAGACGACTGTGAAGAGTTGTATCTTCTTGGTGACGTTTTTGATTTCTGGTTCGAATACAAAACTGTAATCCCTCGCGGCTTCGTTCGCTTGCTTGGCAAAATTGCTGAGTTTACAGATGCAGGAATCCCGGTTCATTATTTCACAGGTAACCATGACATGTGGACTTTTGATTACCTCACCAAGGAGCTGAACGTAAAACTTTACCGCGAACCCATTGAAGCAATTTATAACGGGAAAAAATTTTACATCGGTCATGGCGACGGCCTTGGTCCGGGTGATCATGGATATAAGTTTATCAAAAAGATTTTCGCGAGTCCTGTATGTCAATGGTTATTCGCGCGTCTTCATCCCAACTTTGGCGTAGGTCTGGCCAATTATTTTTCAGGCAAAAGCAGAATTGCAACGGGAACTACTGATGAAGTTTATCATGGAGATGAGAAAGAGTGGCTTGTCATTCACGCACAAGAACTACTAAAAAAAAATCAATACGATTATTTTATTTTCGGTCACAGGCATTTGCCGCTGGATATTAAAATCCCGGGAAGAGCAGGACAAAATCAGAGTCAATATGTAAACCTTGGCGACTGGGTAAAATATTTTACCTATGCTGTATTTGACGGAAACAACCTGGAGTTAAAAAAATCCGGGGGATGAATTATCCGATAGCAGTGTTCAGGTCGGGAAGTTTTCCGAATTTACCGAGAACTGCAAAATGCGAACGGATAGCACCCGCAAACGATTCATTTTCCATGTAAGGAATTCCGAATTCCTCAGCCGTCTTTTTCACGATAGGCGCAATCATCGGATAGTGGACGTGGCATACCCTTGCAAAAAGGTGATGTTCAACCTGAAAATTCAATCCGCCGACATACCATGAAATCCATTTGTTCTTTCGGGAGAAATTCTTAGTCGTATTCATCTGATGAATGGCCCAGGAATTTTCAATGTTTCCGTTTGCGTCAGGCATCGGGTGTTCAGTTCCTTCCACAGTATGAGCCAGCTGAAATACAACGGTGAGAATAACGCCTGCAATAAAATGCATCAGTATAAAGCCCGGGAGCAATTCAAGAAAAGTAAGTCCGAAGAAAATCATCGGGATGCAGAAGAATATAAAATAGTAAACCACTTTCCCTGCTATAATTTCTAAAAGCTTCTGAATATTTTCGGCACGGGATTTCATGTTCACCTTATTCTTTGAATACTTTGCAAACTGAATAAAATCCTTCAACGTACACCAGTACAAGGTCATGATGCCATAAAAGAAAATGGCATAGATTTTTTGAAAACGATGAAAGCCATGCGCTTTGGTATGCGGAGAAAAACGAAGGACGAGTTTATTGTCAATGTCCTCGTCCATATCAGTAATGTTGGTGTATGTATGGTGCAGGATATTGTGTTGTAGTTTCCAGTTAAAAACAGATCCGCCGAGTAAAATTAACGTATGTCCCATAATTTTATTCACGCGCTCACTGGATGAATAAGCACCATGGTTGGCATCGTGCATCACACTCATCCCCATTCCGGCGAGGCCAAAACCCATAACTGACCAGAGCAGTAAACTCACTCCCGGCCCGGGATGGAAGAGGCAGATGAGTATCAGAGGAACCAGATACATGATCATCAGAACAATCGTTTTGATCACCATTGTCGCATTGGCATGGCGTGAAATTTTGTTCTCGGTAAAATACCGGTCCACATTTTCACGCAGGGTATTAAAGAATGCTGATTTATCCCTATCAATAAACTTGACCTGTCCTTTCATTTTATTTCAACTTTAGGGTTGAAGGCGCAAGGTAAGAAAAACAAGACAGGAAAAACCATAAGTGAGGTGTTTTCAGAGATTTATTCATCAAAACTTTGAAAACTTTTTTTGAAAAAAAACGGCGTTATTCTTTTCTGTATATCTTTACGACACTTTTTTAGTCGAATATTTACATTAATAAAACCTATTAAAATGAGAAGAATAATTACTTCCCTCCCCACACTAGTTTTTTCTTTTACGCTTTTGTTATTCCAGTTTAATGTACAAGCACAGGATGATGCAGGTATTTCCGGAATAACGCAACCCTCAGGAACTGTTTGCCGCGGCAATGCCAATGTTGAAGCAACTCTTCATAATTATGGAGCAGTAAATATCAGCACCTGTACCGTTCAATGGATGGTGAATGGCATTTTGCAAACTCCATTCGCTTACAGCGGAACACTCACTCCGGGTAGTGATGCAACAATCGCACTTGGTAATTTTAATTTCAATGGCGGCTCCTATGCCATCGTTGCTTATAGTGAGAATCCCAATGGCAACAGTGATGCGAATAATTCCAATGATACTGCGTCATCAGCAGTAAACACACAGTTAAGCGGAACTTATACGCTTGGTGGCGCCACCCCTGATTATGCTGATTTTACAAGTGCCGTAAACGACCTCAATAGTATCGGAGTTTGCGGAGCAGTTATTTTTAACGTACGCGCAGGAACATATAATGAGAAACTCATCATCAACCAGATAACAGGTGCATCGGCGTCAAACACAATCACTTTTCAAAGTGAAACGGGCGACAGCAGTACTGTGATACTGAATACACCTTCCGTTGACAGTACAACAGCAAACAATTACCTCATCAAATTAAATGGCACTGATTACCTTACCTTGAATCAAATAACATTGTCGCGCTCCGGAATTTCCGCCAACGCGCGGATACTGGAATATACCAATGTGGCTTCGTTCAACATTATCACCAATTGTCATCTGCTTGGTGTTAACAATGGGATCACATTCAATAGCCTTGGTGCCCTGGTTTATTCCAGCGGTGGTACGCCCTTCAACGATTCCATGAATACTTTTTCCAATAACCTTTTTGAAAACGGTTCCATTGGAATATATTTTAACGGAGTGGGCACAACCTCACTTGAATTCGGTACATCCATAACAGGCAACCATTTTGTAAATCAATTTGCATTTGCAATGCAACTTGCATACGAAGGCGCGCCGGTGATCACAAATAATTTTATTACCAGTAACTCCACACATCCGACATACTATGGAATTTACATGAGTGCTTGTCTGCGCAATTTCACAGTTTCTAAAAACCAACTTGCCTCCTGCCCCGGCAACGGATTTTATTTTATTGACTGCAGTGCATTTCCTGTTCCCCATGGTACCGTTGCAAACAACTTTATCCATACCACTTTATCGTCGGGGATGACATTTCTTAATGGCGGAAACCTTGACATCGTTTACAACAGCATTCATGCGCAGGACGCAGCCACCTCAAGTTCCGCTTTTTCGTTGCTTGGTGTGAATTACGGTATGGTCGTGAAGAACAATGCCATGGTAAATTCAGGCGGAGGATATTCTTATGTGATTGCCGATTCAGGATTTGCCGGTCTTGTTGAATCAAATTACAACGACCTATATACTACCGGTTCGAATGTGGGAAGTTACCGCGGCGTGAATGAAGCAACACTTGCTGCATGGCAGACAGCAGCTGCTCACGACACCAATTCCATTTCAATAGATCCGGCGTTCGTTTCAGCAAGTGATTTACATGCTACTTCTCTCAGCTTTGACAATAAAGGAAATCCGTTTGCGACGATACTGGTTGACATAGACAATGATTCACGAAACGGAACCACCCCTGATATCGGTGCAGATGAATATTCAGGTCAGGGACATGATGTAGCCGTTGTTACCATGCTCAATCCAATGAACAATGATTGTGAATCTGCAGCAGCTTCCGTCACGGTTGTAGTACACAACTACGGCGCATTTACCGAAACGAATGTTGCTGTTCAGGCAGACATTTCAGGTGCATTTACCGCTACATTGAACGGAACCATTCCTTCAATTGCTCCGGGAGCAGACGACACACTTACTTTCACGGGCACATTAAATACAACCGGAGGCGGTGATGCAATTTTCACTGTTTATACTCAGCTTGGAACGGACGACAATCTTTTGAATGACACACTTCACTCAGGTATCATCCACATTAATGCAACTCCTTCGCTGCCGGTAACAGGCAATGACAGCATTTGTGGTCCGGGATCAGTAGCCCTGAATGCTTCATCATCCGATACACTTTTCTGGTTTGATGTTCCGACAGGAGGTATTTCGATTGGACAAGGTTCTCCTTTCAATACGCCTAACATTACCATGACCACTACATATTATGTGGAAGCAAGAAATGTTTGCTCCAGTGCACGTGTTGCTGTGGAGGCCATCATCATGGCTTTGCCGAATATCAGTCTTGGAAATGATACTTCTATATTACTTGGATCAGGAATTTCACTGGATGCGGGAGCAGGTTTTGTAAGTTATGCCTGGAACACAGGTGAGACCAGCCAGACCATCACGGATACTCCGGTTGCAACAACATGTTATTCAGTTACCGTAATTGACTTCAACGGTTGTGCCAATTCAGATACGATTTGTGTGAATGTTGTTTTCCCTTCTGACGTAGGTATTCAATCACTCATTACACCTTCTGATCACCAGTGTGAAAATGCTTCCACGCCTATAACCATTGTGGTGGCCAATTTCGGAAGTAACACGGCAACAGATATCGCTGTTCAGATTGACATAACCGGAGCGATCAATACTTCATTTATGGATACTTTATTTGGTTCCATACCTTCAGGTGGAAACGTATCTTTTACCATTGACTCAACCATCAATACAACAGGTGGTGGTGCAATTACCATAACGGCTTATACTATTTATGCAACTGATCAATTCAGTGGAAATGATACAATTGTTTCGGTCATTAATTTTAATCCCGTTCCTGATGCACCTGTTGGAATGGATGACTCACGTTGCGGAGAAGGCCCGGTTACACTAACAGGTAATGCTACTGATACGATCTACTGGTTTGATGCCGGTGTCGGAGGAAATCTTGTCGGCATCGGGACGTATAACATTCCCAACCTTACGACGACGACAATCTTTTATGCACAGACAGGATTTTCATGTCCGAGCTTAACGCGCGATACGATTACCATTACAATCATACCGCTTCCTTCTGTCTCACTTGGTGCAGATACACTGATCCAATGCGGCGATACCATTACGCTTGATGCAGGTGCAGGATTTTTCGGTTATACATGGTCTAATAATGAAACCACACAAATGATAAACGTGGATACACTGGGAGATTATATTGTTACAGTTGTTGATAGTAACGGTTGCAGCAACAGCGATACCATTCACGTGGATTGTTATGTTGGAATTATTGCTTTGAATGCTGTAAATAATATCAGTGTATATCCGAATCCTTCTTCAGGAATCATTACTGTTGAAATGGGTAACATTTCTACTGCTATTATCAGATGGATAGATGTGCAAGGACAAATCGTTACAGAAGAAAAGCTGAATGGCGTTCGTCAGAAACAGTATGATCTGACTGCTGCACCAAAAGGAATATACCTTTTACAGGTAATTTCGGATACCGGTGTTTCAGTACATCGGATAATTATTCAGTAAATACAAAATGTTTTAATAAAGATCCCGTTTCATTTGAAGCGGGATTTTTTTATACAAGATGAATGAAGGGAGAGAAGACTTAAATGCAAAAAAAGATAGTCGCTGATTCGCAGATTAAAAAACGAATAACAAATTGCCCCAGATTCCACAGATTTAATACAGTAAGATAAATATGCGAATCACGTTCATAAAGGGGAATGTTCAATTGCGATTTTATTCAATCCTTAACGAAGACGCAAAGAATTCTTTTGATTTGAAATATGAGCAACGAAAAATATTTTATTTCCTCCGACAAATCGAAACTGGATATTGAAATAGTTTATGGGTACTTGACGCAAGAAAGTTATTGGGCCAAAGGAATTCCTAAAAATGTTTTCCTGAGATCCATTGAACATTCATTGTGCTTTGGCGTTTATTCGGAAGACGGACAAGTTGGTTTTGCAAGAATCATAAGTGACTTTGCAACATTTGCTTACCTGGCAGACGTATTTATTTTAGAAAAGTACCGTGGTATCGGGTTGTCAAAAATGCTGATGGAGTTCATCATCAATCATAAAGATTTGCAGGGATTGCGAAGGATGTTGCTCGCTACTGCAGATGCGCATGGATTGTATTTGCATTTTGGATTTACCCCTATGGCAAAACCGGAACGATGGATGGAGAAACATTACTTTGAATTATATAAACGATGACAAAAATTCTTATTTCTCTTTTCATTTTTGGTTCCGTTCACTTCAGTTCTTTTTCACAGACTGTTGCTACCGACAGTTTGCCCGAACTCAACCAAAAAATAATTGTCTTCACCGATTCCAAAATGAAAAAGAAAGTGGGACGTGGCGAGTGCTGGGATTTGGCGGCTGAAGCATTGAACAATGCAGGTGCCAAATGGAACGGGAAATTAAAATTCGGCCGGCTGCTCGACCTGAAGAAGGAAGAAATATTACCGGGCGACATCATACAGTTCGAAGGGGTAAAAATCAAGTATGAAAAAAACGGGGCCACTTATAAAATGAGTATGGCCCACCACACAGGAATTATCTACAGCTTAAAAAGCGCAAGGCAATTTGAAATGGCCAATCAAAATACAGAGCAGCATGGTAAAAAAGTGTGGCTTACACCGATTGATCTGGATGAGATAACTGCCGGGAAGTATTATGTTTACAGGCCGGAGTGAGAGGAAAGTAACACCTTTAACTTTTACATTTCAGAAAGCCGAATTAATTTTCGAATGCACTTTAGTTTTTTATTGTAAACTATTCATTCTATTGAAAATTTGAATTTATCTGAGCCGGACGTGGTTCGATATTTTTTTTCATTGTATAATTATTTTTTTAAAACTTTCGTTTTCTCCACTAATAAATCGTATAAAATAAATCCCTTTTGCTGCCCAGGTAAGATCAAGTGTGTAGGAGCCATCTATGGTCACATCCTGAATAATTACTGTTCTACCGGTAAAATCAAGAACTACAATTTGTGATATAAGTTCGGGGTTTGTGTTCTGGAATTCCAAATTAAACTTGCCATCAGCAGGGTTCGGATGAATGCTGAAATCAAATCTCTTAACGGTCTACTTTTCTTCATCATGATGTCCAGCCAATCTGTTATGTCCAAAAGGCAAAACAACAAAAGCAAAATCAGCGTTTACTGAGTCACAGCCCAAAGGGACATCAGGAAAGTTAAGATCAAAACTTCCATCACTCCCTATATGAGCTGTGTAATTTGTGGGTAAAGTATGAGTTGCCATTCGGGTGGTGCAGAAATAACAAGTGACAGATCTTCTGCAAAACGAGATTGCAGAGAGTCTCATAGCAATTAAACCTGAAAGGTAATAAATCCGCAAGTAATAAACATGCAGTATTTAACGAGCATTTTTCACGACTTTCAATACAAATGGCTTCCCTTCAAATCCTCCGGCGTTTAATTTCCCTCATAAAAATCAGGGCTAATCCAAATAGTTTAAAATTATGCTGATAACACAGCCCTTTCTCCTTGTGGTTTAGCGGAGATTAAAATATATTTACCTCCGCTTAACACGTGACAATCATTACCCAAATTTATCTATGCTGAAGAAATTTTACATTTTCCTCTTTGCACCGTTTATTGCCGTTTTTTCATCCTCAGTTTTCGCACAGACAGGATTAACCTTTAATGGCGTGAACAGCTATCTGGCCATAGGCGCAGCGCCAGGACTGAACTCCACCTCTTTCACTGTAGAAGCATGGTTTAAGAAAGAAGGTGCCGGCGTAAGTACAAGTACAGGAACAGGCGGATTGTTTGCCATTCCGCTCGTTGCAAAAGGACGCGCAGAAGCTGAAGGCAGCAACAAGGACTTCAATTATTTTATGGGAATTGATGCAACAGATAATGTGCTCGCTGCAGATTTTGAAGAAGGTCTTACTGATCCCAATCCGGGAACGAACCATCCCATTAAAGGCGTTACTCCCATCTGTACCAACGTTTGGTATCATGCATGTGTTACTTACAACGGAACAACATGGCGGCTGTACCTGAATGGTGTGCTCGAAAGATTTCTTGTCATCAACCGCTTGCCTCAGTCAGCAAGCATACAGCATGCAAGCATCGGCTCTGCGGTTAATTCTCTCGGTATACCCGATGGATTTTTTAAAGGCTCTATGGATGAAGTGAGAATATGGAATACTGCCCTCGCTCCTGCTACGATTTTAACAAACATGACGCTGCAGATCACTTCATCATCCGGACTCGTAGGACGGTGGGGAATGAATGAAGGAAGCGGTGCCATTGCTGCAAGTACGGGCAGTGCATCAGGCGTAAATGGTTCACTGATCAATAGCCCCTCATGGACAACAGGAACTTCTTTTTCTCCGATTACAAATACAACCAATTGCGGACTCAACTTCGGCGGAACAAATGCATACGTTGGTTTTGGAAATCCTTCCGTATTGGGTCTGACTCAATTCACGCTGGAAGCATGGATTTATAAAACAGGAAATGGTTCAACAGTGAGCACAGGAACCGGTGGCGTAACAGCGCAGCCCATCATTGCAAAAGGAAGGGATGAATCGGAAGGCAATACAAGAGACCTGAATTATTTTCTTGGCGTCAACGCCTCAGGAAAACTCGTTGCTGATTTTGAAGAGGGATCAGGCAGTGCAAGTCCGGGATTGAATCATCCCATCACCGGACCGACAACAATAACGAACAATGCATGGCATCATGTGGCCGTTACTTTCAATGCAAGCGTACTAACTTTATACCTGGATGGAAATGTTGAAACTACATTGGGGGTAAACCGCATCGCACAATCGGCGAGCATACAACCTGTGTCAATAGGTACTGCACTCAACTCGACAAATGTTCCTTCCGGATTTTTTCAGGGCAGAATTGATGAAGCACGCATCTGGAATGTATCCCGCACACAAGCTGCGATCCGCGCTACCATCAATGCGCAACTCAGTACGCCGCAGTCGGGAATGGTGGCGCGGTGGGGACTGAACGAAGCATGTGGTTCAGCGGTGCGTGACAGTTCAGGAAGTGTTGTGAATGGCACGCTTTCAGGTAGCGACTGGTACTGGACAACCGGCGCTTCATTTAATGCCGTCACTGTGAACCTTCCTCCCAACCAGCCTGTTTTAGTTGCACCATCAAACAACGCAACAAATACCAACCTCACAACAAATCTGCAGGTGAATGTTACCGATCCTGAATCAGGAGCTTTAACCGTTGCATACTATGCACGTCCTTGCCCGCCCACTGCCGGTGCGGATTTCACTGTTGTCGGAATTCCTGATACGCAATATTATACTTCATTGCTGAACGGCGGCACGAATGCCATTTACAAAGCACAGATGACGTGGATTGTAAATAATCTCGTGGGTCAGAATATTGTTTTCGTGGAAGGGCTTGGCGACTGCGTGGAAGACGGCGACAACGACCAGAACCAATGGAGACGCGTGGACACCGCACAGAAAATTATTGAGAACCCCGCAACGACAGGGCTTACTTTCGGAATTCCTTATGCACTGAATGTGGGTAACCACGATCAGACGCCGGTGAATAATCCGAACGGAACAACAACGTTGTACAATCAGTATTTCGGTTCTGCACGTTTCAGCGGACGCCCTTACTATGGCGGACATTATGGTTCGAATAACAACAACAACTATTCATTTTTCTCTGCCAGCGGGATGGATTTTATCGTTCTCAATTTCGAGTTCAATCCCAATCCTCCGATTGCATTGCTGAACTGGGGGCGGTCATTATTGCAGGCCAACCCCAATAAAAGAGCTATCGTAGGAACGCATGCATTGCTTGATGTAAGCGGAAACTTCGGACCTCAGGGATTATTTTTATACAACACATTGAAAGTTTGTCCGAATCTTTTCCTTCTCCTCGGTGCACACGTGCCTGGAGAATCAAGGCGCGTAAATGCTTTTTATGGTGATACTGTTCATTCCATTATGGCTGACTACCAGTCGCGCTCCAATGGCGGTGACGGATGGATGCGCCTGATGAAATTCTCTCCTTCAACAAATACGATTTCCGTAAAAACTTATTCGCCTTCATTGGGCCAATATGAAACAGATGCGAACAGTCAGTTCAGCGTTTATTATGATATGTCTTCTACCACTTCTCCTTATACATTGATCGGAACCAATACCGGAGTTGCATCCGGAGCCAATACAACTTTCCCTTACAGCGGACTTTCACCCAATACCTGTTACCAGTGGTATGTAACGGTAAGTGACGGACAGAGTACAGTAACAGGACCTGTGTGGAAATTCACAACGGGTACCACGCCAATGCCGATCGCAATTTTAAGTGACAGGAATAATTTCCGTACAGCACAACGGGAAGATTTTATTCTCTATCCGAATCCAAGTGAAGATGGAGTCTTTAATATTTTGTTTGCAGATGATTTTAAAAATGCTGAACTCAGCGTTACAAATGCAATCGGTGAAAATATTATGTTAGGCAAACTGTCAAATGACAATTTGCAGCAGCTGGACCTTTCGGATCTGAAACCGGGTATTTATTTTCTTTCCGTTGAAAACAGCATGGTGAAAGAAATGCGGAAACTGGTGATACGGTAAAGCAGCCTAAGACAAGTAACGCCACTAAGGCTCGAAGGCACTAAGAATCGGAATTTCAAACTTTGTGATATTTCAGCAGCAATTCAGATTTAAGGATTCGTACTTTGTGTCTTAATGCCTTTGTGGCCAAACAAAAATTATCTCCACAATAGCTCGGTTGCATCCAGAAATTGATTTCAATACTTGCAGTTGCACGTTGGCGACATGAACACTTTCGTATTTGGTAAAAGCGAATCAATTCTTGCTCCTTCATCATCGCTGAAAAGTATTCCCCGCAGTTCGAGGGCTTTTAGATTTTTCAGTTTGCTGATCTCATCAGGAATACCTGAAAGTTCATTGTCCCACAGTTCCAAAATTTCCAGGCTTGCAAGGTCTCCTATGCTAGCGGGCAATGCAACTATTTTATTCCTGTTTAGATTCAGGTATTTTAGTTTTGATAATTTCCCGATTTCATCAGGGAGTAGTTCAAGATTATTTCCGGAGAGATTTAACGAGGTGAGCATCGCCAGCGTTCCGATCTCATGCGGAATAGAATCAATTCTGTTCTTGCTCATGTCCAGTTCCCGCAGGTTTTTGAACTTAAAAATGTCTGCAGGAAATGCTTTGAGTTTTGTCTTGCTCAGGTTCAGACGAAATACTTTATCGGGATTCAGCAATGCAACGCTGATGCTTCGGTAAATATAATTGGTGTCATCAATCAACTGCACTGAAGGTTCGTCCTGTGCGAACACATGAGAATTAAGAAATAAGAATGCTATGAAAAGGTATTTCAATGATATTTTTTTAATCCTTTACGCCCAGTGTGAGTTCCCGGTTCAGTAACGTCAGGCAAGCAATTTTGTTGCAACTTCCTTGTCTTCTGTCATCTTTTTCTTCAACTCTTCCAGGCTGCTCAGGTGAATATCGTCGCGGACTTTTGCTTTCAAAAAAACGGTAATATTTTCATTGTAAATATTCCTGTTGAAATCAAAGATATTTACCTCAATACTCAGCCTTTTACCTTGTACTACGGGACGATAACCGATGTACAACATACCTTTCAGCATTTCATCACCCACTTTTACATGTACGGCATAAATTCCTGTGGAAGGAATCAGTTTGTATTGTTCTGCAATGCTGATGTTGGCTGTGGGAAAGCCTAGTGTGCGACCGATCTTGTCGCCATCAACCACTTTTCCATTCAGTGTAAAATCATGTCCGAGTAAATTATTTGCCGTAAGGATATCTCCGGTGAGCAATGCATTTCTGATTTTAGTAGAGCTCACAGCAAGTTCATTGATCACGTGCTTGGGAATCTCTTCGAGGCGGAAGCCGTAAATGGGTGACATCTCTTCAAGGTCCTTGTACGATCCTTCTCGGTTCCTACCGAAATGATGGTCATAACCGATGACGAGCGTCTTCGTTCCGATTTTATTGACAAGGATATCGCGCACAAATTCAACGGCACTTTGTCTGCTGAAATCTTTATCAAACGGTTGAATGATGAGGTGACCCACTCCTGATTTTTTTAGTAGTTCAATGCGTTCACTCATTGTGGTTAAAAGCTTCAGGTTATTGTCGTCGGGCTGAAGCACCATACGCGGGTGAGGAAAAAAGGTGAGCACCACACTTTCTCCCTTTTCATGAGTTGCCATTTCACACAATCGGGAAATGATGGTCTGGTGCCCTGCATGAACGCCGTCAAAAGTGCCGATGGTTGACACAGCATGAGTCAGCGGTGTAAATTCATCAATGCCCTGGTAAACTTTCATTCAATATTTTATTCCGAAAAATTATTTCAAAAGACTTTTCATTTTCTCCAATGCCGCCGGTATTCCTTCCACATTTTTCCCGCCGGCTGTTGCATAGAAAGGTTGTCCTCCGCCTCCACCTTGTATCTCCTTCGCTGCTTCGCGGATGATAGCCGATGCGTTCAGGTTTTTTTCTTTCACCAGGTTTTCACTGATGATCATGCTGAGGTGCGCTTTGCCTTCTACTGCTGATCCTATACAAATAATTGAACCGGGCATTTGATTTTTAAGTTCGAAAGAAATTGTTTTGATGGCATCTGCATTATCCAGATCAATTTTCTCTGCAATCACATTCACACCGTTTATGCTTTTCACTTTTTTCAGCAAACCTGCTTTTACATCCTGCGCAATTTCATTTGTAAGTTTTTCAATGAGCTTCATCAATGCAGATTCCTGTTCATTTAAGGATGCCGTTAAGTCAACTGCTTTTTCCAGGTCTTTAACAGATTTTCCTTCTATTCCTGAATAGAGATTCAACACTTTTGCTTTCAGTGATTCAATCTTATCTTTCAACATATTTTCAGCAGCAGCAAGTTTCGCGTTTTGATCTTCGTAGTATTTATCCACCAAAGAACCGGTGATTGCTTCCACCCTTCGCACTCCTGCAGCAACAGAACTTTCAGAAATGATTTTGAATTTGTCAATTTCTCCCGTGGATTTTACATGCGTTCCTCCGCACAATTCCATTGAATATTTCGGATCAAAAATAATGACGCGTACGAAGTCACCGTATTTCTCTCCAAACAATGCCGTTGCTCCCATTTCCTGCGCTTGCTTTATAGGAACATTTCTTTTCTCATCCAGCATTATATTCTCGCGGATTTTTTCATTTACCATCTTCTCAATCTTCTGCAATTCTTCGTCTGTCACTTTTGCAAAATGAGAAAAGTCAAAGCGCGTATGTTCATCGTTCACAAGCGATCCCTTCTGATTTACGTGTGCACCAAGAACCTTTTTCAATGCTGAATGCATCAAATGTGTTGCAGAGTGATTACTCGTGATCATTCTTCTCCTGTCTTGTTTTACAACAGCATGAAACGTTGCAGTCAAATCCTTCGGCAACTTATCTGCAAAATGTATGATGAGGTTATTTTCCTTCCGGGTATCAGTAATCGAAATTTTTTCTCCGTTGGTTTCGATGTAACCAATATCACCGACTTGACCGCCACTCTCTGCATAAAATGGAGTTCGTGAAAGAACCAATTGGAATTGTTCTTTTCCTTTTGCTTTTACTTTTCTGTATTTCAGAATTTCACAGTCGCATTCCAACTCTTCATAGCCAACAAATTCTGTTGGGGCTGTTTCTCCCTCTCCTTTGGAGAGGGCCGCATCGCCTTCGGCAAGCCTATGGCGACCGAAGGGGGAGAGGCTTATCCAATCCTCCGTATCCACCTCTGCGGCTGCACGGGAACGATTTTTTTGTTCAGCGAGGCATTTATTAAAGCCGTCCATGTCAACATCAAGGCCCTTTTCACGGGCCATCAGTTGCGTAAGGTCTATTGGGAATCCGTAAGTATCGTATAACTCAAAAGCGAATTCGCCTTCTACATTTTTCTTTTTATAATCTTCAAACCGTTTTATTCCGGTATCAAGCGTTCGCAGAAATGCACTCTCTTCTTCCATCACGACACGCATGATAAAATCCTGCTGTGCCTTTATTTCAGGAAAAACATCTCTGAACTGCTCTGCAAGAATCGGAATGAGTTTATTCAAAAACGGTTCCTTCAGATTGAGAAAAGTAAATCCATAGCGAACTGCTCTTCTCAATATTCTGCGGATCACATAACCTGCTTTGTTGTTTGAAGGAAGTTGTCCGTCGGCAATGGCGCAAGTGATGGCACGGATGTGATCACTCATCACGCGCATGGCAATGGAACTTTTTTCATCAGCACCATATTTTATTCCGCAACGCGAAGCAATAAACTGAATGAGCGGCTGAAAAACATCCGTATCATAATTGGAAGTCTTTCCCTGCAAAGCCATGCACAACCGTTCAAAGCCCATTCCTGTATCCACATGCCTTGCGGGCAGCGGGACCAAAGAACCATCTGCCTTTCTGTTGAATTCCATGAATACATTATTCCAGATTTCAACTACCTGCGGATGTCCCGCATTCACAATATTTTTTCCGTCTGTTTTTTTTCTTTCCTCATCACTGCGCAGGTCAACATGAATTTCAGAACAGGGTCCGCAAGGTCCCTGCTCGCCCATCTCCCAAAAATTGTCTTTCTTATTCCCGCGTAAAATTCTGTCTTCGTCAATATGACGCTTCCAGAAATTAAAACTATCCTGATCAAATTTTAAATTCTCTTTTTCGTCTCCTTCAAAAACAGTAACGTATAACCTGTCCTTTGGAAGTTTATAAATTACAGTAAGTAATTCCCAACTCCAGGCAATCGCATCTTCTTTAAAGTAATCACCAAAACTCCAGTTACCAAGCATTTCAAACATGGTATGGTGGTAGGTATCAATGCCGACTTCTTCGAGGTCATTGTGCTTGCCACTTACACGCAAACATTTTTGTGTATCGGCTATACGCGGAAATTTTACCGGCTGGTTTCCAAGAAAAATATCTTTGAATGGCGCCATGCCACTGTTGATGAACATCAGCGTAGGATCATTCTTTACCACCATGGGCGCAGAAGAAACGATCTCATGTCCTTTACTTTTGAAAAAATCTAAGAATGTTTTTCTAATTTCTGTAGAAGTCATACCGGGAGTCAAATTTTCAGGTCCCGACTCAAAAAACAGTTAACCGGCTCAGGTTCATTTCTATTTAACCAAATACGTCTTATCCGGTCATTATTAGGAATTTACTGTTATTTTTGTCGCGATTGTGCGAAAGTAAATCAAAATGCCGAAAGTAAAGTACTATTTCAACCCTTCAAACCTGAAGTATGAACGTGTGCGCACTTCCCTGAAGAAGCGGTTGTTCCGGGTATTCGGGTTTATCACTACCTCAATCGTTTTTGCTGCCATCATTGTAGTCGGTTTATGGAACCTGGTGGATTCTCCGAAGGAGCGTCAGCAAAAACGCCAACTGGATGAAATCTCCCTTCAGTATGAAATGCTGAAACAGCGCACTGATCAGGCCGAGGCGGTGTTGAGTGATATTCAGAACCGCGACAATACCATTTACCGGGTGATCTTTGAAGCAGATCCTATTCCTCAATCGGTGCGTGAAGCCGGCTATGGTGGCGTGGACCGGTACAATGATCTCAAAGATTATTACAATGCTGATCTGATAAAAGAAGTTACCATGCAGGTGGATAAACTGAGCAAGCAGCTTTATATCCAGAGCAAATCATTTGATGAAGTATTTAATCTGGTGAAGAACAAATCGCAGATGCTGGCTTCTATTCCCGCCATACAGCCCATTGCCAATAAGGATCTGAAATATATAGCCAGCGGATTCGGATGGAGGATTCATCCCATTTATAAGACGGAAAAGATGCATTCAGGAATGGATTTTACTGCTCCTGTGGGAACTCCCATTCATGCGACCGGAAACGGAACCGTTGCCAAAATTGAATATGACGGACGTGGTTACGGGAATAATGTCCTCATCAATCACGGATGGGGTTTTCAGTCCCTCTATGGCCACATGAGCAAAATAGCTGTTCGTCCGGGGCAAAAAATTAACCGCGGAGACCTCATTGGCTACGTTGGAAGTTCAGGCGCATCTACCGGTCCGCATTTGCATTATGAAGTACGCAAAGGCGGGAATCCTGTGAACCCCGCCAACTTCTATTACAACGACCTTACGCCGGAAGAATATGAGAAGATGATGGAACTTGCTTCCCGTCCGGGTCAGTCGTTTGACTAAACAGAATTTTTAAAGGATTCATTTCATACTTTTGAATTAAAATTTCATCGCCATGCCATACAAAGAAAAAGAAATCGAAAAAATTTTTTACTCCATCGGTGAGGTTGCTAAAATGTTTGACGTGAATACATCGCACATTCGTTTCTGGTCAAAACAGTTTGACGTGATCAAACCCGCTACCAACAAAAAAGGAAACCGCATGTACACGATGATTGACATTGAAAACTTCAGAGTGATTTACCATTTGGTGAAAGAAAAAGGTTTTACGCTGAAGGGTGCGAAAGTAGAGATGCAGGCAATGAAAAAGAAAATGAAACTTGCCGGTGAACCGAAGATGGAAGTAATCGTTTCTTCAGATTCTGTATCGTCAGATGTTCCTGAAACAGATGTTGCTCCTGTTCAAAACGACCTGGTGGATAAAATTGCACTTAAAAATTCGCTTGGTAAATTGCGGTCGTCGTTGCTTCAGTTACACAATGAATTAGAAAAGATCGACGTGGCCTGATTCAACGTCTAAGATTTTTTCTCACCATTCAATTTCCGTTCCTGAATATTACCTCACCACAAACCGCGCTGCTTTCATGCCGTCGTTTGTTTTTATGATGCAGGTATAGAGGCCTTCTGAAAATGCAGAAGTTGAAACCGGAATATGTATCATCTCTGATTTTTTTCCTCTTACAGCATACGATTTCAGTAATTTTCCCTTTGCATCAAATACCTCAATAGTTGCCTTACCTGTTTCATTCATCATGAAATCAATGTAAGCCATATGTGCAGTGGGATTGGGATAAACATTCAATCCAAGAATGCTGTTTGTCAACGCTACATCATTCACTTCATCGGGAGATACATCAATCCATACTTCATACGCCATTGCATTGGGGCGGCTCATACTTTCGGGATCAAGGTCTGCGATGTTGGGAAGATCACTTTGAATACCATTGATAATCCATCCCACTCTCGCATTTCCCGACAGTGAATTAAGGTCAATGATGGAATGATGTCTTTTAAAAATTGCCGGATCCGGAATGAAACGTGAATTGGTCCCGGACAACGAAGGCATCTCCACAGGTAATTTATATTCCTGGAGATTCCCTGCTCCGTCACGACTTACCTTACTGATCGTATTTACAAATGGAATGAGCGTATCCTGCACAAGAATATTATTTATGGTATCGAAAGTATAAAGACTCATGCCTCCAAAAAAAATCGTGTGCATGAAATTATTTACCGAATCAAATACAGGCATCAGTGCTGTTTCATATTGATTCAGGTTCTGGTTGAATCCGGATTGATGCAGAACTGAACCGGAAGTAATATCGATTGGAGTGAGGAAAGGAAGCGTTGCTGTTTTTTGAAACACACCTCCGAATGCTGTGTAACCGTAATTACCATTGGGAAAAATCTGTTCAGCAACGTTCAGATCGCGGCGGTGAAAGTTATCCGTGTCAGTAATCGCAGTAAAATTTGAAATGCCCAGTACAACACCATCATCATTGATATTAAATTTCCTGATCTCATTTGAATACGTCTGTACAAAAAGCGTGGAGCCGGTGATCTTGCTGTACATGCCATCAAACCGGTGACCGAATATCAGATAATATGTAGAATCAATTTTTTCCAGGTGACCTCCGGTGACGATGATATTGGAATCTCTGATCTGCCTGATCGCCGCATTGATGGAATCGCCTGCAAGTACATTGTTTAATAATGTATTCAGGTTTATCGCTGTGAGCGTAGGAAAAGTAATATTCGCAAATAATGAATCGCAACGACCGTATCCACCAACGATATAAAGCATGGAATCCGACTGATAGAATTCTGCATTGGAAGAACTGATGGATTCACGAACATAATCAGGTAAGGTTGTCAATGCCGAAACCCATTGCACGTCAGCAACAGGGTCAACAACAAAGAGTGAATCATTTCTCATGTACTTCTGAAAACCCATTCCTCCCTGGAAATTATGCAGTCCGTCTCTGCGGCCACCGAGAAAAATCCATTTGCCATTCCATTCTGCGAAAACATTGGAATGAATAGCAGGAATAGCAGATATTACAGAAGGTGTAAGCGAAACCGAAAACGGCTGCTGGGCAATTGATGTATGAAATGCAAATACCAGGACAGCAAACAAAAATTTTTTCATTCAATAATATTCATTGCAGGTTTGCGGCAGTTGATGCTTGCCGGTTATTCAATCACCAGTCGTTTTGCAACATTACCTTCATCTCCACTCACACTTAAATTATAAATTCCACCTGACAAATGTGAAAGATTCAGTGAAATGGATTGTGCTCCTGTTTCAGCATGAATGGTTTCATGATATACCGTTCTTCCGGTAATATCATAAACATAAATTTCCAAAGGACCGGTTTTGTTCATGTAAAAATCAACAGTGAACTTTCCAGTATTCGGATTCGGAAAAAGTGTGAAGCGCGGCAGGAAATTATCTGCAGCTGTAGAAGTACAAAGGTCAACATGGGTGATAACAGAAGTGGAATTCACACATCCGGAAGTAAAATCTGTAAATGTATAAGTGATGGTGTGATCACCCGGGCCGGCAAGGGACGGATCGAAATACCTGTTCGCCGGACCTGTTGTACCGGGGCCTGAAAAAGAACCCCCGATCGGAGTTCCAGTTAATGTATCGCGGTCGTGGTAAACACAATAAAAAGTGTCAAGTCCGGTAACACTAACTGCGGGCGGTCCGGAATAAATAACCAGGCATGGTGCTGATGTTGCGCTGCAATTGTTATTGTCGGTAACCAGCACAGTATAAGTTCCGCCCTGTGAAATCATCAGCGTATCGTTATCACTGTTGCTCACTGCATTTCCATCCAGGTACCATTCATATTGAAATCCGTTTCCGGCCGGAGTCCTCAAAACATAAGGGTTTATGGTATCACAAACGTAAATGGTGTTGCCCTCGTTGATGGAAGCCACAGGAGAACAGGATGTACCCACAAACCTGTATATACTTCCGTTGTTATATTCGGCGCAGTACAATTCGCCCCAGCGGTCTTCACCGAAGGCAACTACTGTTGATCTTCCTAAAGTTCCAAGCAAAGTTGCCGTCCATCCGCCGGCACCATTATCTTCAAGCGTACGGAACTGGTAAGTACTTGTAAACTCATCTGTAAAAAAATATTTTCCATACATGTTAGAAAACTTCGAGCCCCTGTAACGATAACCACCTACAATTGCTGCTCCGTTGTTTGCATATTCATAAACGGGAGCATCATAATTTGAAGCTGCGAGGCATCCTGCAGTATTGTATGGATGACCATTACCTTCATAACATCTCCATCCGTAATTTCCTCCGTGTTTTGAAACCGGCTGGTAGTCCACTTCTTCCCAGGCATTTTGCCCTACGTCACCGATCCATAAATCACCATTCCAGCGGTCAAAACTCCATCTCCAAGGATTGCGCTGACCTAAATTCCAGACCTCTCCTCTTCCTGTTCCGCCCACCTGTGGATTATCAGGAGGAATAATATAAGCAACAGAGGTATCACTGACGTCAATCCTTAAAATTTTCCCGAGTAATGAATCCGGATTTTGTGCCCGGTTGCCGGGATCACCTCCGCTACCACCATCGCCGGTGCCGATATACAGGTATCCATCAACCGGACTAAAGGCAAGATGCCCGCCATTGTGATTGGAGTAAGGCTGCCAAATGGTCAATAATATCTGTTCACTGTTTGGATCAACAGAATCAGGATTATTTGCACTTACCTTAAACCTTGAAATCCTAGTATCACCGTGTGTTTGAGCTGTATAATCCACATAAATGAATCCGTTTTTTTCAAACTCAGGATCGAAAGCCAGTCCAAGCAATCCCCTTTCGCCACCCGATAAAACACGAGATTGTATATTCAGAAACGGGCTTGGATACTGCGTTCCATTGGTGTCAACAATCCGAATGTACCCTGCCAGTTCGACAATGAAAAGTCTGTCGTCTCCACAACTTTTTATGTCCACCGGAGAGGAAAATCCCGGCGAAAAAAGAGTCAATGATATCTGTGAAAATGACTGATTAATAAGGAGGAAAAATGAGAAAAGAAAGAGGGTAAACAATTTTTTCATAATGCGGATTTTTAAATGAATGGCAAAAGTAATATTACTTCTAAGTAATACATGAATTCAATAAATAATGACATTCACCAAGCTAATCCCCCTGTTCGTCAAATTATCAATTCCATTCGGAATTAAAATGATTTGGGATAAATTCTGTGCATTATCTTTATTCCATAATCCACACTTAATACAAACTATAACTACTTAATAATGAAACACTTCTCCTCAATTTTAAGGGTGATCATGATATCGCTTTGTGCTTTTTTTACGGTCCCCTCCTTTTCCCAGGTGGTCATAAATGAGATTACCCCAAGTAATAATGGGTGCTTTACCGATGAATACAACTCATTCCCTGATTGGATTGAATTATACAATGCCGGCTCATCCGCTGTCAATCTCAATGGTTATGGCCTTTCCGACAATATAACAATACCATTGAAATGGACATTTCCTTCAGTTACGATACCAGCACAGGGGTATTTGATTGTTGTGGCAGATGATACAAGCAAAAAACAAATTACCAATCATTGGGAAAGTGCTGTGAAAGCAAATAATATATGGAAATATCTAATTCCAACGGCCGCTACAGATACCAATTGGAGAAACCTGTCGTTCAATGATGTAAGTTGGGCGAGTGGAACAGGCGGAATGGGGTTCGGTGATAATGATGACGGTACTACAATTCCAACAAGCTCTGTATCAGTATATATGCGTAAAACATTTACAATTGCTGATACCGGAAAAATTACCGTTGGTGTTTTTCACATGGATTATGATGATGGCTTTGTTGCTTACCTGAATGGAGTGGAAATCGCCAGAGCATACCTTGGATCTACGGGTGTACGACCGGCCTATAACCTACTTGCCTCAGCATCTCATGAAGCTGCATTATATCAGAGTCAAAAAGCGGATTCATTTTATCTGAGTAAAACTTTTCTTGCAAGCATATTGGTAAATGGAACTAATGTATTAACGGTAGAAACACATAATAACACCACTTCTTCCACTGATTTGTCGAGCAACCCATTTCTGTCTTTCGGTTTAATAGATAACGGAACCTATTTCAGCACATTGCCATCCTGGTTTATTTCGCCTGACAAAGAATACCTCCATGCAAAATTCAAACTAGATAAAACAGGAGAAACAATTTTACTTTCCAATGCGGCAGGAACAATCCTGGATCAGAAAACATATCCGAATATGGAGATTGATAACAGCTACGGCAGAAGTACTGATGGCGCTTCAACATGGTGTTATTTTGCTACGCCTACTCCTGATGCAACAAATAATTCTTCTTCTTGTGCAACCGGATATTCTACCATCCCATTGTTTTCACTCACCGGAAACTTCTTTACCGGAGCTCAATCATTAACTTTAACAACTACACAGCAGGGAGGCGTTATCAGGTATTCAAGAGATGGCACGGATCCCACAACTTCCTCGACTTTATATTCATCACCAATCAATTTGGATACTACACAGGTGATCCGTGCGAAAGTTTTCGCAACAGGATTATTACCAAGTGCAACCATCACAAATGATTATTTCATCAACGAAACCACTAAACTTCCTGTCCTTACCATTACTACCACGCCTTCAAATCTGTGGGACTGGAATACCGGCATTTATGTATTGGGACCCAAT
Source organism: Bacteroidia bacterium (assembly GCA_038206355.1). GTDB lineage: Bacteria > Bacteroidota > Bacteroidia > AKYH767-A > 2013-40CM-41-45 > JAPLDB01. The sequence goes on from JBBRAY010000001.1 coordinate 201,276, forward strand.
GCCGGTACTACGTCACCTTATTTAGGCGCGAACTTCTGGATGGACTGGGAAAAGCCGGCAACGATTGAATATTTTGACAAACAAAAAAACCGCGTTTTCAAATTCAATGCGAACATTAAAATTAATGGCGGTTATTCAAGAGCAAAACCTCAAAAAAGTTTTGAAATAAAAATGGACGATAAATGGGGAACATCTTCTATTGACTATCCTTTAATTCCGGACAAGAGTTTTATTACCAAATGGGACAACTGGGTAATACGAAATGCCGGTAATGATTGGCACAAAGCACATTTGCGTGATGCAGCCCTTGAAAAAAATCTGAAGAATACCAACTCATCATACATGGCGCAGGAACCCTGTCTTGCATTTGTGAATGGCCAGTTTTTCGGAGTGTATTATATAGATGAAAACGACGACCATAACTTTGTAAAAAATAATTACGGTTATAAAAAAAGTGAAATAGATTTTCTTGCTTCTAACAGCGGCTATGTCGAGGTGAAACAAGGAAGCGATTCAGCTTTTAATGCCATGTACGCTTATGCTACGTCAACATCTCCAACCGGTGGTACATTTTACAACACTATGAATGGCATGTTCGACCTGATGAATTTTGCAGATTATTTCATCGCTGAAATTTATTGCGGTAACAGTGACTGGATCGGCGACTGGACCAACAATGTTAAACTATGGCGACCCAGGACTGCAACAGGAAAATTCAAATACCTCACCTATGACCTTGATCAGAGTGCAGGGCTGAATGTGACCTACTCCGACAATACACTTACGCGCGCGCGGAGACCAAATTCTGCGAATCCATTTTCAGGGATGTTTGATAAACTGCTCTCCAATCCTCAGTTCAAACAATATTTCATCAATCGACATGCTGATTTGCTGAATACAATTTTCCTTCCGACCAATGTACTCAATCAGAAGAACTCAATCAAAGACAGTATCAATGCCGATATGCCGCGAAGTTTTGCAAAATACGGTGGCAGTGTTTCTACATGGAATACGGAGCTCAGTACTTTTACTTCTTTTATCAATAACAGAAGTTCAAATTGCAGGAATCATGTGCAGAATGAGTTTGCTATGACCAGTCAGGTTACGCTCACTTTAAATGTTTCACCTGCAGGGGCCGGTCATATCATCATCAGTACGATTTCCCCTTCCACCTATCCATGGACAGGAATATACTACAATGGAAATCCGGTTACGATTACGGCCGTACCACATCCGGGCTATACTTTTAATTACTGGAAGTCAAATGTTGCATTTCCTGTCAACAATACCAACCAGACAGTCTCTCAGAATTTTACTTCCACAGACGCCATCACTGCATATTTCACCGGTAGCGCCGCAGCAACGCAAATCACTTTCGGAGAGTTGAATTATAATTCCAGTTCAACCGCTGATGCCGGCGACTGGCTTGAGTTATGGAACTATGGTTCTACAACTCTGGATATTTCTGCGTGGTATCTCAAGGATGAAAACGATAACCACAAATACACTTTCCCGGCCGGAACTGTGCTGACAGCTAACGGAAGACTGGTACTTGCGACTGATCCTACAAAATTTCAGGCGCGCTTTCCTAATGTTACCAATTTTCATACAATTGATTTCGGATTTGAAAACGGCGGTGAGTTAATCCGTTTGTATAAATATGACGGAACAATCTATAAATCGTTCCTCTATGATAATTCAGCGCCATGGCCGGTTACTCCGGATGGTCAGGGATACACCATGGAATTGTTAAGCCCGACAGGAAATCTTGAAGATGGCGCCAACTGGTTTGCCGGATGCCTCGGTGGTTCGCCGGGTGTAGCTTATAATGCCGGAGCATGTTGTTCGGTAACCGCAACGATTACTGCAGGAGGTGCCACAACTTTTTGTTCGGGATCAAGTGTTACGCTGAATGCGGCTTCAGGTACCGGTTATATATACCAGTGGAGAAAAGATGGGGCAAATATTTCAGGTGCCACTTCCATTTCTTATGCCGCCAATTCAACAGGTGCATTCACATGCAGTGTAACAAGCGGATCCTGTTCACAGGTATCCAATTCAATTTCCATTACTGTCAACGCTGCACCATCAGCAACCATTACACCTTCAGGCTCAACGGCCATTTGTTCTGGTAGCAGCGTCACACTGAATGCAAATACAGGAACCGGGCTCACTTATCAGTGGAAATTAAATGCCGGAAATATTTCAGGTGCAACTGCAGCAAGTTATTCAGCAAGCGCAGCAGGGTCTTATACTGTTGTTGTTACCAATGCTTGCGGTAATGCGACTTCTTCAGCCACTGCGATAACAGTGAATCCATTGCCTGCAGCAACGATAACACCTGCGGGATCAACAACGATCTGTACAGGTAGCAGTGTGGTGCTGAATGCGAATACAGGAACAGGATTGACATACCAGTGGAAATTAAACGGATCAAATATTTCGGGTGCAACTTCAACATCTTACACTGCAACCGGAGCAGGATCATATACAGTAGTGGTAACTAATTCCTGCGGAAGCACAACTTCATCAGCTGTAACAGTGACTGTAAACGGAACAATAACTGCAACTATAACTGCCGGAGGCTCTACAACATTCTGCACAGGTGGCAGTGTATCGCTTACTGCATCTTCAGGAACCGGTTATACTTATCAGTGGAAACTGAATGGAACAAATATTTCCGGAGCAACATTGATTTCCTATTCAGCTACTGCAGCCGGAAGTTATACTGTTTCTATTTCAAACGGTGCATGTACAGCGACATCGGCAGTTAAAGTAGTAACCGTTAATGCATCACCATCTGCTACAGCTACTCCTGCAGGTTCAACGCAGCTTTGCGGAGGTCAAACCGTAGTGCTCAACGCGAATACAGGAACAGGGTTAACTTACCAGTGGAAACTGAATGGCAGTAACATTTCAGGGGCCACGACATCTGCATACACAGCAAGTGCAGTGGGTTCATATACTGTTGCAGTCACCAATACATGCGGAAGTACGACATCACCGGCCGTTGTTATTACTGCAGGAAGTATAACAGCGACAATTACTGCAGGTGGGTCAACAGGATGGTGTGGAACAGGAAGTGTTGTTTTGAGTGCCAACACCGGAACCGGGTATACCTTTCAATGGAAAAAGAACGGGGCCAACGTGAGTGGTGCAACTGCATCAACATATTCTGCAACAACTGCAGCCGGTTACACCGTGACAATAACGAGTGGTGCATGTTCAGGCACATCGAATACAATTACAGTGAGTACTACAGCAGCGCCTGTGGCTACTGTCAGTCCGGCATCTGTAACTAAATGTGCAAGTGCATCGAAAGTTCTTACAGCGATTCCAAATGGATCAGGATATAGCTATCAGTGGTATAAAAACGGAACCATCATCAGTGCTGCCACAAAGAAGACATATACCACTACCACCACCACAAATGCAACGTATAAGGTAAAAATTACGAACTCCTGTGGCAATAATACTTCTGCGAATTGCTCAATAACAATTAATTGCAGAGAGACAGAAGCGGAAGCGGCAATGATCAGTGAAGAATTAAATGTAGCAGTCTATCCTAACCCTTTCTCAAATCAGTTTACGGTTATCATCAACAGCAGCATGGAGCAGACTGCCACATTGAGGATTTTTGATCTACTTGGAAAGGAAAAAATATTCATTCCTGATTTCAGAAATAATGAAGCGCGTGAAATAGGGGAATACCTTGCGGCCGGTGTTTATCTACTGGAAGTAACAGAAGGTGACACAAGAAAAATGATTAGAATAATAAAAACTCAATAAAGATCATCTGATACAAATCCGAAAGCCCTTCTGCCAGTTAAAAGGCGAAGGGCTTTTCTATTGAATAGATTTTATTCTCAGAAGATTAACTGGATTGCAAGAAATCCTATTCCGCAAATAAGCAGGATGTCTACAGCGAAAATCATGTACAGACTGATAGGATGTCCTGAATTTTCTTCAGTCGTTCCGAATGCTTTTGATGCAGGTGTACTGTCTTCCTGCATGTGGTTGTAAGTTACAACAGGTTCATTTTTCATATTGAACAGTTTTTAATTTGATAGTAATTACGTGCATACGGCCCTGACCGATGGGTGAAAATGTATGAAGTATTACAACTGTAAGATTTTAACCGTTTTAAAAGTCATGCGAAAAAAAATTTAATGATGTGAGTGCTTTTATTTCACCTGACACTGAATCAATTGATGTTTCACAGCTCTTATCTCTATTGCTCCGGAAGGCAGGATAGAATTTTCCAATGGAGCAATTAATCTCACATTTTTTCAAAGACTTTTTCAGATTATTTTTTACATTTGAGCACCTAAAAATTTCAATATGAAAAAAATTTATACAACTTTTATTGGATTGGTTATGGCCATATCCGCTCAATCTCAAACAATTTTCTGGCTGGAGGAATTTTCAAACAGTTGTCCTGCCTATTGCACAACTTATTCCGGTCCAAATGGCGCTTGGAGCTTTGCCAATAACGGTCCGGCAAATGCATGCGGCGGAGCAACGACACCAAACAAATGGTACATCAGTTGTGCCGAAAACGGAAATGCAGCTGGCTCCTGCGGGTCGGGATGTGGAAACAATTCTACCTTACATGTAGGAAATGATTCTCAATCCCCAAGTGCAGGGGTTTTCTGTCCAAACGGAGATTGCGGCGCCGCTTATGATGCCGGCGGGTACTGCGATATTCTTGGAACTCCTCCATCTGTGATTTCGGATATTCTGGCAACATCGCCAACGATCAATTGTACGGGAAGGACAACGATTACACTTACTTTTAACTATATCGAGCGGGGACAAGGATCCAATGACAATGCATCAGTTATGTATTATGATGGTACTTCATGGGCATTGTTGGCAGATATGGCGAAAACACCAACAACATGTGGCGGCGGACAAGGCAGGTGGACAGCTTATAATGTTGCATTACCGGTTTCAGCAGATAACAACCCAAACGTTGCCATTGCTTTTCATTGGGTGAACGATGATGACGGTTCAGGTAGTGATCCTTCTTTTGCCGTTGACTCCGTGCGCCTGACAGTTCTAACTTCCGGAGCTCCTCCGCTTGCAGGATTTACCCAGAGCACTACATTGGGATGCGATTCACTTTGTGTCACTTATACTGACGGATCAACCGATGCAACTACCTGGTCATGGTCATTTCCGGGTGGCACACCTTCAACATCTACTCAGACAAATCCTGTGGTATGTTATAATTCACCGGGAACATACGATGCACTGCAGATCGTTACCAATTCATTTGGAACAGATACCCTTCTCAAGCCAAATCTTGTAACTATTGTTCCGACTCCGGTTCCCGATTTTACTTCTACAAGCCAGGAAATATGTGCAGGAGATTGCATCAACTATTCTGACCTCTCTACAGGAACGGTTCAGACTTACAGCTGGAATTTTCAGGGCGGAACGCCTGTGAATTCCACTGACCCGAATCCGGTGAATGTTTGCTACGATTCAGCCGGCGCTTTCAGCACTACACTGATTGTTACCAATGGCGCTTGCACCAATTCAAACACACACGTTGGTTACGTGAATGTGAGCCAGGCTCCTGTACCTGTGATTTCTGTAAGTGGTGATACGCTTTATTCAACCGCAGGGCTCACCTATCAGTGGTATGAGGTAACTACAGGTCCGATCGCTGTTGGTATTTTTCAATATTATGTGGCCACACTCGGAGGTAATTATTTCGTTTGTATCACCGATGTATCCGGTTGTTCAGCATGTTCCGATACAGTTCATGTAGATCAGGAAGGTGTTCATGAATTTGACCTGAATGATTCTTTCAGCCTGTATCCAAATCCGGCAACTGATAAAGTTTACGTTCACTCATTAAACGGACATGCAGTTAGCTTAGTCAGAATCCTTGACGAAACAGGGCGGGTGGTTAAAAATTCAAGCATCGTTTTCAGTAATTCACGTGCTACGGTTTCTCTTTCCGATTTTGCAAAAGGATATTATACACTTCAGCTTCTTGATGAAAAGAAGAAAATAATTTTCACCGCTCCGGTGGTGAAACAATAGATGACTGCTGGAAAAGTACTGATGGTTGAACCCGGAAATTTCATCCCCAATCCACAGACAATCGGGGATAATTTCTTTCAGCAACCATCAGATTCTTTTTCTGATGAAGAGCTTCATCAAAAATCAAAAAGTGAGTTTGATGCATTCACTGCAGTACTTAAAGGTGCCGGCATTGAGGTGAATGTTTTTAGTCAGGAAAATCCTGCTGCCACACCTGATGCCATCTTCCCGAATAACTGGTTCAGTACAACGCCACAAGGGACCTATATTTTATATCCCATGATGGCGGAAAACAGGCGCCTTGAAAGGAGTGCATCTGTTATTGGCTATCTTGATAAAAATTACAAGCAGAAAATAGACCTGACACACGATGAGGACAGGGGGATTTTTTTAGAGGGGACAGGAAGCCTTGTGATAGACCATAAACACCGGATCGCTTATGCATCTCTTTCACAGCGAACCAGCAGTAACTTGATTTTCGAGTGGAGCAAACTGATGGATTATGAAACAGTCGTGTTTACTTCGTACGACAAAAACCAACAGGTCATTTATCACACCAATGTTTTGATGTGTCTGGCAGAGAAATTTGCTATCGTCTGTATGGAAGCACTTGAAGATGATGATGCGAAAGACCGTGTAAGAAAATCCCTTACTGAAACCGGGCATGAAATCATCGAAATAAGTTTATCCCAGGTGCATCACTTTTGCGGCAACTGCCTTGAACTTGAGAATAACAAGGGCGAACGGTTTCTTGTGATGTCGTCGAATGCCTATTTTCATTTTTCTGATTCACAGATAAAAAGCATAGAAAAACATTGCGCAATTCTTCAATCTGATCTGCATACCATTGAAACCTATGGTGGTGGTGGTGCCCGCTGTATGATGGCAGAACTTTTCTGATAAGAATTTTCAGTTCTTTCTTCTTCTGCGCATGCGGAATTTTGGTTGAATTTTATTCCCTGAAAAAAGGTTTCACCTTCTTTAAAATATTTTTGCTGAAGCATCCGGACAAAGGCTTTCCCGGCAGTTGAGGTAACGTATCTTTTAACTCCGTTTCAGGGTATAAATTGATTCTGATATGCTGACCTCAATATGTGCGATATTCACCCAACACTTTTTGCATTTCACCAAACCCGGATTCCATGGGATTATAATAATTTTACCTTTACACGACTCAAATAAAAAACCTTCGTTATCCGTTAATGGTCAAGCTAAAAACCATTTACATTTAACCGTTAACCATCAATGAAATTATCCAAACTATTTTTAATTATTCCGGCGCTTTCAACTTCGTTTGCTTTTGCACAGGCACCCAAATACAGCAATGAGTTTTTATCCATCGGTGTGGGCGGAAGAGGCCTTGGAATGAGCAATGCACAAGCTGCTTCAGTTAATGATGCATCTTCTGCTTTCTGGAACCCCGCAGGACTTTCATTGGTGAAAGGAAGCGTGCAGGCCATGGGAATGCACAGTGAATATTTTGCCGGAATTGCCAAATACGAATACATCGGGCTCGTTGCCAAAGTTGACGCCACCAGAGCACTTGCATTTTCCTTCATCCGTTTTGCAGTTGATGACATCCCGGATACCACTGAGCTTATTGATGCTTCAGGAAATATTGATTATGACAAACTGAAATCATTCTCCGCAGCCGATTACGCTTTTATGATTTCCTATGCTTTACAAAGTAAAATCACAGGACTCCGGTATGGCGGCTCTGTAAAAGTCGTACACCGCACTGCCGGCGACTTCGCCCACTCCTGGGGTTTCGGGCTCGACCTCGGCGTTCAGTACGACAAAAACAAATGGCAATTCGGATTGATGGCCAAAGACATTACGACCACATTTAATTCATGGACTTTCAATACCGATAAACTTGCCGGCGTATTCAGCACCACAAACAATGAGATTCCGAAAAACTCAACTGAACTCACCCTCCCGAAACTAATTCTCGGAGCCGGGTACAAAATGAACATCGGAAAAAAATTCACCGTACTTCCTGAAATTGATTTCGACCTCACCTTCGACGGTCAACGCAATGTCGTTATCAGCGGAAACCCTATCAGTGCTGATCCGCACCTTGGTCTTGAAATCGGCTATGATGATTTCATTTTTCTACGTGGTGGTGTAAATAATATTCAGCAAGTGAAAGACCAGGAAGGCGCCAAGTCAACGATCTTTCAACCAAATATGGGTATTGGAATCAAACTGAGAAACCTCACCATTGACTACGCCCTTACAAATATCGGTAGCCAGGAAACACTTTACTCAAATGTATTTTCCCTGAAACTTGATATCTTCAAACATAAAGCACCAACCACAGAAAAAAATTAATACCGTCTGACATACCGCAGGTTAACCAACCATTTCTTTCGCATTGACTTCATTGCGGGAAAGATTTAGTCTGCAGGAAATGTCAATACAAAACCAATATTCTGATGAAAAAACTTTACCTGCTCATTGCCATTCTGATCACCACATTTTCCGTCGGGGCACAGCCGTATGAAAATTCATGGATCAACACGTCACAGGAATATTACAAAGTGAAAATATGGCAGGATGGGGTTTACCGTCTCACCGCACAAAACCTCGCCTGGGCGGGCGTTGCGGCGACCAACTGGAGCGTTTCCAATATTCAGATATGGGCCAAAGGACAGGAACAATACATTTATATTTATGACGAAAATAACAATGGCTTACTGAATCCTCCCAACGACTACATTGAATTTTACGGCGAGCACAATACAGGATGGTTCGATACGCAGTTATATGAAGACAGTACCTGGCAGCCCAATCCGAATTACAGTTTACTCACCGATACAGCAGTCTATTTTCTCACTTACAGTCCAACCATTGCAGGCAAACGATTTTCTGCATACACTGATACAGATTACAACAATGCCTTTCCTTATTTTATCAAAGAATCATACCTTGAAGAAACCTATGAATACAATGTGGGTTACCCCGATCAGGATGTTGACTACGTAAATGCAGAAGGGCACGTGGGAACGGTTTTATCAAGCTCTAATACGATAACACAGAAAAGCATCAATACACAAAATGTTTATTCAGGTGGGCCCAACTTTGAAATCAGTACCACCATCACCGGATCAAATAATAACCAGCAGGACTATTCCATTTCCGCACCGGGAATAAATTTCAGGGAACAATTTATCGGTTATGGCGTGCGCCGGAATTTCTTTTCAGTTGCACCTGCTTTATTTACAAGTACCAGCACTGCATTTACTTATACCCTTTATCCGCAGGGGGGAAACTATCCGACGAATCGAATTGCATTTGTGAATCTTTCGGTAAGGTATCCACACAATACAGACATGGAAAATGCATCTACATTTAAAATGTTCGTACCCGATGGATCAAACGGAAAAACTTATCTCAATCTTTCCAACTTCAACAACGGTCCTTCCGGTACTGTACTTTATGATATAACAAATCACAAAAGGATTTTTATCACGCAAAATAATTCCGGAGTACAAGCAGTTATTCCCAATGACGGCAGTACATCACCAAAGATGTGCGTACTTGCGTCATCAGGCGGGATAACTACAGTAGCTACATCTGCCATTTCAAGAATCAATTATGCAAGTGCAGTAGGTCCGAGTAAATTCAATAACATTCAAAGTCTCGCTGTTGATTCTGCATACATCATCATTACAAATGCCGGACTGAAAAATGCACTAAATATCACCGGCGGATATAAAGATTACCGGAATCAGACCACAGGAAATCACAACCGTGTTGTCATCATTGACGCTGCTGAATTGTACGACCAGTTTGCATTTGGAATTTCAAATCATGGACGCGCCATTCGCAACTTCACACATTTTGTACTTGACAAATGGAACGTGCCAAAACCACAGGCCATTTTCCTCGTGGGTAAATCAATTGAACCGTACAGCATGCGGCACAACCCGAACCTATGGGCATTGTGCCAGGTAACTTCTTACGGTTATCCGACTTCTGATCTTCCCATGGCTTATGGTGTGAATGGTTCCCTCTTTGAACCGGCAATACCTATCGGGCGGTTAAGTGCGAACAAACCTTCAGATGTAACTGATTATCTGAGTAAGGTGAAAGAGTATGAGAACAAACAAAATGCCGATACTCCTGAAGCGTGGATGAAAGAAGTGTTGCACTTTGGTGGTGGCCAGAATACTTCCGAACAAACTGCATTCCGTGACAACCTGGATAATCTTAAAGCAGTAATTGAGGATACACTTTACGGCGGTCACGTAACTTCATTTTTTAAAAACAGTCCTGATCCTGTAGAATTCGGATTGACAGCACAAATTAAAAACGCCATTGACAACGGTGTTTCCATGATGTTGTTCTTTGGTCATGCTTCCGGCTCCAGCTTTGACATTGCCACCGACCTGCCAAGTAACTATACCAATTACGGAAGGTATCCGATCATCATGGCCAGTTCCTGCTTCGCCGGAAATTTTCATACCCGTGATCAAAGTAATAGTGAACAGTTTGTAATGGCACAGGGAAAAGCCGCCATTGCATTTCTCGCCAGTGTCGGACTTGGAGATGCATATTATTTGTACGTCTATGACACTTCGCTCTACAGAAATATTTCATACCGCAATTATGGTGAGCCGATCGGAAAAATCATGCAACATACCATTCAGATTCTTCAGGATAACTATAATGGAAATACCGGAATTAAGAGAGTCGTAAATGAAATGTCACTACAAGGTGACCCGATGTTGCGGTACAACTCATGGGCCAAGCCCGACCTGATTGCAGCTGAAAGTAATATTTCGTTTACGCCTGCTGTGATAACCGCTGACATGGATACTTTTTCCATACATTTTAAAACCCGGAATTATGCACGTGCCGTTAGCGACACATTTCGTGTTACGATCACGCGCAGACTACCAAATGGCGTAGATTCTATTTACACCATTGCGCGTCCGGGATGTCATTATTCCGATGATCTTTCTTTAACGATGAAAGTCTCCGGATTAAATGGCGCCGGCATCAATACATTTACCGTGAAGGTTGACCTGGATCCTGATACCATTCCGGAGATGCAGGATTTTATTAATAATACCGCCACCACTTCACTATTCATTTATTCGAATGACATCATTCCGATTTATCCGCCCAAGTATGCCATTCACCCCTACTCTACCGTGACGCTGAAAGCTTCGACAGCAAATCCTTTGGGGGCGACTCGGAATTATAAATTTGAAATTGATACATCCTATTTCAATGATGACGTGGCAACCCACAGTCCACTTTACCGGTTTAATTTTATTCAGTCAAGCGGCGGAATTGTTTCCTGGTCTCCGGCAAATTATTCATTGTTGCCAAATACTGTTTATTACTGGCGTGTGTATGACGATACCACAACAGTAAATAAAAATGAAAGCTCTTTTATTTATATTCCAAATAAAACAGGATGGTCGCAGGCGCACTTCTATCAGCTCAATAAAGACGGATATGAAAATGCAAAACAGGATAGTGCAGAAAGGGTTTATAAATTCGGACAAAATGTAAAATCACTTGACGTGACGAATTACGGTTCTCCTTTAATTCCAAGTGAATTCAATTCAACAGGATATACCCTTAACGGAGAGCCATGGGAATATAACTTCTGCGGTGGTACACCTTCTTTTCATGTGGTTGTTATTGATTCTCTTACGCTGATACCGTGGAATACATGCAATAATGATGTCGGTCAGGCAAATACCTATAACAATGCCAATGCCTTTTGCGCAAATGGAACTGCTACATGCCGTGCCCGTGCTGAAAATTATTTCATCTTCAGATGTGGTGATGCAACACAGGTTCAAGCCATGGAAACCTTTGTGAACTCCGTTCCCAATGGAAACTATATTATTATCTACAGTGCCTTTACATATCAATACTCAAACTGTGACCCTGCATTTTTAAACATGTTAAATAATCTTGGTTTTAATCCAGGTCTTGTTCAGGATCTTCTTCCGTTTATCTTTTACACCCAGATGGGAAATCTGGCAAGTGATACAGCTGTATTTGGCACTGCTCAGGGTTCTTTAATTACGCTCAACAGGGTACTTCAAACAAAATGGTACCGTGGTGGAATTGTTTCTGAAGTAATCGGACCTGCTACAAAATGGACCAACCTTCACTGGGGACAACATCCCCTTGAAAGTGGTGCAACTGCTGACAGCGTGAGTATTAGTATCTACGGATATGATCAGGATTCTTCTGTATGGGATACGCTTGTAACAGGTATTCAGAAAAATACACCTGATTATTCCCTCAGCGGAATCAGTGCAACACAATATCCGTATTTAAAGCTCGGTGTTTACCTCGAAGATTTACCGCTTCGCACGCCTCCGCAAATGGACAAGTGGCAGATTTTTTATGATGAAGCGCCTGAATGTGCACTCAATGCCAGTCGGTATTATTCATTTTATAAAAATCCAATTTCAGAGGGTGATACCATCAAGCTCAGCATTGCAGTGGATAACATCGGCAATGTCCCGATGGATAGCTTAGGCATGAGTTTCTACATGTACGACAGAGACAGGGCAAGGCATGATATTAAAAATTACAAACTCGACTCATTGCGTACCGGACAATCGCTCAATGCAAGTGTTGTTATTGACAGTACATTCGGGCTATACGGAGAAAATAGTTTGTGGGTGGAAGCAAACCCTTATGGAGGGCTTCACCAGCTTGAACAATTTCATTTCAACAACATTGCCGAAGTGAAATTCAACATCAGTCGTGATGTGGTAAATCCGATTCTCGATGTAACATTTGACGCCATTCATATCCTTGACGGCGACATTGTTTCAGGAAAGCCACACATTGTTGTACAGCTCCACGATGAAAATAAATTTCTTGCTTTGAATGATACCAGTAATTTCCGTGTATATCTGAAAACGCCGTCGCAGAATGCCAAACAGCAACTAAATTTCATCGACCAGTTTTATGGTGCTAACCTTCGCTTCACTCCTGCCATACTTCCGAAGAACAGTTGTAAGATTGAATTTGATCCCACACTTCTTGAAGACGGAATTTACACGCTGGAAGTAGAAGCCGCCGACCGTTCTAAAAATGAAAGTGGAAAATACAATTACAGGATAACATTTGAAGTTGTCAATAAATCAACCATCACTGAAATCCTGAATTATCCGAATCCCTTCTCTACCTCTACCCGCTTCGTGTTTATGCTTACGGGTAATGAAGTCCCTGATCACATGAAGATTCGTATCATGACAGTGAGTGGAAAAGTAGTTCGTGAGATCATGAAGAACGAACTCGGCAATATTCACATCGGAAGAAATATAACGGACTATGCATGGGATGGAAAGGATGAATTTGGCGACCAGCTTGCAAATGGTATTTATATTTATAAAGTTTATACAGACTTCAGCAACGGTAACGATCTCGAACACAGGGAATCAGAAGCCGATAAATTTTTCAAAAAGGGCTGGGGGAAGATGTATCTCATGAGGTAATAGAAGTAATGAGTAAATCGTATTCAGTACTGAGTACAAATACCGGGGATTTCGTCTCCGGTATTTTTTTTATCACTTCATTCCTTAAATCTAAATATCTTGCAGGCCCGATAGCAGTTGGCAGTTGGCAATTTGTAATTCGCATTCATTTGTTGTTCCAATTTCGTAATTGGTACATTCGTCCTTATTCGTAATTAGAATATTCGTCTCTATCAGTAATTAGTATATATGTTTTTGGATAAACTCGAATTAATTAAGTCCCGTTTCTCTGACGTTGAAAAAGAACTCAGCAATGGCGATGCCATGAAGGATATGAGGCGGTTTGCCCAGCTTAACCGCGAATACAAAGAGCTGCAGAAGATTGTCGGTAAATATCATGAGCTTCAAAATGTATTGAGCAACCTCGACCATTCCAAAGATTTGCTGCGAAATGAGAAGGACGAAGAGTTTAAAGAAATGGCGCGGATTGAACTGGAGGAGCTTGAAAAAAGAAAATCCATACTTGAAGAAGAGATAAAGGTATTGCTGATACCGAGTGATCCCGAAGACGAAAAGAATGCCATTTTGGAAATCAGGGCAGGAACAGGCGGCGACGAAGCGAGTATTTTTGCAGGTGATCTTTACCGGATGTACATGCGCTATTGCGAACGCAGGGGTTGGAAGACTGAACTGATGGATGCCAGTGAAGGCACAATGGGCGGATACAAAGAAGTAGTTATTAAAATTACAGGTGATGGCGTATATGGAATTCTGAAATATGAAAGCGGCGTTCATCGTGTGCAACGTGTTCCCGATACTGAAACTATGGGGCGGGTGCATACCTCTGCTGCCAGCGTAGTCGTATTGCCGGAAGCGGAGGAAGTTGATGTTCAGATCAATCCTGCCGACTTAGAACTCCAGACTTCAAGGAGTGGTGGTGCCGGCGGACAGAATGTGAACAAAGTTGAAACGAAGGTTCAGATCACACATAAACCATCCGGAATAGTAGTCGTCTGCCAGGTGGAACGCAGTCAGCTTGCCAACCGTGCACTTGCCATGCAGATGCTGCGGACAAAATTGTATGAGCGCGAACTCACAAAGCACAACGCCGACATCGCACAGAAAAGAAAAACAATGGTGAGCACAGGTGACCGGTCAGCAAAAATCCGCACTTATAATTATCCTCAGAGCCGTATTACGGATCACCGCATCGGACTTACGATGCATAACCTGCCGACTTTTATCGGCGGTGATATCCAGGAAATGCTTGATGCATTACAGGTTGCTGAAAACGCAGAACGCCTGAATGAAGGGCTTGCATAACCCTCTTCAGTATTGAAATAATTATTTCTGCGACTTGATCCAGTTATTGATCTTCAGTTTAAGCACTGCCAGCGGTAAGCATCCTCCTTCAAGGATTGCATTGTGAAACTTTGAAATGTTGAATTTTACTCCCAGCTCTTTTTCAGCTGTCGCGCGCAACTCACGAATTTTTAACTGACCGATTTTATAAGAAAGCGCTTGTCCCGGAATAGCCATGTATCTTTCAATTTCTGAAGTAATCGCTTCTTCGCTTTCTCCTTCGTTATCGAGTGAAAACTGAATGGCCTGCTCCCTCGTCCAGCCTTTGGTATGCATGCCAACATCAACAACGAGCCTGATGGCACGGTGCATTTCTTCGCTCAAAGCACCAAAGTATTGCACCGGATCATTATACAATCCAAGTTCTTTACCAAGTGATTCGGAATACAACGCCCAACCTTCTCCGTATGCGCCGTACCAGGTATAACGTCTGAAATTAGGCAGCGAATCATTTTCCTGCTGAAGTGATATCTGATAATGATGTCCGGGAATGGCCTCGTGTAAAAACAAATCTTCCATTCCGAAGCTGTTGAATTTCTTTGCATCAGGAACGGGAACATAAAATATTCCGGGACGTGCTCCGTCTGCCGTACCCTGGTTGTATTCTGCACTGGCACTGGCTTCTCTGAATTTCTCTGTCTGCCTGATTTCAAATTTTGTCTTCGGAACCTCGTCAAATAATTTATTCAGTTGAGGCTGCATAGTTGTATGGATATTCTCAAATGAATCCAGTACAGCTTTTGCACTAGTAAAAGGAAAAAACTTTTTGTCTTTATTGAGATAAGTAAAATATGTTTTCAGGTCACCCTTAAATCCCGTGCTTTCCATTATTTTTTCCATCTCTCCACGAAGTCTTTTTACTTCACTCTGTCCGAGATTAAATACTTCATCGGATGTCATCGAAGTTGTCGTCCAGAATTTTATCAGGTAATTATAATATTCCTTTCCATCCGGAACGCTACTGATACCGGCAGTTGCACGACATTTTGGAATATACTCGTCTTTAATAAAGTTATAAAGTTTCTGATAAGCAGGAATAATCTGAGTCCTGATCGCATTCTGATATGCCTCATCAATACGTTTATGATCTGCATCAGAAATTTCTTTCGGCATTTCTGAAACAGGCATGTAAAAAATACTCTGCTTCACGTCCTTTACAATCATTGACTTCATTTGAGGAAGCACCCGCTCCATCAGTATTTTCGGATACACATATCCCGATGCCATTCCGGCTTTCATATTTTCCAATGCGGTATCGCACCAGATGGCAAATCCATCAATACGCTTCAGGAAATTATCGTAATCCGCCACCGTTTTAAACGGTTGATTGCCTTGTCCGGAGCCGTATTGCGGAAATGTAATTGTATTGCTCCAAAACTGATTGATCGGCATCAGGTAATCATGAAAACTGAAACCATCCAGCGCCATTTCTAAATCCCACTTCAGAATGTCATAGCTTGTCTGATCGTTATCTGTGAGAGCTGCTCTGTCATATGCATTGAGCGAGTCAAGATAACTTTGATAAAAATGTTTCAAGGTATCCCGATAAGCTAAACTAATGTCATTCGGAAAAATATCATTGTACCTGTTATCGCCATTGGCGGTAGCCGTCATCGGATAATACCGGTTGTGATCATTGTAATAGCTTTCAAAAAAATCACTGATTGGTTTCATGTTCGCATTGTTGGATTTTTTGTCTGTGGGATTAGAACATGCAAAAGCTAAAATAACCAGAGATGCAATACTGCTTTGGATGATTTTTTTCATTTGTTTTGTTTATGGGGCGGCAAAGTAAATTGAATTCCGGACAAACGTTCCAAATAAAAAGTTAAGGGAAAATGTCATATGCATCTAAAACAAAACCCCGGCAACAACTGCTCGTTACCGGGGCCTACCACCATGAAAAATCTCTATTTGCTCTATTGATGCGTAATAGTTCTATTTAATAGCTCCAAATCGTTGTGCCACTTTCTTGTGACATTTGAATTCTAACTTGTGTTCTATTCATTGTGCATTATACATTTTGCATTTAAATCGTTTTCCATCCATTCCAGAAGTTTACAAATTTGTAATTAAAGCTGATTGTAAAAAGCAAATGACCATCGGGCTTTACGTATTCACTTCTGTGTATTTCAACCGGCCCTTCTCCTGTTCCTGCATCTGTTTCAATCTCTTTACCGAAGTGAAGCATATACTGTGCACCCAGAGAACAATCAAATCTCTTTGTAATATTAATATGTGTCCCGAGTCCCGCCTGCGTAGCGCTACTGAAGCGGTCGGCACTGTTTTTATGATTTCCGATTTGGCTTACCACACTGTAATCAAAACAATGTCCGGCGATGAGATATGGTTGAAGTACATGGTCGAAGTGAACGTTCTTACCAAAATAATACATCAAACTCCATCCGATATGATAGTCGTTCCTGTGTGAAATTTTTGTTTCGGAAGGAATATAATCAGCATACCATTCCGAATTCAGCTTATCCATAAACTGAAACCTGGCCTGACCTCCAATCCCCTTTCCGATCGCAGCATCATCATTGAACATGCTGATCGTGTTCCGTGTGCCGATGGAAAAATTTCCTGTGCTTTGGTCCCTGCCTTTTTTTGTATCACCGGCAAGTGAAGTGATGGAAACAAGCAGCAATGGTGCTGCAATAAACATTTTGTGATTCATAGTACATTGGTTTTAAAGGTGACGTAGAATCTGTTTCCATTTTATTAGTTGATTTAAATACTTAACGGATGTCACATTTGCATATTTGAATAACTAAAAATTTTTTCTGATTTATTCAACTCATATCTTGCACTTTTCAACTTGACCTTTTTTTATATCTGCTCATTTTCAAATTTCCGTTAGTGGCTCAGTTCCTATTAAAACATTCAAACATTACCCGCGATCCCTAGCTATCGGGATCACTAATTAACATGAAGAAAATAGATTGGTGAAATTGCAAAATTACTTTGTAAGTGTTCCCAAATTGAATTACTCAGATAGAAATCATTTTTTCAGTACAATCTCAGCCCCATCATTTGTGTCAATTAGTGAAATTAGTGGCTGATCTTTTCAAACCCGGCATCTACAAATTTCTGCTTTCACAATATTATATTTGCAAAATGGAATATAACAAACTCACCCCCGATGAAGAACGCGTCCTCCTCCGAAAAGGAACTGACGCACCATATACAGGCGCGTACACTGATAAAAAAGACGGAGGAATTTATATTTGTCGCAGATGCAATGCTCCGCTTTATTTAAGCAAAGATAAATTTGATTCTCATTGCGGATGGCCAAGTTTTGATGATGAGATTCCACAAGCCATAAAAAAGATCGTGGACGCCGACGGACATCGCATTGAAATTGTCTGTAACAATTGTGGCGGTCATCTCGGACACGTTTTTGAAGGCGAACATTTCACCGAAAAAAATACAAGGCATTGTGTGAATACCAGCAGCCTGAAATTTATTCCGGAAACTGAAATAAGTACTGCTCCTGATGTAATAAGTAAGATGTAATACGTACTTTCGAATAGGAATAACTGTTTTTTTTCGATTCGTAATTTCGTATGATTTTTCGTACTTCGCTGAGATAATCATCTATTCGTTCTTCGCTGATCTAATCTTCTTTACATTTACGGCCCGATGCAAACCATTGAAAAATTGAAACCAGAACTAGACGAGACCGTTTTACTCAATGCCTACGAACTCATGTGCACAGCACGTGCAATGAGTGACCTGTTCGAAGAAAAATCTCAGATTACCGCAAAGTATGTTCACGCATGTTCCCGTGGACACGAAGCTGTTCAACTTGCGCTGGGCATGCAACTGAAACCACAGGATTTTCTTTCGGCCTATTATCGCGACGACAGCATTCTTCTTGGCATTGGAATGAAACCGCACGAGTTGATGCTTCAGTTGCTGGCAAAGCGCGATGATCCTTTTTCAGGAGGAAGAACTTATTATTGTCACCCTTCATTAAAAAGGGATGACATGCCGAAGATCCCGCATCAATCATCAGCAACAGGCATGCAGGCCATCCCCACAACAGGCATTGCAATGGGAATTCAGTACAAAGAAAAACTTGGCATCGACGATAAAAAATTAAAAGATAAACCTGTAGTGGTTTGTTCACTCGGCGACGGATCTGTTACAGAAGGAGAAGTAAGCGAAGCATTTCAGATGGCAGTGCTTAAGAAAATGCCCATCCTTTATTTCATACAGGACAATGAATGGGATATCTCAGCGCATTCAAAAGAGGTTCGTGCCATGGATGCCCCGGAATATGCTAAAGGTTTTAAAGGAATGGAAGTACGTTCCATTGACGGCACTGACTTTACCAGGAGCTATGAAACAGTTCGTGAAGTACTTCATATCATCCGTACTGAACGCAGACCGGTCATGCTTCATGCAAAGGTTCCATTACTGGCTCATCACACCAGTGGTGTCCGAAGAGAATGGTACCGCCACGATTTAGTGGAAGAATCGAAACGCGATCCGTTACCGAAATTTAAAAAGATGTTGCTTTCTTCGGGGATTGACGAAAAAAAACTTGCAGTCCTTGAAACCCGCGCCCGTATTCTTGTTCAGGCCGACTTTGAAAAAGCATTGAAGGCAGAAGATCCGCGGCCTGAAGATTTATTTACGCATGACTTCGCTCCTACTCCTGTCACCGTTGAAAAAGGTGAGCGCGAACCAAAAGGAAAAGAAAAAACTGTAATGGTTGATTGTGCACTCTTCGCCGTGAAGGAGCTGATGGAAAAACACAAAGAATGTTTGTTGTACGGCCAGGATGTTGGCGCACGGCTGGGTGGCGTGTTTCGTGAAGCAGCAACGCTTGCGCAAAAATTTGGTGACGACAGAGTTTTCAATACACCTATTCAGGAAGCATTTATCATTGGAAGTACCGTTGGTATGAGTGCCGCAGGATTGAAACCCATTGTAGAAGTTCAGTTTGCAGATTATATTTTTCCCGGACTGAATCAATTGTTCACAGAAGTCGCGCGAAGCTGTTATCTCACAAACGGAAAATGGCCTGTCAGTTGTATCATCCGTGTTCCGATTGGTGCCTATGGCAGTGGAGGACCATATCATTCTTCAAGTGTTGAAAGTATTCTTACCAATATACGTGGAATCAAGATTGCATATCCGAGCACAGGTGCTGATCTGAAAGGACTGATAAAGTCCGCTTACTATGATCCCAACCCATGTGTAATTCTTGAGCATAAGGGATTATACTGGAGCAAGCTCAAAGGAACTGAAGACGCCAAAACTGTAGAGCCCGATGAAGACTACATAATTCCATTCGGTAAAGCACGCATCGTTCAATCAACTTCACTCCCCTTCTCCCTTTCTCCCGCTCTTTCTAAAGATGCAGCAAATGAAAAATCAACGAATGGCACTCAAGTTACTTCGCTTTCAATTATTACTTATGGTATGGGGGTATACTGGGCAAAGAATGCATCAAAAAAATTCCCCGGCAGAATTGAGATCATTGACCTGCGAACCCTTGCACCCGTTGATTATGAAACCGTTTTTGCTTCAGTAAAAAAGCACAATCGTTGTCTGGTTATAACCGAAGAAGTTTTGAATAATTCCTTTGCACAGGCTTTGGCCGGAAAAATATCGGATGAATGTTTTCAATCTTTGGATGCTCCGGTGAAAGTAATCGGCTCTGAAAACCTTCCTGCAATTCCATTGAATTCCACCCTTGAAGCTGCAATGATTCCAAATGCAGAAAAAGTGGGAAAAGTAATGGAGGAGTTGCTGCTTTATTAAATCTTCCTGGGCCAAGTTTTCGTAGATATACAATGCGAAGACAACCTTTTTATCTGATTGCCCTATTTCTTTTCATTGTACATTGTTGCAACGGACAGGTAATTGACAACACTGCCTCTTTCAGAAATATCCACAGCGAAAAATATTTTCGCTTTCACTATGAGAATGATTTTTTTTCTGCTGCCGACCGGTACTATTCGCAAGGTGTGAATCTTGAAATTGTTCATCCTGCACTAAGTAAATTCCCGGTATCAAAAATCCTGTACCACCCAAAGAATGAAAAAATAAAATATGGAGTGTGCATTGAACAGGATGTTTATACGCCAACAAGTATTCGTCATGACGGAATAATTGATGAAGACCGACCATATTCCGGTGTACTTCTCTTCAAAACATTTTTAGTGGCATGCGATTCAGTTAAGAGAATGCGCTTCACTTCTGCTTTCTCAATTGGAATAGTTGGAAGTGCAGCAGGCGGGAAAGAAACACAAACCACAATTCATCGCTGGACCGGAAATTTTCTCCCGCTGGGCTGGCAGCACCAGATTAAAAATGATTTTGTAATAAATTACCGGGTTGGATTGGCGAAGAATTTAATCTCAACAAATTTTTTCCTGTTAAATGGATGTG
The DNA here is from genome assembly GCA_038206355.1 of Bacteroidia bacterium. GTDB lineage: Bacteria > Bacteroidota > Bacteroidia > AKYH767-A > 2013-40CM-41-45 > JAPLDB01. The sequence continues at coordinate 222,563 of JBBRAY010000001.1, forward strand.
GCGATGTATGCGCAGGAACATTGAATGATAAAATTTCCACCGGGCTAGTTGTCATGGCAGGAATTTTTGAGTCTCCATTTCATTCAGGAAACAGGCGAAAGAAATTCAGTGTCCATCTATATGATCAACCAATGATTAGTGCCATTGGCTATGATGCAACATTGCAGGGGGGATTGTTTAACCTAAAAAGCGCCAATACCATTTCTGACCGAAATTTAACAAGGGCTACCTTTCAAAATAGCTTCGGAATCGTTTTCAATATAGGAAAAATCAACCTCGAATACTTTCAATCGTTACTCACAAAAGAATTTAATTCCGGAGATTCTCACAACTGGGGAGGTGTAAGAATGGCGATAATTATGTAAAATAATTATGGCGCCTAACTGTTGCTATTTCAAATTCCAGTGATTGGAAATCCAAAAAAACACATACATATAAAATTGGATTTTGGGAGCTTATGTCCCCGTTCATCCTCACATTCAGTCCCGTCATTCTGCCGGGGCTATTTTAGTATATTTCCAACTTCTAAACCAAGAGCCGAAAAAGGAACATAGTTTGGATATTCACTTCTTATTTTACGAAAAAGTGATAAATGCCCATAAATGATTTAAAAAAAATTGAGTGTTATTTAAAAAAAACATGTAGGTTTGCGACCTCAAAAAAAGTAGATCCTTCAAAAGAATCAATATATAGACATAGTGCGGGGTGGAGCAGTTGGTAGCTCGTTGGGCTCATAACCCAAAGGTCGTCAGTTCGAGTCTGGCCCCCGCTACCAGTGAAGCAGAAAGGCCACGATTTAACTCGTGGCCTTCTCATTTCTCTTCATGCCTTTCGCTACACTGTGATGAAGCGATCCGGGGTATGAGGATTTGCTTTATCAATATTATTTTATTAAATAAGTATCTTAAATAGCATAGCCTATGAAATTCGGCTATTTTCATTATTATTACACATGGCTCATAAATCCGGTTTCGTAAGTATCGTAGGCAAACCCAATGTTGGCAAATCAACATTGATGAATCAAATGCTGGGCGAACGGCTGAGTATTGTTACGCCAAAAGCACAAACCACACGCCATCGAATTAAGGGAATTCTGAATGCAGAAGATTACCAGGTAGTCTTTTCTGATACCCCCGGAATCCTTGAACCACACTATCTCCTTCATAAAAAAATGATGGATTTTGTGAATGCTGCTCTGGCTGATGCTGATGCAGTGCTGGTTATCAATGACCTCACAGAAGCATATCTGGAAGAATCACTTGTTGAACAGTTGAAGCAAATCAAAGTACCGGTTATTGTAATCATCAATAAAGTAGATCTTTCCACGCAAAATGAAATCAACAAACTCATTCATGGTTGGAAGAAAGCGATCAAGCCACATGCTGTAATACCCGTATCAGCCATCAATAATTTCAATACCGATAAAATTGTGGAAGCGCTCGTGGAAATCATGCCTGAGTCGCCACCATTTTTCTCCAAAGAAAATTTATCCGACCTCACCCAACGTTTTTTTACTTCGGAGATGATCCGCGAGAAAATATTTCTTCAGTACGACAAAGAAATCCCCTACTCCACTGAAATCGGAATCGAAGAATTCAAAGATGAGCCAAACCTGATTCGTATCCGCGCAATTATTTTTGTGGAACGAAGTTCACAGAAAGGAATTATCATTGGTCACAAAGGAGAAGCGCTTAAAAAAGTCGGGACTGCTGCGCGAAAGGACATGGAAAAATTTCTCGGTAAAAAAGTTTTCCTCGAACTTTACGTGAAAGTCGAAGAAGATTGGCGCAAAAAAGAAAATTCACTCAAACGATTTGGGTACAGTACTTAATTTCTTTAATTACTGTCACATTTATGTGATGGTAGTTAAAGAAAAATATAAATAATAAAATGAAACAGGTACTCCTTATTCTCTTCTTACTTTTCACCAAAGACACCACCGTTTACGACTTCTCTCCTGTATCAATCGACGGAAAAACATTCGACCTCAGTCAATACAAAGGAAAAAAAATCCTGATTGTGAATACGGCATCAAAGTGTGGATTTACTTATCAGTATGAAGACCTCGAAAAATTATCCGATCAATACAAAGACAAAGTAATAGTAATCGGATTTCCTGCAAATAATTTCGGTCACCAGGAACCGGGTACAGATGGAGAGATCAAAGAATTCTGCACCGGTAAATACAGCGTAACTTTTCCGATGATGAGCAAGGTCTCCGTAAAAGGAGACGATATCGATCCGCTTTTCAAATGGCTGACTGAACAAACCAATCCCGATTTTACGGGTGACATCAAATGGAACTTCGAAAAATTTCTGATTGATGAAAACGGAAAATTAATTCACCGCTTCCGCTCGAAGACAAAACCGTTAAGCGAGGAAATTGTAAATGCGATTGAGGAAAAGTAGTTTATTGGTTGAATGGTTTATTAGTTGATTAGAAAAACCGATTTCCGGCTGCTACCAATCAACAACTCAACTATTCAATCATGTACCCTCCTCACGCCTGCGCCGTTGGCCCTCCGAAGTTCATCGGTATCCCGAATCCTTCCGTTTGTTTGATAGTACCGTGTGCAGCTTCGAATTTCTGAACGTTATCCTGAAGAGCCGCAAGTAATCGCTTTGCATGCTGAGGTGTAAGCAGTATACGCGCTTTAACTTTTGCTTTGGGTACCCCCGGCATCACTTTTACAAAGTCAACCACAAATTCCGAGTTGCTATGCGTGATAATGGCGAGGTTGGAATAAATTCCTTCTGCTACTTCTTCTGAAAGTTCGATGTTGAGCTGGTTATTGGGATTTTGATTCTGATCCATTGGTGGTTATTTATTGGGTTGTGAAGGTCGGGATTATTTCTGAATCCAAAGCAATCGCCGGCTTCTTGATTCCGGCCTATGAATAGTGGTAGATTCGGTTAGCTCACCAAAGGATTTTGAGAAAATGAACTCATTGCGATAGTAAATATTAAACGGAAATTTCCGGAGCACCTGCTTCCTCATATTTTTAAAAACTATCGGATATGCTTTGGGGGTTTCACGAACATAAATAAAAGCCTCATCTACAACTGAGATAAAACGCGCTCCCAATCCCCGTTGCTGCATTTCATACCAGCTGAAAGATTCATCAATGTCCTTCTCCGACTCCGTTGAAACAAAAAGCGATTTAGTCATTTCCCCTTACCGTACTTAAGCTTCACTTCCTCCCACTTGCTGAATTGTGATTTTCCTTCTTCAATCCGATTTAGGGTTTCATCAAGAAGTTTTTTATGCTCATCCGAAATATCGGACAACGCAGGAACTGATGAAATATCATCCCATCGCTCCTGAACCAATTCAATCTTCTGCTCTCGATTAAGCTTTTGAAATATATTCCTTTGATCTTTTGTCACCGGGTTTTCCTTTATGCAAATATAAAATAAGAAACACTTTTGCTTTATAAACTAATTGCTTAAACCCAATCCTCCTTCGTGGTTCAGGTTTTTCTATCTCTTGTTCAGGTTTTGAAATCAAAAATTCAATTACTTCATTGATGTTTTCAATTTTCCGGTTAAATTTTGCTTCGAGCTCTTCTATCGTTTTCTGTAAAAGTTTATAATTATCACTGTGCTGCTTGAGCAGAATAAATGCCCTAACAATGTTAATATTTACCTGTATGGCCGTATCGCTTTTTAATACACTTGCCAGCATCGTGATTCCATGCTCTGTAAAAGCATATGGGAGGTATCTCACCCCGCCCCATCTTGAGGTTTCAAAATGAAACCTCAAGTCTAAAAACTCCTCTTTACTAAGTTGAAACATGAAATCAGCGGGGAATCGCTTAGGATTTCTTCTTACTGCAAGATTAAGCGATTTAGTAGGTACCCCATATAACTCGGCTAATTGACGATCAAGCATCACATAACAGCCTCTGATTTCTAAAATCTTTTTCTGAATGAGATTCAGTTCCATCGTTTTCAGGTGATTCGCAAAACGTAAAAGTAAAGCAGTACCGTTGAAATTCCTTCCTGATAAATCATGTATTCTTTTTTGTAAAATACTCTTCCATCCTTCAGACAGTACCGTTTTTAGTGCAAAGAAAAAGGGCCACTTCTCAGCAGCCCTTCTATTATTTTACGAATTCGTACTTCGTATTTTCGTACCTGATTCGTACTTCGCTGAGTTTACTTAGCGAACTCTTCTTCTTTCTTCGAAGCCATCAGCAAATCATACTCTTCCTGAGAACCTACGATGATCTTCTCATACTCGCGCAAGCCTGTGCCCGCAGGAATCAAGTGACCAACGATTACGTTCTCTTTCAGTCCGAGTAAGTCATCAACTTTTCCGTTTACTGCTGCTTCATTAAGCACCTTTGTAGTCTCCTGGAAGGATGCTGCAGAAATCCAGCTCTTCGTATGTAACGATGCCTGCGTGATTCCCTGTAACACCGGTGAAGATGTAGCAGGTGTTGCAGGACGCGCCTCAATCGGCGTTGCATCTTTGCGCTTCAGCATCGAATTCTCTTCGCGGAATCGGCGGAGTGTGATGATCTGTCCCGGCTTCATATCTGAATCGCCCGGCTCAATAACCACAACCTTATCCATCATCTCATCATTTTCCTTGATGAACTCTACTCTGTCCACATATTCTTTTTCAAGTAACATGGTATCGCCCGGATCTTCAATCATCACCTTTCTCATCATCTGGCGAACGATTACTTCAAAGTGCTTGTCATTAATTTTCACACCCTGTAAGCGGTAAACTTCCTGTACTTCATTTACAAGATATTCCTGCACCATGCTTGGTCCTTTGATTGCAAGAATATCATTCGGCGTAATTGCACCATCGCTCAGTGCATCTCCTGCTTTTACGAAATCGTTATCCTGAACAAGGATATGTTTCGACAAGGCCACCTGGTATTTCTTGGTTTCACCGTCACGGGATGTAACAATGATCTCTCTGTTACCACGCTTGATACCACCGTAAGAAACGATACCGTCAATTTCAGAAACAACAGCAGGGTTACTTGGATTACGTGCTTCAAACAATTCCGTAACACGTGGTAATCCACCGGTGATGTCACCGCTCTTACCAGCCATACGAGGTATCTTTACAAGTACGTCACCCGCTTTAATTTTCTGTCCGATAGTAACCATAATGTGAGCGCCTACAGGAATATTATATCCCTTGATCATCTCCTTGGTTTCACCCATGATTTTGATCAACGGATTCTTCGTCTTATCACGTGTTTCGATAATAACTTTTTCCTTGTAGCCTGTCTGGTCATCACTTTCTTCACGGTAAGTAACGCCTTCTTCAATACTGTCGAAGCCAATTTTACCCGCTACCTCAGAAAGGATTACAGCATTGTACGGATCCCAGTCGCAGATCAGGTCGCCCTTTTCTACCACTGCATTATTCTTGATATAAAGTTTAGAACCGTAAGGAATATTTGATGTCGTAAGCACAGCACCGGTATTCACATCACTGATGCGGACTTCTCCGGAACGGCCGATAACAACATCAAAATCTTTATTGCTCTCTTTTGCTTTTACTGTCTTCAGGTCTTCATACTCAACCTTGCCGCCAAACTTCGCCTTCAGTCCGCTTTCAGTTACTGACTTACTCGCTGTACCACCCACGTGGAAAGTACGGAGTGTAAGCTGTGTTCCCGGCTCACCGATACTCTGTGCAGCGATAACACCAACGGCTTCACCTTTCTCAACAAATCGTCCTGTTGCAAGATTTCTTCCGTAACATTTTGCACAAACACCTTTCAGTGATTCGCAAGTCAGCACGGAACGGATCTCCACACTTTCAATCGGTGAGTTCTCGATCAGATCGGCAACAACTTCTTTTATTTCTTTTCCTGCACCGATGATCAGTTCATTCGTCTGCGGATGATAAATATCATGCACCGCTACGCGACCAAGGATACGATCGTATAATGATTCAACTACATCTTCATTGTTCTTCAACGCAGTCTCGGCAAGTCCGCGAAGTGTTCCGCAGTCTTCGTCAGTGATGATCACATCCTGTGATACGTCAACTAAACGTCGTGTTAAGTAACCGGCATCAGCAGT
>JBBRAY010000002.1:0-180382 GCA_038206355.1 Bacteroidia bacterium
CAGTACTTAAGTCCACGCTGCTCTGCAAATTGCTTCTTTGACATCCCGCTCTGTTTCCACTCTGAAATAATTTGCTGTCTCTCTGCACGTGATGCCTTCTTTTTTTCTAAATTGCTCATGATATTTTTTTGAGCAAAGTAATATGATGTCAATAGCTAAGTCAATATGTACTTCGTCGGATGCTTACGTTCTGTCAACAAATGAACTACCCCGCAGCAGAGCTGCGAAGTATCTTGTGAAATTCTCCGAGCCTTCTTCGCCGAAGTAGCCTTCGCTACGAAGGCCGAAAGCCATTACCCCCCTTCGCCAAGGCTACGGAGGGTTCTCCTCGCCTTCATCCACGCAGCAAGCTGCGAGGTATTCGGCGAAGGAGAATAAAACGATTAACAAAAGGCATCTACTGGTCAAAATATTACATCTGAAAAATTACTTATTCCATCTTCCCCATTTTGAAAACTAAAATCTATCTCCCCTTACTACTACTTCTGATTGGGCCCTTCTTCTCCCACGCCCAGATGCGCGTACACCTCATCAACGTCGGACAGGGCAGTGCCACGCTGATAGAATTTCCATGCGCTGCAATACTCGTTGATGCCGGCGGAGAATCCAATGAACTATTTAATTCCAACGATTCTTTAAAAGCATACCTCGACGATTTCTTTGATCGCCGCTCCGACCTCAACCATACCCTGCAAGCTGTATATCTGACGCATCCTCATAAAGATCATACACTTGGAGTTCCTGTGTTATTGCAATCGCCGCATGTGATAAAAAATGTAATCACCGATGGACTGGAACAGGGCTCCGGAAAAGCCGGACAAATCATGCTGCACCGCGCCGCACAAGATGCCGATGCAACACCCGGAATTGCTGACGACATAGGTCTGCAGGCCGTTACCACTGCGCAAATAGGAGCGAACGGACTCACAAATGAAATCATTGACCCCGTGAACTGCAACGGTACCAATCCCGTCATCAAAATATTGTGGGGGGCATCTGCGACAAATCCGGGTTGGGGTGAAACAGCTTTTAAAAATGGCAACAACCACTCACTCGTGATCCGCATCGAATACGGAACTTCATCGTTGCTCATCACCGGCGACCTGGAAGAGAAAGGACTACAAAGCCTCGTTGCAAAATACAATACCTCCGACCTTCTTGACGCTGACGTTTATCTTGTTGGTCACCACGGCTCGAAAAACGGAACTACACAGGAACTGCTCGACAAGGTCACTCCGCAAATAGCACTCATCGGTTGCGGCAGCAGCAGCAGGAAAATTCTATGGAGTGGCTGGGCTTACGGACATCCAAACAAAGACGTGCTCGACAAACTGCAATTAAATCTGACTTCCACACGCACATCCGTTTCCATGCAGGCAGGTACGGCAGCAAAAACATTTGTACCATTAAATATTACTAAAGCCATTTATACAACAGCTTCTGACGGCAGTGTAATTCTCGAAGCAGATAATGCAGCGCACTGGCATAAAGTGGTGACATTGCTCGTCCCCACTCCGGTAAACATCAACACGGCTACTGTATTTGAATTGGAAACATTACCCGGTATTGGATTCACAAAAGCACAGGCCATCATTGACTACAGAACAAACCACGGAAGCTTTACAAGCTTTGAAACATTAGATGATGTTCCCGGTATCGGACCGGCGACGATAAATTTAATCAGGCCTTTTGCTACAGTACAATGAAGGCTGTAAAATCCAAACCGCAGAAAACGCAAAGCAAAATTGATCGCAGAGAACCGCACAGGAAAATCAGTATTAGTTAAGCACTCATATAACCACACCTCTTGAAACAAAAACTACTCATCCTCCTACTCTTACTATGCTTTAAAGGTAAAGCCCAATACAACCCCGAAGCACCCGACGATTTTTTTAAAACGACAAGCACCTACAACTACCGCTTTAAGTTTACGGCGTACGTTTTTGTAACAGGCGAATGGGGACTTAGTCTGGGCTTCTCAAACTGGATTACCTACACGCGCCTGCAACCCAGCGAAAACTTTTCCATCAATGCACACTTCGGGAAAAATAATATCGGGAACAGAAATAAACCGTATAACAAGTGGCAGCTCAATGTAATCGCTTCCACCTTTCTCACCTATGCTTTCAGCGGTGCGACGAGTCAGCACCATGATGAAATCAATCCGTTTTATTTTGGAAATAGTTCAGGTGCCTTTCAGAATTACAAACACAGCATTACACTGGGAAGCAGTTTCGTTGCATTGCCAAAGGGAATTGGTCGAAATATTACAACTCCGCGCAACCGTTCCCAGCAACTGGTTTACCTGCAGGTAAAGACAGGCGATTTTCAGATTAACGTTTATGAAGATTACCTCGTGTTCACCGACAATAAATTTTTCGGCATGCTGGCCGACAACAGGGACAGGTTTTATACCGGAGGCGGCAACGTACAACTGCGCATCAATAAAAACTTCACGGCGAAATATTACACGGAGATTTACACCGGCAACTCCTACCCCGACCAGGACGACTATCCTGATTTCGTTGACGTGAATGATACCACGCGCGGGAATTTCTTCAGTCACATGTATGGTACTGTGGGACCACGAAGGCCAATGAAATATGCATACCAGGATCCCGGACAAGAAATGTTCAACCGCGGCCGCAACTTTTTTGCATTTCAAATGAACAGCCGGCTTATCACTAACAACAACCAGACGCTTGTGAACCCGCATTACACGAACGACAATTTACAAGTGATGTTTGCACTACACCGTGGAGTGGCTGAAATGTGGCAGCAGAACCTGATTCATTCACTCAACAAAGTGGACAAAGATTTACCGGCAGATAAAAACGACAAGGTAGTATCCGACCGGCTCCATCTGTTCAAACCCTTTGAGCCCCGTTATGGTTTCTGGAGGAGGTTAACCGGTGGCGTTGCTTTCACTTCCGATTTTGTAGCCAATGACCTTGCTAAACCTATACAGCAATGAGCAGAAAACTTACCACTCCCCTGCTCCTCTTTGTCCTGGCGTTTACGGGTTGCTCTTATACATCGCAGCTTTCGAAAAGGGAAATGGCCTATTCATACTTCACGGAATTACTCGACAGCGCCGATCACATCTCTGATGACGCAGATAAAAAAATATACTTCAACGAAAATCTTAAAAAGCAATTCCCGAAAAAGAAAGCGCGGACAGACAATGTAAACATGCTGCTGGAGCTCAACCACACGAAACAGCAAAGCGATACCACAGCATCGTTTATGTCCGGCATTTGCGAAGCGGGATTTTTTCTCAGGAGTTTTGACGAAGAAACAAAAACAGAGATGTTTTACCGTTTCGAAACACCCAATGCACAAGGTATCGGCAAAATGGTACTCAGCGACCGCTACCGCAATGGTTTTTTTGATGAGCAGTCTGCAAAGAACAGCAACTACATAAAGGAATTCAACTACTGCTTCCCGCGCATTTACTTCATCAGAAAAAATGAGATACACATCTTAAGCGGGGGCTGCGATCTCACAGATAGAAAAATCTTCAAGCGCATGAAGGTGCAAAGCGATACCATCTTTTACAAGACATCCACTTTTCGTAAAAACAACAACGATGAAATTTATGATGTGAGTTATTCCTTCAAATACATCCGTTACCGTGAAATAGAAGACCGGTGGAAGAGTGTTGCCGCCAGCAAGACAGACAGCACGATTCTCACGAAGGACCTGGTAGACTATATCAGTTATGCCGCCCTTAAAAGCATCATGCAACAAAAAAACATTGCAGCCTCAACAATGGGCATTAACCTCTCAGATTCTACTATTAAAGGCCATTGGTTTTACGCAGGTACCATCAACGCCTTAAACCAATGGGACGAAAATAACACAACCATAGAAACCGTCAAAGACCTTGATAGCTATAGAACCGACAGCAGTAAAACATTAGAGATACGCAAAATGCTTTACGTACGTGAAAAGCCTCCCGGAGAATATAAAGCCGATAAAACTTCACAGGAATATAAAGGTGACATCAATAACAGTCTGGCGCCGAAACAAAAAGTAAGTGTAAGTGAGATACGAAAAATAAAAGACCAGAAGGGGAATGGGTCGGTGTGGATGAGGTTGAGGGATTTATAGAAGAAATGAGGAACGAATAAAAAAAGCAATGGAGGATTTGAACAAGAGTATCAGCCTCCATCCTCATAATCCTATAGCATTTGATAACCGGGGATTGTGCCAAGCGGAATTGAATGAACCTGCCGGTGCAATTGACGACTACCGACAGGCATTAAAACGGGATAGCAAATTTAATATCGTTTATACGCATCTGGGGATGTTGCTCGCAAAAACAGATTCCTGCGAAGAAGCAGTGAAGTATTTAAATATTGCGCTGGATAGAAAAGCGTTTGATGAATGCCATGATGAAAAGCAAATCAGGGTGCTGAAAAGTAAATGTGAAAAAGAAGTTCATCATTGATGCAACCCGAACAATATCCATTTACCTTTATTACGCACAAGAAAGGAGAAGGAAAAATGTTTTCATAGTCACTCAATTAAAAATAATGGCACAACAGACATTTCATAGTCGGAATAAATGCACTATACCTTTTGGTTTCCTGCTAATCTTTTTTACCACCTTTTCCTCCTGCAACAACCACGACAAAACAACATTGCATAATAGTAATACTTTAGAAAACACTTCTTCCGCTCCTGCCCCGCCCGAAAGCAACATCGCATCAAGCAGTCCTTCTTTTGCATCAACTGCCGAACCCAACCCCCTGCATGGCCCGCACAGCATCACCCGCAATGTTTTGCAGGATAAAAACGGAATCATCTGGCTGGCAACCTGGGAAGGCATTATCAGCTATGACGGCAAGCAATTTACGAACCTAACTTTAAAAGAAGGTCTTAAACAGATTCATGTTTTTAGCATTCTCGAAGACAAGGCAGGCAACCTGTGGTTTGGTACAATTGGCGACGGCGTGATCAGAAAAACTACCGGGGAAAGTAATTCCGTCACTTATTTCACTACAGCAGAAGGACTGACAGGAAACACAGTACTTTGTATGGTGGAAGATATGGCCGGAAATATCTGGATGGGGACTGACAATGGAGTCAGCCGTTACAATCCACACCTGACTGCATCATTCGGCCGGGGAAATGCCTTTACCAATTTCAATGTGAATGACGGACTGAGCAGTAATTTTATTTTGTCTCTCGTTCAGGACAAAACAGGAAAACTCTGGATCGGCTCTCGGGGAGGTATTGATATTTATAATTCATCGGCAACACTACATCCGGGTGATAAACTTTTTACTCCTTTTAGCATCAGGCAGGGAATCACATTTCACAATGTGCATTCAATGATCAATGATAGAAAAGGAATGGTATGGATTGCAAGTGATGAAGGACTATACAGCTACGATGCGCGACTGACTTCATTTGATGGCACCACGGGCACCAACCATTCAATCACTGCAAAATTACCGGTACTTGTATCAAAGGATATTGCCTTTAATCTTTTCGAGGACAGGACAGGAAAAATCTGGCTGAGTGACGGCGAATTGAACAGTAAAGAGATGACATTATCAAAATATGACGGAAAGACTTTTACTAAAATCAAAAATGACAAACAGATATTTGGAATTGGTGAAGACAGCGGTGGCAACATCTGGTTCGGGACTGCAAACGGAGTGGTGAGGTATGATGTTCAGTCTGCACGAACATATCAGCATAACTTTACTGAATTCCGGTAGATTGATCTTTTTTTATACACCTTTATTCCCGAATTCTAATGGTCCACATCCATCATGTCCGCAAAGCCACAAAAAAAACTTTCTGAATTTGCAGCAACAGCGATTTGCGGCAATGACATTACTTCCTCCTGTCTGTATGTTTCGGCGCTCTCCATTTTTTATGCGGGACAATATGCATTCATTGCATTACTTATCGTTTCAGTCGTGTTGTTCTTGTACAGGAAAATTTATTCTGAAGCCGTCGGTGCATTGCCTTTGAATGGTGGCGCATACAACATCCTGTTAAATACCACGAGTAAATCCAACGCCTCCACTGCTGCCTGCCTCACCATACTTTCCTATATGGCTACTGCAGTCATTTCTGCAAGTGAGGCGATGCATTATCTTTCATCTATTGTGCGCTGGCTTCCCGTGCTGACAGCAACTGTAGTACTGCTGACGCTGTTTCTTATCCTTGCCATACTTGGAATTACAGAATCAGCACGCGTGGCATCAGCCATCTTCGTTTTCCATCTTGCATCGCTTGCTTTCCTCATGGTTTCAGTTGGCATCTATTTATTTGCCAACGGATCTGCAACACTCATTGAAAATTTTACTCTGCCGGTGAAAGGAAGTATTACGTCTGCACTCTTTTTCGGATTCAGTGCAGCCATGCTTGGCATCAGTGGTTTTGAAAGTTCCGCCAACTTCGTAGAAGAACAAAAGCCGGGCGTATTTCCAAAAACACTTCGCAACATGTGGATCGCTGTAACCCTGATCAATCCTGCCATTGCAGTACTCGCACTGGCCGTAATACCCGTTGCTGTGGTTGGAGAAAACAAGGAATCACTCCTTTCATTTCTCGGAAACCAAACAGGTGGAACATGGATGGCGCGACTCATTTCTCTCGATGCATTCCTGGTTTTATCAGGGGCTGTGCTTACTTCATTTGTCGGCGTAGCAGGATTGATGAAACGGATGACCCTCGACCGCATCCTCCCCCAGTTTTTAATGAGAGGAAGTGTGCGCAACAGCTCTCCGCGGATACTGATCGTATTTTTCCTGCTATGTATTTCAATTTTATTTATCACTGCAGGAAAATTAGAAGAGATGGCCGGCGTTTATACCATTTCGTTTTTGTCGGTGATGGGATACTTTGCCATGGGCAACCTACTCTTAAAAATAAAACGCAGCCGCCTTCCACGACCTGAAAAAGCATCACCTGTGGTTGTCATCCTCGGACTGTTCGGCGTAATAGCAGCATTGTACGGCAACGTAAGACTTCACCCTGAATACCTCGTGATCTTTCTTCAATATTTCATCCCCGCAGTAATTCTGGTATATGCATTGATGAACCGCAATGCCATACTCCGTTTCCTGCTCATCCTTACTAAAGGCGTGCTGGATGAGGTACGCAACTTTGCCTTGCTCAGTCATTTTAAAATTAAACGGACATTGATCAGGTTGCATGGTCAGGAATTCGTCTTCTTTTCCAAGGCAGATAATATTTCTGTGCTGAACAAGGCCATGATATACGTTCAGGAGAATGAGATTACAAGCAAAGTAAAAATTGTAACTGTGCTTAAAGAAGGAGACGTTATCACAGATAAATTTCTTTCTGATTTTGAAGTGCTCGATGAGATGTACCCGGAAATAAAAATTGATTTTATTACCATCAAGGGAAAATTTTCACCGGAGCTGATTGCTGAACTCAGTCAGAAATGGAATATCCCTGAAAATTTTATGTTCATCAGCGCCCCGGGAGATAAATTTCCATATAAAATTTCTGAGCTGGGTGAAGTGAGACTGATCATGTAGTAGAAATTACCATGTATTGGATTTGTTTTTTCGGTTAAGAACAAGATTCCCGGAATCTCATTAACACATACAGCAAAAATTGAAATATCACTAATTCAAGTGATGGCGATTTATTGTGTAATCGTATTCATTGAGTACTTTGCGGCAATTCAATTATTTCTTTGAACATTTAAATATTCAAAGAAAAAATAATTTGTTACAATAAATAAATTACTCAAATGAAAAGAACATTACTTACTATTTCTATTTTCCTCGGCGCTTCATTCATTTCATTCGGACAGTTTTATACCAAACCGGGTTTCTTTACACCCACCGGTTTATCTAATTCCGGACTTGCAGTAGGATATGAAATGCAGGCGGGGCCTTATGAAATCTGGAATGCGGATTCCAATACAACAATTACAATCGGAGGCCTTGCACCCGGACAAGGAATAGGAAGTCAGGCGCGCTTTTCCGACATAGGGAATTATATATGTGGTACCAGTCCCGGAACACTCGGCGCTGAAATGTCGAGGTATAATGACGTCACACAACAATGGACTACTGTCGGAAGCAATGGATTTCCGATTGACAGCACTGTAAGCGGAGGATTCGGAATTTCCGGCGACGGGAATACTGTAGTCGGGCTCACATGGGCAGATACTGCCGGTGGCGCAGGATATGCACATGCAGCAGCCTGGAATCCCATCGAAGGATTCATGGATCTGGGAAGTTTATTTGACAGCATGCATGCAAGTACAAGAGCCAATGCCGTGAGCTACGACGGAAATATTGTTGTGGGCTGGCAGGATTTCAACGGTCCATGGAAATCGGCTGTCTGGAGAAAAAATCCCAACGGTGGATACTATCCCAACCAGTACTTATTGATTGATACAGCAGGCAGCGCCAGTGACGAATATAATCAGCTGGGCGAATGCAGCGTTATTTCTTCTGACGGAAACTGGATCGGCGGCTATGGCGACTATGCCAATAACGGCGAGCCGTGGTTGTGGAGTCAGGCGACAGGTGTAGTAAACTTAGGTACAATGCCAAATGTTGGACAAGGTTATGTTTCCGGCATCAATGCTGATGGATCAGTGGCAGTAGGTTGGTTTGATGGCGCGCTATGGGGCGATCCGCAAACTCCTTTCATCTGGACTTCAACGGGTGGATTAGAAAACCTGGTTGACTATGTACACAATACTCTTGGCTTATCAACAGGATCGTCGGTGATCAGTGGCGCAAGTTGTTTGTCGGCAAACGGTGAGTATATAGCAGGTTGGGGATATGATACAGCAAGCTTCGATTTCCTTGCTTTTCGTGTGAATACATTTCCATTATCTGTAAACGAGTTGAATCGCTTATCAGAGATAAAAGTATTTCCAAATCCATTTGCAACTCAAACGACCATTCAATTTGCAAGTGATGAATGGCATGCTGTAAAAATTTCTGATGTCGTCGGTAATGAAATTATTTCAATAGAATTTACGGGTAGAGAATTTATCCTTGACAGGGGAACGATGAAAGCAGGGATTTATTTTTTACAGGCCGGGGATAAGAACCAAAATTTCCCTTTTAGAAAAATAATTATTCAATAGCTCCGTAGTAAGAAAAGGATTTCTCCGAAGAAACTTTTCGATTCTTCAGAGTTTTAAGCAAATGGTTTTCAACTTCAAATATCCGGGGAAGGAAGGTAACTCCGACGAAGTGGAAAACTTCGTCGGAGAGCAGCCATTCGAATTCAGGAAAAGAATTATTATCGGGTTCGCAATCCGAATATCTGCGCATGAAATGGATTTCTCCGAAGAAGCTTTTCGTTTCTTCGGAATTCAGTCAATCTTCTGAAAAATATTTATTATGGAGCAAAATAAAATTCTCCATTCCTCCGAAAAGTTGAAGAATTTCATCCATTGGAATGAACGTTTGACGGCCGGAAAGAAATGAGTTATATGAGGAATATTTCCAGTCTTCTCTTCGCGCTGTAAAACCATGCGCAACAGGATTGTTATGAATATAGCAAATAAGTCGGAGGAGGTATAATTCACTGTCAACTAATTTTCGCGGAAAACTTTCTTTAAATAAGGAACCCATCCTTCTGTATCGTTTGTTGAACGCCTGCGCATAGGAATTAAACAAACCTCCCAGTTCGCGGACAATCAATTCATCAATCAGGTCATGGATAGCATTCTCGGTAATGTGTCGTTTCTCCCTGCTTGCTTTTAAACGAGGTAGTTTTTCCTTCCATAGCGTGAGCAAATCCTTGCTGTCTTTAATTCTGAGAATGAGATGAAAATGATTGGGCATGAGGCAATATGTCAGCACTTCTGAAAAAAGTGTTACCCTGCTTTCAATTTTGCGAAGAAAAAACAAATAGTTTTCATCCTCCCGAAATAGATTATCGCTCCCTACTGAATGATTATAGATGTGATATATACCACCTGCTTCAAGGGCTATATGAGGGATTCCCATTAATAAATGATTAGATTTGATTAATTTAATTGTTTAAATATTAATACCTGAACCGGTAAAGAAGGCAACCCCGACGAAGTGGAAAACTTCTTCGGGGAACAGCCATTTTTCGCAAAGGAAAATAATGTTATTCAGATACACATCCGATATTTCATCCCTTAAATAATACCAAAGTTTATTCAAATTTCAGAAAAGTTAGATTGAGAACTTCGACGAAGTGGAAATATCTCCTCGGGGAGCAGCCTTACGTCCCCGAATTCAGGAAACAGAATTAATAGCTGACTCGTAAATTGAAAAGCAGTGTATGAAACGGATTTCTCCGAAGAAGCTTTTCGAATCTTCGGAGCTTTAAGCATCAAGGGCTATATGAGGTATCCCAATTAATAAATTAACTAACTGCATAATTAATACGCGAATCGGTTAAAAAGGCAACCCCGACGAAGTGGAAAACTTCGTCGGGGAGCAGCCACTTCAAATCGAATAGTGGCGTATGAATTGGATTTCTCGGAAGAAGCTTTTCGTTTCTTCGGCGTTTTAAGCATCAAGGGCTATATGAGGTATCCCAATTAATAAATTAACTAACTGCATAATTAATACGCGAATCGGTTAAAAAGGCAACCCCGACGAAGTGGAAAACTTCGTCGGGGAGCAGCCACTCCCGAATCAAGTGATTCAAATCAGAATATTATTGCAGAACTAAAATATGAAATTATATTTGAGGACAATTCCTATTATTTTTACTCCGGAGTAAAAAATGAATTCCTGAAAGGTCCGCAGATTGATGTAAAGTGGGCCGGCGACCTGAATGGTGACGGTGAAGTGGATTTGCTCATCAGTAAAACTCTGGAAGATGAAATATTTTATGACCTGGTTATTTCAACCATCAAAGAAAATAAAGTCTCATGGAATCATTTTGCAAGGTTTCATGAATGGAATTAGAATTCATGAGATATTTATTCTGAATACATTCGAACCAGTACCCTGAAAAAATCATTTATTAGCTCTCGCTTAACATCAATATCGACTATAACTTCAGACACATGATCATCCTTTCGACGAAGCATTTCTGATTTCGTAATTTTGTACCTAATGAAAACCTTAATGCTTTCATCATCCTGTTTGATTATTATTCATGAAAATTCATAAACGAAAATAAAATGAAAAATTTAGAAATGCTCCTCCCCTCCGAAAAAGAAACCCTATTTCAATATCCGGCCTACATTTCTTTGCTTGCCGCAAACAAGTCGGGCATGCTGGATCCAAAAGACAAGGAACACTCCATTCATTTTTCTCACATAAAGACGTATTCATGCCATCCCCTGCTCTCCGACTTTTATCATGAAGCAGATAAAGAATTTGAAAAAAATATTACGCAATTGAACAACACGTTGCCAAAAGACAAAGACGAAAGAGATGCTGCTATAAAGAATGAACTGGAAAAACTCGACGCCATTCTGAATAAACTCGGAAAAGATTACGCTGAAGTCATGCACAAGAGTATGAAATCATTCAAAGACCATGTATCGAATGCCCACCACTCACTACTGGAGTCATTTATTTTTCCGATTCCGATTAAAGGGTTGACGGACTGATTTACTATTCAGCTTGCTATTATTTATGTGTCGTCCTTTATCAAGCTATTTTCTTTTTCCATTCACGCAATTATCCCGAAGTCAGACCCGTTATATGAAAAATAACTGAAAGACGATGTCAGCCAAAAACCGGATTGGAATCCTAATGACAACATTCATTATGTTGTTGAATTTCCAGATTGCCAAATCATGCAGCACCTATAAAATAACTGCAGGCGACAAAACAATGGTTGGCAGTAATTACGACACATGGCTTTTAACACCAAGAATCTGGTTTGAAACCAATGGCTATGGAACAGCATTTACAGGTGCAAGGCCGGATGGTGAGCATGGTTTTGCTCCTCAGACAGGAATGAATGAATTCGGGCTTGCCTTTGTAACACTTGCCACCGCCACTCCCGACAATGGAACACCTTCTCCGGCCAAAAAACATATTGTAAGCAGGACCAATTATCTTAAAGACATACTTCATCAATGCAAAACGGTAGATGAGGTAAAAACTTACATTGACCAATACGACCACAGCGCATTGGATCAGGATGTTTTTATGTACACTGACAAGACCGGAAAATCTCTTGTGGTAGAGCCTTATACCATGACAATCGGGAATGATTCAAAATATGTTTTAGCGAATTTTTGTCCTTCTACAATCTCTGACTTCAGCGCAATTAAACAAACACGTTACGTCAACGGATCAGCATTTTTAAAAGACAAAATTGATTCCTCAGTTGCTTTTTGCACAGCACTTTCAGATACCATGCATGTATGCAGAAATAAAATAGGTGACGGAACATTACTGACTTCAATCCTGGATCTGGAAAATGGAATTACTTACCTGTATTTTTATCATGACTACAAGCATCAGATCAAATTCAATTTAAAGGAAGAGCTTGCAAAGGGTAACCACTTTATTGAACTGGCTTCACTCTTTCCTGTCAACGCCGAGTTCAAAAAATTAGCTGACTTCAAAACCCCGGCGAATAACAATACTATGAATATGTTCATGGCATTTTGCGCAATCCTGTTTTTTATTTCTGCTTTCTTTTTTCTTATCAATTATTTTATTAAAAATAAAACTACAAAATACGCTCTGTATAAATTACTATTGGTACCCCTGAACCTGGCAATGCTGTTTTATATTTTTACGCTGGTTAGGGTTGAAAATATTTTCTATTTCCCTGCCCCCTACTCGGATGGTAGCTTTTCGCTTGTAAGTATTTCATCATATCTTCCGTTTTTAATTTTATTGCTTATCATCCCTTTGTTCATCTTAAATAAAAAGGTAATTACAGATTCAGGCTGGGGATTTTTTCCAAAATGGCTTTTTACAATAAACAACTTCACTTACCTGACGTTGCTGATTTTGTTTGCTTACTGGGGACTATTTGACGTCTTCAATTAACAATTCTGCCTCCAATATAGATTGGTGTCAATTGACCTGCCACCTATGTCTTGATCTACTATAGCTTTGCGAATGGAGCTAGCCGGGTGAAATTAGAGGCTATAAATTTATGTCCCACCGCCTTATATCGTATGCACAAAACTTCTGCAATGCATTGTCTGATTCAAGACCCCGAATTCTTTCGATCAAATATCCAGAAATCTTCTTCCTTGTTGATTCCTTTTTTTAGATTTGGAAAAGTTTAATCAGATTTTATATCTCAACGGCAATGCAACATTCTGTAATCCACTTGTGGAGTGGTCCGAGAAATATTTCTACGGCACTGATGTATGCGTTTGCACAGCGGAATGACACGCAAGTACTTGATGAACCATTGTATACCCACTATCTTGATAAGACGGGCATCCATCATCCCGGGCGGGAAGAAATATTAAGAAGCCAGAATAAAAACGGGAATGAAGTGTTGATGGAAATTAATTATGCAAAGCAGATAAAACCTGTTCTCTTCTGCAAACAAATGACACATCACCTGGTGGATATTGATTTGACATTGTTGAACAATTCATTCAATATTTTACTGATCAGAGATCCGGCACAGGTCCTGCAATCCTATTCAAAAATAATTGACAAACCGATATTAAACGACATCGGGATTAAACAAAATGCCGACTTATATCACTTTCTTCAGGAAAATAAATTTCATTGCCTTGTAATTGATTCCAACGAACTCCTGAAAAATCCGCAAACAAAGCTTGAAAATATTTGCCACGATTGTAGTATCCGTTTTCAACCATCCATGCTAAAATGGAAAGCCGGTTCAAAAAAAGAGGATGGCAACTGGGCAAAATACTGGTACAACAATGTGCACCGCTCCACCGGCTTTGCACCTTTTAAAGAAAATAAAATAACGCTGACAGGTCATCTTCAAAAAATATATCTAGAGTCAAAACCCTATTACGATTTCCTTTTCAGTAAATCATTAAAAGCATAATCCATGTTACAATCCTATAATCCGAAGAATGAAAATATTTTAGTCAGCATCAACGGGAAACTTTACCCGCGCAATGAAGCAAAGGTTTCAGTTTTCGACAGCGCCGTACAGGGTGGTGATGCTGTTTGGGAAGGACTGCGCATCTATGACGGCAGGATATTTTGTCTGGAAGAACACCTCAACCGGTTGATTGAATCAGCACATGCGCTGGCATTTGAAAATGTTCCGGCAAAAACGGAGATTAAAAATGCAATCTTCGAAACGCTGAAAGCGAATGGCATGAGGGATGAATCACATATACGGCTTACCCTTACCCGCGGAGAAAAAATCACCAGTGGCATGGATCCTCGTGTGAATACAAAAAGTTGTACGCTTATTGTTCTTGCCGAATGGAAAAAACCTGTTTATGGGTTAACGGGAATTAAACTGATTACGTCTTCAGTAAGGAGAAATTCGCCGATGAATCTTGATTCAAAAATTCATCACAATAATTTACTGAACAACATCCTTGCAAAAATAGAGGCAAATGTTGCCGGAGCCGATGATGCTCTCATGTTGGACAATTATGGTTTTGTTTCTGAAACCAATGCCTGCAATATTTTTCACTGTAAAAACGGAAAACTTTATACGCCTCATGCTGATTCCTGCCTTCCGGGAATCACAAGAAAAAAAGTGATTGACATTGCTTTGTCAGAGGATATCTTTCTCACAGAGAAAAACATTTCCCTCACTGAAATTTACAATGCAGATGAAGTATTCACAACAGGAACAATGGGTGAATTGGTTTTTGCAGAAGAAATTGACGGGAGAAGAATAATCAACCGTTCGGGAGAAAAATTGTTTGAACGGATATTTGCGGTTTACAGAAAGCAAACTGAAACCCAAGGAGAGAAATTGTCTTTTTAGAAGAACCGGAATCCCTACATTTGAAAACTATATCAAAATAATGGACAAGGTAATTTAAAATGCCGCTTTACAATTTACCATTCAAAAAAATGCAAATCAATTTTCCGCAAGATTCTTATCTCCACTCTTGCGCTTTTCAAATCTGCACAATCCTTCATCAAGATAGGAAAGGTATTGCTTGATGTCGGGCGTATATCCACGAGGCCTGGCAAGCTCTTTTCCTTTACTATCCATTAAAATATAATAGGGTTGTGAGTTTGTATTGTAAACACTTGCCTGCAGGTCGCTCCATTTATTTCCAGTCGTCTTGATTTTTTTTCCTGTTGTCGTAGAAATATACTGTTGTGATTCAGGCAACACTTCCTTGTCATCAACATATAAAGAGATGAGCACGTAATCAGTACTCAGGCGTTTCAATACTTTAGGATCGCTCCAAACATTGTCTTCCATCTTGCGGCAATTCACGCAACTCCATCCGGTAAAATCAACCATTACCGGTTTTCCCTGCGCCCTCGCATAACGCATGCCTTCTTCATAGTCGTGGAAGCATGCCAGGTCGTGCGGACATTCTCCTGCAATTCCTGTTTTCCATTCCTTGTAAAATTCAGGTGGCGGGAAACCACTGATCAGTTTCAGTGGCGCACCCCATAATCCGGGTGTCAGGTAAAGTGCAAATGAAAAAGAGAAGATGGCAAATAGTAACCTGCCGACTCCGATGTGCGTCACTTCGCTGTCGTGGTGAAAGCGCAATTTTCCGAGAAGGTAAAAACCCATCATCGCGAAAATGATAATCCAGATTACGATGAATACTTCACGTTGTAAAATACCCCAGTGATAAGCAAGGTCAACATTGCTGAGGAATTTCAGTGCCAGCGCAAGCTCAATAAATCCCAGACAAACTTTTACTG
Source organism: Bacteroidia bacterium (assembly GCA_038206355.1). Classification (GTDB taxonomy): domain Bacteria; phylum Bacteroidota; class Bacteroidia; order AKYH767-A; family 2013-40CM-41-45; genus JAPLDB01. The sequence goes on from JBBRAY010000002.1 coordinate 15,777, forward strand.
TATTGAGCCAGCCACCCGATTTTGGCAGCGAATTCAGCCAGCCGGGAAACATGGCAAACAATGCAAATGGTATAGCGAGTGCAAAGGAAAATCCAAACATACCTGCTACAGGTCCGATATAACTTCTTCCATGCGCCGCTTCCACGAGTAAGGTTCCGATAATGGGACCGGTACATGAAAAAGAAACGAGCGACAACGTAAAGGCCATAAAGAAAATCCCAACCAATCCTCCCTTGTCGCTTGCCTTATCAGCGCTGTTCACGATTGAACTCGGCAATGTAATTTCAAAGGCACCGAAAAATGATGCTGCAAAAATGACAAAGATGACAAAGAAGAGCATATTGAAGAAACCATTGCTGGCAAGATCGTTCAACGCATCGCTTCCAAACGAAACGGTGACCAGCAAACCGAGCACTACATATATGACGATGATAGATGAAGCATAGATCAGCGCATTCATGATTCCTTTCTTACGGCTGCCACTGCGCTTGGTAAAAAAACTAACCGTCATCGGAATCATCGGGAATACACATGGAGTCAGCAATGCAAGAAATCCGCCGAGCATACCGGCAATAAAAATTCCCCAGAAAGATTTATCGGCAGTAGATCCTGAACCGTCTTCTGAAATACCACAACCGGATTCAAGGGTACCGCCACCTGAAGAAGTGGCCGGAGAAACGGAAGTGGAAGTATCAACAGAAACCGGAGCAACGAGTGCAACTGTATCATGTTCAATTTTTTCTTTCGGGGAGATCTCCTGCTTTGCCTCATTTCCCGGCGCACCAAACTTAAACACGAACGAGGTGTCGAACTGTATGCATGACTCCTTGCAGACTTGTCCGTCCACTCTTCCTGTAATCTTGAAATAACTGCCATTGAGTTTAACCCGCTGCCTGAATTCTACCTTACCACTGAAAGAATGTACGTCAACTTTAAAAGTCTTATCATATTCTTTATGCGGCTGCGGCTCTACGACCTTACCCAAAAGCTCGTAATTCTGATCGGGATCGAAACTGAAAAACATGGGTAACGGTCCGCCATCAGGAGTGAACTGGGAATAAATATGCCACTCATCGTCAATGGCTGCTTTGAAAACCAGAAATGCTTCGCTGTTTGATTTCTGATCAATGCTAAAAGTCCATTTTACAGGATGCAGAAATTGTGCATTTACAAAAGTCGAAAAGAACAATATGAGCACAAATATAAACCCGGATTTTCTCATGAATGATTGATGTTTTTTCTGCTATAAATTTTCAGCTTTCCATTTTCCTTGCGTGCATTTTTCAAACGGCCTCATTTTGTAATTACTTCACCATCCTTTGTATTACCAATATTGATTGTAAATGTATCACCAAATAAAATACACATATCCTTACACACCTGGCCTTCTACACGACCTGTGATAACGCATGAATCATCACTAAGTTTTATTTTAACAGAAAAAGAAGGATTTCCATCAAGGGTAAGGACCTTCATATCAAATGTGGAATCAAAATCTTCCTGTGCTTTGGGCTCAGAAACCTTCCCTTCAATCGTGTAACAGGCACTCGAATCAAATGAAAACATGGTTGGCAGGGGGCCACCATCAGGGGTAAACTGAGAATAGATATGCCATCCTTCATCAATGGTGGCAGTCATAACAAGCAGCGCTTCATTTTTGCCTTTTTGTTCAACATGATAATTCCACTTCACAGATTTCTGCACCTGTGCAAATGAACTAACTGAAGCAAATAAAGTAAGAGAAATGATCAGTAGTTTTTTCATCAGTATTTTTCGGTTCAATGGAATGCAAATTAAAGAAATTTCAGGGGGATTCTACTAAATGAATTACTGTTTAACCCAATTGTAACGTTTTCATTGAAACCAGCTAAATACTTCGTTGTTTGTTAGATTTTTCTTGAACTCACCGGCTAAATCTCTGGTGATTTTGCCACGCTCCATACTTACAATCCGGTTACCATAATTCAAGGCATCTTTCAACTGATGCGTCACGAAAATAACGGTAAGGTTATATTGAGAAATAATTTTGTCTGCAAGATCAAGAATCAATGCCGAGGTTTTCGGATCGAGCGCTGCAGTGGGTTCATCCATCAACAATATTTTCGTCCCATCCCTACCCATTTCAAAAGGCATCACTGCCATCAATAGCGTCAACGCCTGTCTCTGTCCGCCCGATAATGTTCCCATAGGTTGATTGAGTTTATCCCCCAATCCAAGTCCCAGCAACTTTAATTTATTCTGAACCAGCTTCCTGAACTTCTCCCCCGTTCCGATATGAAAAGTTTTTTTCTCCGTACGCAATGCAGCGAGCCGGAAATTTTCAAGTATCGTGAGCTCCGGAGACGTACCTGATAACGGGTTTTGAAAAATGCGCGCAATCCATTTGCTTCTGTCAAAATCACTAAGTTCCGTGATGTCATTTCCTCCAATCATAATTTGACCTTCATCCGTTTTTATTGTTCCGGCCAAAGCATTCAGCAACGTTGACTTCCCCGATCCGTTTGCACCAACAATTACAACAAAACTTTTTTCAGGAATAACAAGACTGACGTTCTGCAACGCCACCACTTCATTGGCTGAATTGCGATTGAATATTTTGCTGATATTTTTAAGTTCAATCATTGCTTCTCTTTAAATTGGGAATGCTGACGACAACCAAAACAAAAACAGCAACGACCAGTTTCAGGTAAAGCGCATCAATACCGATGCTCAATGCAAAAGCAAGGATGAGGCGGAAAATAATACTTCCTGCAATCACCAATAACAATTGAACAGGCACACTTCTGATATGAAATGTTTTCGAAAATATTTCTCCGATCATCACAGAGCCAAGACCGAGAATTACAATTCCGATACCCATATTGATATCTGCAAATCCTTGTATCTGTGTGATGAGAAATCCGCTTAAAGCCGTGAGTCCGTTGGCCAGACCGAGCCCTATAATTTTCATCCTGTTCGTATTCACTCCCAAAGCGCGGATCATGCTTTCATTGTTTCCTGTGGCGCGCATGGCCAGTCCGAAGTCCGTTTTCAATACCCATCCCATCAGTTGCCAGAGAAAAAAAACAAAAACTACCAGCACCGTGGCCTGCTGATTCACTTCTCCCGAAATAAATCCTGCCATCGAAAAAATGGTGGGTATTTCAATGAGCGGGATGTTAGACCTTCCCATCAATGCCAGGTTTACAGAGTATAGCGCCGTCATCACCAGTATGCCTGCCAGCAATGCATTTACTTTTAACCGGGTATGAATGACGCCCGTTATCGCGCCGGCTATTGCCCCTGCGAAGAATGCTGAAATAAAAATTACAGGCATTGAAACATGTTGCGTCATGAGTACGGCAGTCACCGCACCTCCCAGGGTGAAACTCCCATCAGTAGTAATATCAGGGATATTGAAAATGCGCATGGAAATGAATATACCCAGCGCCAGCGATGCAAAGCCCAATCCCAGTAAAACGGCGGTGAGGTAGAAGTTCATGAACGCAACGAAACTAATAAAACCTGCGTCAATACCGACAATTGAAATAATACAATGTATGACCCTCAAAATTCTCTTACACACTATTATCAGATTAAAATATTCACTACGTTTGGAATTATTTTAAAATTTTTATCCATGAACTGGGAAACACTTATTTGTTTTGGGGACAGTATTACAGCAGGTGCCAGGAGTTATCTTGGCTATCCCGAATACACAGGAAATGTATTATCCGGAAAGTTGAATAAAGAGTGGAATATCATCAACTATTCTGCAAATGGACTTACTACCATAGGACTTGTGCGATCCATCAATGAAAAATTTTCTTCTCTGAAATCATTTGATGCAAGTATGATCAGCGTCCTCATTGGCACCAATGACCTGAAAGAAAATATTCCTGAAGAGGAGTTTGCAATTGCTTATGCCCAACTGGTTGTAAAGCTGAGACTGGTTTGCCGGAATAACCACATTGTTTTAATAAAGATTCCTCAATTCCCCGCCGGCATTATGTATCCTTATCATTTAAATATGAATGAGCAATTAACCCGGTTTAACAAAGTGATTGAATCTATCGCTCAGAAACACCAATTAAAATTACTGGCATTTGAATTATCTGCAGATCAATTTTACGATGGCGTTCATCTGAATGAAGCCGGTAGCCGGAATTGCGGATCACAACTAGCAAAATTTATTTTAGAAGACAAAGGCATCCTGATTTAGCATGGCCAAAATTGCAGTGCTTACTTCGCGCTTTCCGTTTCCATTGGAGAAGGGCGACAAACTCAGGATATTCAATCAGGTGAAAGGACTTTCTGTCGGAAATGAAATTCACCTCATTGCCCTCGATGAAAAAATAATAACCGCTGAACAAAGAGAAGCACTGGAACCTTTCTGTAAATCAATTCATGTTTTTCAGGTCAGCAAAATGCGGCAGCTCATGAATATCTCAAGCGCGCTGTTTGAAAATGTCCCGCTTCAGGTCGGAATATATTACAGCCGGGCTATCCATATTAAAATAAAAAAACTACTTGCCGGATTACAACCTGATGCCGTGTATTGTCACCTTATCAGAATGTCAGAATACGTCAGGGATGAAAAGCATTTAAAGAAAACCATTGACTACATGGATGCCTTTTCAATCGGCATGAAACGAAGGGCGCAGATCAGCAACATTTTACTAAAACCTGTTTTACATCTCGAACACAAACGACTGGTGCAGTATGAAAGAAATATCTTTGACGACTTCGAACAAAAGGTAATCATCTCGTCTCAGGACAGGGAAGCGATTGGTCACCCTGACAAAAACAAAATTCATATCATCCCCAATGGTGTTGACTTCAATCAATTTTTCCCGGAGGAGAAAGAAAAAAAATATGACTTACTATTTACCGGCAACATGGGCTATCCGCCGAATATTGAATCTGCACATTATGCTGCAACTAAAATCCTGCCGTTAATTCACAGGACGCACCCGCAAGCAACATTATTAATTGCCGGCGTCGATGCTCCCGCAAGAATAAGGAAACTGAGAAGCGACAGGATTTTTGTCATTGAAAAATTCAATCATATCCGTGATGCATTCGCAGCTTCAAAAATAATGCTCGCCCCGATGCTGATCAGTATTGGGCTACAGAATAAAATTATTCAGGCCATGGCAATGAAAATCCCCTGCATCGTTTCGTCGCTTGCAAACAATGCGATTCATGCCGGCCATCAGAAAGAAATAATAGAGGCAAATTCACCTGCAGATTTTGCCGCTGCATATGCTGAACTGATTGAAAATGACGAGAAATATAATTCAATCCGTGAAAAGGCATTTGAATTCGTCAGAAATAATTTTGACTGGAAAATTCAAAATGAAAAATTAGAAACAATAATTTTAAGTTGAAAAATTTAATCATTGGAACTCTCCAGGCAATTTTGGGATATAAAAACTATCTCATTTTATTTTCATGCCTGAAAATTATTTCTCTCCGGCTGGCTCCCGGAAAAAAGGATTACCTCCGTTTTGTAAAAATGATCTCACAGCAAAATAATGTTCTGGTCATCGGTGCCAATACAGGAATCACAACTGTGCCGGTTGCCCGACGATTAACATCAGGAAAGATTTTCGCTTTTGAACCGGTAGCGCAAAATATCGATGTATTAAGATCTATATTGAAATTATTCAATGTTGCGCATAAGGTCATCGTTTTTCATTTAGCTTTGGGGAATGCTACCGGTAAAATAAAAATGATCTTACCCGTTTGGCGTTTCACAAAAAAACATGGTTTTGCTCACGTTTATGACGACGTCACTGACAAGGGCGAAAAGGGAATTCTCTCCGGATGCCCGTTGAAAAAGCTGGATGATGTGGAAGAATTAAAAACCATCAAAATTGATTTCATAAAAATTGTTGCTGAGAATTATGAATTCAATATTTTTTCAGGTGGTAAAAACCTGATCAGAAAAAACAAGCCTGTTATTTATTGCGAGCTGTGGGAAAATAATCACCGGTCTCAGGTTCTGGAACTAATAGAAACTTTTGGATATCAAATTAAAGTTTTTCGCAATGGTGAACTTCAACTTTACGATCCTTCAATTGACAGAGAGAAATATTTCTTTTTTATTCCTGAAGGATGATTTGGATTTATTCTACCTGAGAAAAAGTACTGTCAAACTGTAAATTAAACTGATCTGCTTTCCTCGTATTAATCACCTTCCTCCTCACCTTCACCACTTCCGGTTGCAGCCCTTCTGTTGATTTTGTTTTTAAAAATGTTGCTGCCTGCGCACCGCTCTGATAACCCCATTGGTACATGTCAGCTCCGAAAGCCGCCACAGCACCACGTTTCACCAATCCTTCTTCACTGGTAAACACAGGAACCCTTGCTTCGTCACAACTTTTTACAATGACTTCCATACCGGCAAAAACGGTATTGTCGGGCAAGGCAAAAAAAGCATCAATTTTTTTTCTCAGTAATGCCTGAACAACCAATTGCGCTTCATTGCTGTTATTGACCGGAAGCTTCACTAGTTGCAATCCAAGATTCTTACAAACACTTTCAATCCTGTTCATGGCATCCACACTTTGCGGCTCCGACTGATTAAAGATCGTTCCGATTTTTTTTGCAGAAGGTAGAATCGATCTGATCATCATCACTGAGGTATCAATGTACTCCAGCGTCTCATAAGTACCGAAAAGATTTCGCGGGGCACGACCGAATTCATTGGCAAGCTTTGCAAGATCAGGTCTCGGGGAAACCGTCATGAAAATGGGGACATCGGTGGTCCTCTTCACAGCTGTTATCGTTGACAAAGTCGGGCATGTTGCAATGAGATCAGGTTGTTGTGACAAAAGGTAATCGCAGGCTTGCAACAACGTTGGTTGATCGCCTTGTGCATTGCGATAAATTATTTGCATCGTCTGGTTGTCCTCCCTGAAACCGCTGTCGTTCAACGCCATGAAAAAACCCCGCTTCGCTTCTGCAAGTGTTTCATCCTGCAGTAAATCCAGAAATGCTACAACGGGAATATGCTCACGAACTTTTTTATCAGTTGCTGAATTACAGGAAACGAAAATTACCAGAAGAATGGCAGCGAGTTTTTTCATCAAATTATTTTTGCGACAAGGTAATATGAATTCATTTGATGAAGCAAAAGTCAGGGCAGGCCTTAATAACTTGTTTGCTGAAACTCAGTGAATAAAAGCTAAAATTCCTCCCTGATTTCTGTAACATGATACATTCATGCTTTGCGAAGAAAAATGAGCAACTCAAACCCCTATCATACACCAAAAAGCGCGTTGAAAAGCAGAAAAAGAGTTCTATATTCGCAATCTTTTTAAAGAATTATGGGAAAAATTCAAATGGTTGACCTCATTGGTCAGTACAACAAAATTCAGGCGGAAATTGACAAGGCAATTCTGGATGTGGTGAGGTCATCGGCCTATATCAACGGGCCGGAAGTGAAATCTTTTCAGGCAGAAATGGAGAAATACCTGGGCGTAAAACACGTCATTCCATGTGCCAACGGAACGGATGCGCTTCAGATTGCCATGATGGCCCTCGGACTAAAACCGGGAGATGAAGTAATCACAGCAAGTTTTACTTATGTGGCTACTGCGGAAGTCATTGCATTGTTGCAATTAAAACCCGTGCTGGTTGACGTGCTTCCTGATACTTTCCTCATTGATCCGAAAGCCGTTGAGCGCGCCATCACTCCGAAAACAAAAGCCATCGTTCCTGTTCATCTTTTTGGTCAGTGTGCAGATATGGATGCGCTGATGGATATTGCGAAACGACATAACTTATATGTGATCGAAGATACTGCACAGGCAATTGGCTCAGACTACTATCTTAAAAACGGAACCACGCAAAAGGCTGGCACCATAGGAACAATCGGATGTACCTCCTTTTTCCCTTCTAAAAATCTCGGTTGTTACGGTGACGGCGGCGCCATTTTCACCAATGACGATGAACTGGCAAAAAAAATGAGGATGATTGCCAACCACGGACAGAGTACGCTTTATTATCATGATGAGATCGGTGTCAATTCACGACTCGACAGCATACAGGCTGCGATCCTCAGGATTAAATTACGGCACCTTGATGAATATGCTGCAGCAAGAAGAACTGTTGCTGACTTTTACGACAAAGCGTTCGCAGAAAATAATAAAATCAATACGCCTGCACGCACAAAAAATTCCAATCATGTATTTCACCAATACACGCTTTTGCTGAAAAATGCCGACAGGAATAAATTGCGCGAACAACTGGCGGCAAAGGAAATTCCTTCAATGATTTATTACCCCGTCCCGCTGCACATGCAAAAGGCATATCGTGATGACAGATATATGCCTGGAGATTTTCCGGTGACAGAACACCTTTGCGCCAATGTAATCTCTCTTCCTGTTCATACAGAAATGAAAGAAGAAACACTGAAGCTCATCACAGAATCCGTTCTTGAATTAATAAATATTGAAGTCGCAGCTGCTTAGTCAGCAAAAAGAATAAAGTATGAAAATAGCAGTTGTAGGCACAGGATATGTTGGATTGGTTACCGGAACATGTTTTTCAGAAACCGGAAATCACGTCACCTGCGTTGATATTAATGAGGCAAAAGTGGCGCAGTTGAAACGCGGAGAAGTTCCCATTTATGAGCCACACCTCGATTTACTTTTTGAACGTAACATCAAACAAGGCCGACTCACCTTCACAACAAATCTTGAGGAAGGAATTGCCGGTGCTCAGATTATATTTCTTGCATTGCCTACTCCGCCCGGTGAAGATGGTTCAGCTGACCTGAAATATATTTTACAGGTAGCCGAACAACTGGGTCACTTAATTACTGAATATAAAATTGTTGTAAATAAAAGTACCGTTCCCGTTGGCACAGCGGAGAAAGTGAGGGCCATGATTGCAAAGAATTGCAAGTCTGATTTTGACGTGGTGAGTAATCCTGAATTTTTAAGGGAAGGATTTGCTGTTGACGATTTCATGAAGCCCGACCGCGTAGTGATTGGCACTACTTCTGAGGCTGCGAAAAAGCTGATGAATGAATTGTATGCTCCTTTTGTACGTTCCGGCAATCCGATTTATTTTATGGATGAGCGCTCCAGCGAACTTACAAAATATGCGGCCAATTCATTTCTCGCCATGAAGATTACTTTCATGAATGAAATCGCCAACCTCTGCGAACTCACCGGCGCCAATGTTGACAGCGTAAGAATCGGTATCGGCTCGGATGCACGCATTGGAAAAAGATTTTTGTTTGCCGGCATAGGCTATGGCGGAAGCTGCTTCCCTAAAGACGTTCAGGCGCTTGTAAAAACTTCTTCTGATTATAAATATGATTTCTCCACCCTCAAAAGTGTAATGAGCGTGAATGAAAAACAAAAACGTACCATCGTTGAGAAATTGAAAAAATATTTTCACGGAAATATCTCAGGAAAAAAAATTGCCTTATGGGGACTTGCATTCAAACCTGATACAGACGATATCCGCGAAGCGCCCGCACTTCACATTATTGACGAACTGATAAATAGCGGAGCATCTGTTTCTGCTTTTGATCCCGAAGCAATGAAAAATGTGAAACAAGTCATCGGCGATAAAATTCAGTATGGAAAAGACGGATATGAAATTCTGAAAGACGCCGATGCCCTCATCATCGCTACTGAATGGAGCGTTTTCCGCACGCCGGAATTTGAAAAAATAAAATCACTGATGAAGCAGCCCGTTATTTTTGACGGAAGAAATCTTTATGACCTGAAACAAATGCTGGAAAAAGGTTTTTACTACAATAGTATCGGCCGCGAAGTCATTGCACCGGAGAGCTTATCCTGAAAAAAAACAGAAAACGTGAAAAGAATATTAATTACCGGAGCTGCAGGATTTCTTGGTTCCAACCTGTGTGACAGATTTATCATTGGCGGTTACCATGTAATCGGAATGGATAACCTCATCACCGGATCCATGCGGAACATTGAACACCTTTTCAAATTAAAGGAGTTTGAATTTTATCACCATGACGTTTCTAAATTTGTAAGTGTTCCCGGTGAACTCGATTATATTCTTCATTTTGCTTCTCCTGCCAGCCCGATTGACTATTTAAAAATTCCTATACCCACTTTAAAAGTTGGATCTCTCGGAACACATAACCTTCTCGGACTTGCCGTTTCAAAAAAATCCAGAATCCTGGTTGCCTCTACCAGCGAGGTGTATGGCGATCCATTGGTACATCCTCAGAATGAAGACTACTGGGGAAATGTGAACCCCGTAGGACCAAGGGGTGTTTACGACGAAGCAAAAAGATTTCAGGAAGCAATGACGATGGCTTATCACAATGTGCATGGCATTGATACGCGCATCATCAGGATATTTAATACATATGGTCCACGCATGCGGCTGAATGACGGGCGCGCATTGCCGGCATTTATCGGACAAGCCTTACGTGGAGAAGACCTCACTGTTTTTGGTGATGGAAGTCAGACGCGTTCCTTTTGTTATGTGGATGACCTGGTAGAAGGTATTTATCGTTTGTTGCTGAGTGATTACCACTTGCCATTAAACATCGGCAACCCGGATGAAATTACCATCAGAGAATTTGCAGAAGAGATTATTAAACTCACAGGGACATCTCAGAAAATTATTTACAAATCGCTTCCACAGGACGACCCAAAGCAGCGGCAACCGGACATTACACGTGCAAGAAAAATACTCGGATGGGAACCAAAAATTTCGCGTGAAGAAGGATTGAAACTTACGCTTGAATATTTCAAAAGTTTGCCGAAAGAAGAATTGTATAAATCAACACATCTATAATAATGGGAAACGAAAAAGAATTTGTCGCAGATAAAACCGCCGTCATTGACGAAGGATGTAAAATCGGAAAAGGCACGAAGGTGTGGCACTTTACTCACATCATGGAAGGAAGTGAGCTCGGTGAAAACTGCAACATCGGACAAAACTGCGTGATCTCTCCCAATGTTGTTCTCGGGAGAAATGTAAAGGTGCAGAACAACGTGAGCATTTATACCGGCGTTATTTGTGAGGATGATGTATTCCTCGGACCGTCAATGGTATTCACCAATATCAACAATCCACGAAGTGCAATAATCCGCAAAGGACAATACCTGAAAACGCTCGTAAAACGCGGCGCTACCATTGGTGCCAACGCCACCGTGGTATGCGGACATACAATTGGGGAATATTCATTCGTTGGTGCAGGCGCTGTGGTTACGAAAGATGTTCCTCCTTACGCATTGATGGTCGGTAACCCTGCAGTGCTCACCGGATGGATGAGCGAGTACGGTCACAAACTAAAGTTCGACGCCAATGGATTTGCGATTTGCCCTGAGAGTAAACAGGAATACCAACTCGAAGGAAATAAAGTTAAACGGGTCAAATAAAGGACAAGGATAAAGTGAACGTGATAACGGATAATAAGATTAAGATGGCTGTTGTTGGCGCCGGACATATCGGTAAACGACATGCGGAGATGATACGCCGTAATCCCGAAGCGGAGCTCAGAGCAATGTGCGACATCTTACCTAAGGATGCTACAGAAATTAAAGATGACGTTCCATATTTTTCTTCGCTCGATGATTTATTGAAATCAGGAGTTGAGTTTGACGTGGTGAATGTTTGTACGCCAAACGGACTGCATGCCGAGCATTGTCTGAAAGCACTGGAGAATAAAAAACACGTCGTTGTCGAAAAGCCAATGGCACTCACCGTTGCCGAATGTGAAAAAATAATTTTTAAAGCGCTCCAGGTATCGCGTCATGTATTTTGTGTGATGCAAAACAGGTACTCCCCTCCTTCTGCCTGGATCAAAGAAGTGGTGGATAAAAATCTGCTGGGAAAAATTTATATGGTTCAGCTCAACTGTTACTGGAACCGCGACGAAAGATATTACAACGGAAAAAACTGGAAAGGAAGTTCTGACCTGGATGGTGGAACCCTGTTCACACAATTCTCCCATTTCATTGACATCATGTACTGGTTGTTCGGTGACATCAATAACTTACAGGGAAAATTCGCCGACTTCAATCACCACGGATTAACCTCATTTGAAGATTCAGGATTTGTTTCTTTCAATTTTGTTAATGGTGGAATGGGAAGCCTGAATTATTCTACATCCATTTACGACAAGAACCTGGAAAGCAGCATAACTATCATCGGTGAAAACGGCAGCGTAAAAATCGGCGGACAGTATATGAATGATGTCGAGTATTGCCACATTAAAAATTATTCAATGCCGAAACTTGAGGAATCCAGTCCGGCCAATGATTACGGAGGATATAAGGGATCTGCAGCCAATCATCATTTTGTAATGGAGAATGTGATTGACACGTTGAAAGGAAGAACCAGCGCAACAACCAATGCGCTCGAGGGATTGAAGGTGGTGGATATTATTGAGCGTATTTATGGATTAAGGGATATGAAGAAGATTAAGAAATGAGACAAGAGATATGAGATAAGAGACAGTAGCAAGTTACAAACTATGAGTAATCTGCATGAGACAACTAATGAATGGCATGAAGCCAGTAGCCAGAAGCAAGAAGCAATTCAAAAGTCAAAAGTCAAAAGTTAGAAGTTAGAAGCCCATTACCAGTTTTAAATCGTAAGTAGAAATCAGAATGCATATACAAATTGGCAAGAAGCCAGCCGCCAGCGGCAAGAAGCCAGAAGCAAATTAAAAGTTAAAAATTAGAATCTAGTAGTTATACGATTAAAGTAAAAAACAGAATGTACCAGGAATTAATAGATAAGAAAAAGAAATTAGCAGTTTTAGGATTGGGATACGTGGGACTTCCGATAGCGCTGGAGTTTGCGAAGAAGATCAAGGTAATTGGTTTTGATATCAGCGAGCCGAGAATTGAAAAGATGAGGAACAGAATTGATCCGAGTGGAGAACTCGAGCCTGAAGCGTTTGACGGATGTGAAATTGAATTCAGCTCTGATGTCGAAAAACTCAGGGAAGCAAATTTTTATATCGTCACCGTTCCGACGCCCATAGACGAGCACAACCTGCCCGATTTGAAACCGATCCTCGGCGCAACAAGATTCATCGGTAAAGTTTTGAAAAAAGGCGACTATATCGTTTATGAGTCTACCGTTTATCCCGGATGTACTGAAGAGGATTGTATTCCTGTGCTGGAAGAATTGTCGGGACTAAAATTCAAAACGGATTTTAAAGTTGGCTATTCTCCGGAAAGGATTAATCCCGGCGATCATGAGCATACCATTTCAAAAATATTAAAAGTGGTTTCGGGTTGCGACAATGAATCATTAGATGAAATTGCAAAAACGTATGAGATCATTGTAAAAGCCGGCGTGCATAAAGCGCAATCCATTAAAGTTGCCGAAGCCGCTAAGATCATTGAGAACACACAGCGCGATGTGAATATTGCATTGATGAATGAACTCTCCATCATCTTTAATAAAATGGGAATTAATACCTATGATGTACTTGCAGCAGCAGGAACGAAATGGAACTTCATGCGCTTCCAGCCCGGACTTGTGGGCGGACATTGCATAGGTGTAGATCCTTACTACCTTACTTACAAAGCGCAGGAACTTGGCTACCACGCACAGGTGATCAACAGCGGGCGTTATGTGAATGACAGCATGGGATTTTACGTAGCCAAGCAAACCGTGAAGAAAATTGTTGCCGTGGGCAAAGACCTTTCAAAAGCAAGAGTGCTGGTGATGGGCGCTACTTTTAAAGAGAACGTTGAAGACATCCGCAATTCAAAAGTGGCCGATGTGGTGAAGGAATTAATGTCGTACGGCGTACAGGTTGAAGTAACTGATCCAAAAGCAAACAGTGCGGAGATGAAACATGAATATGGATTTGAACTCATCCCTGCCATCGGAAAAAATTATGACGCAGTGATCGTTGCCGTTAACCACAATGAGTTTACGGGACTTGATGAATCTTATTTCAAATCCATCACCAACAAAGATGCACTGGTTGTTGACCTGAAAGGAATCTACAAAGGGAAGATTAAGGAGTTGATGTACTGGAGCTTGTAACTACTCCTTCGAATATCGAATTAAATGCCGAATAACCGAATTTCGAAAAGCAACCCGTTATCAAAATTAGTAATTCGTAAATCGTATTTTAATGTTGTCAGGTCTTCGTGCCGTGGCATTTGCGCTGTGAGTCCGATAGCGATCGGACCTGACAGAAATACTAAACTACAAAATATTTCTTTACCTATTCTGTGAGAGACTTTTCTTTACCTTGATGAAAAAATGATAACCAGTCAGCACGAAGGTTTTTATGTAGACAATACTACCATCAAATACCTTCCTCCACCAACTCAAATATGATGAGCTTTCATAAAAAAGAAAGCCCTTAAATATTTTAGATGTATTTGAGGCCAGTCAGCAAATGACCAGAGAAATCAAAAACCTTCCCCCATTCTCCTCCTTTCCGGAAAAAATATTCATCTTTGCATTCCTTGAAAAAATGGAGAAATTCAAAGGTTAATTTGTGAAAATAATACTGTAAGTAACTATTAAAATCAAATTTACCATTCATAAATAATAATGTCCGATGTCCGAAATCCGAAAATCGAATTTCGAAAAGTAAACGTCTCAAAATTAGCAATATGTATATTCGTATTCCTCATTCGTACTTCGTTGAGTTAAATAAATTTTAATTTGAAGAACATTCTCGTCACAGGCGGCACCGGCTACATCGGCTCTCACACCACGGTTGAGTTGCATAACAAGGGATATGATGTTTTTATCATCGACAACCTGAGCAATTCCCGTAAAGAGGTTTTGAATTCAATTGAAAAGATTACAGGAAAAAAACCGAAGTTTTTTGAAATTGATTTGTGTGACAAAGAAAAAGTAAAAGCATTTTTTTCCGAAAACAAAATTGACGCCACCATTCATTTTGCTGCCTTCAAAGCTGTAGGCGAATCGGTAGAAAATCCATTGATGTATTACAGGAATAACCTGGTTTCACTCCTTAACCTGCTTGAGATTTATAAAGAAAACAAACTGGATAATTTCCTCTTCTCTTCCAGTTGCTCCGTGTATGGCGATCAGGCCAAGCTTCCCATTGATGAATCGGCTCCGCTCTCAAGAGCTGAATCACCTTATGGAAATACAAAGCAGATCGGTGAAGAGATATTAGCTGATACTATCCGTGTCAATAAATTTTCAGGAATAGCACTGCGGTATTTCAATCCGGGCGGCGCGCATGAAAGTGCTTTGATTGGTGAATGTCCTTTAAGTCCGCCGAATAACTTAGTCCCTGTAATCACGCAAACTGCCATTGGCAAGCGGGCTTCCATGACCGTTTTTGGCAATGACTACGATACTCCCGATGGAACCTGTATCCGCGACTACATACATGTGGTTGACATTGCAAAGGCGCACATTGCTGCCGTGGAGCGCTTACTCAATAAAAAAAATAAAAATCCGTTTGAGATCTTCAACCTCGGAACGGGAAAAGGAAATACTGTTCTTCAGGCCATTCGCGCTTTTGAAGAAGTAAGCGGTGTAAAACTGAATTATATTTTAGGCGAACGAAGAACAGGAGATGTCGTGAAAATATGGGCGGATACGTCCCTCGCAAACAATGAATTGCAATGGAAAGCTGAATTGTCGCTCGATGACATCATGAGAAGCGCGTGGAAATGGGAAAACCGTCTGGCAACAGTGCTGACTTGAAGAATGAAATTGATTTGAAATGAAAAAGAAAATTTTAATTACAGGAGGAGCAGGATTTATCGGATCGCATGTGGTGCGGTTATTCGTGAATAAATATCCTGATTACAATATCATAAACCTTGACGCGCTTACTTATGCCGGCAACCTGGCTAACCTCAGGGACATTGAGAATAAACCAAACTACAGTTTTGTAAAAGGAAATATTGTGGATGGTGAATTCGTTCAGAAACTTTTTGCTGAACATCAGTTTGATGCCGTCATTCATCTTGCTGCCGAATCGCACGTTGACAGAAGCATTACCAATCCTGTTGAATTCGTAATGACCAATGTAATCGGAACGGTTAATCTTTTAAACGCCGCTAAAAATCTCTGGAAAAATTCAGTTGCCGATTCAGCCAACGGAAAAATACCGGCCACACATTTATTCTATCATGTCTCAACTGATGAAGTATATGGCTCACTCGGTGCTGAAGGTATGTTTACAGAAGAAACTTCTTACGATCCGCACAGCCCCTACTCTGCTTCCAAAGCCAGCAGCGACCATTTTGTGAGGGCGTATAGTGATACGTATGGAATGCCTGTTGTCATCTCCAACTGTTCCAACAACTACGGCTCCTTTCATTTTCCGGAAAAATTAATTCCGTTGGCCATTCACAACATCCTCCATTCAAAACCTGTTCCCGTTTACGGCAAAGGTGAAAATGTGCGCGACTGGTTATTTGTAGAGGACCATGCAAGAGCTATTGATACCATCTTTCATAAGGGCAAAACGGGTTCTACTTATAACATCGGCGGACACAATGAATGGAAGAACATTGACCTCATTGAATTACTCTGCAGGATCATGGATAAAAAGCTGAACCGTACTGACGGAACATCAGCAAAACTCATCACCTTTGTAAAAGACAGGGCCGGGCATGACCTGCGCTATGCCATTGATTCCTCGAAGCTGCAACGGGAACTGGGATGGATCCCTTCACTGCAATTTGAAGAAGGCCTCGAAAAAACAGTGGACTGGTACCTCTCCAACCAGGAATGGCTGAAGCAGGTAACATCCGGTGATTACATGCATTATTACGAACAACAATATACGCACAGGTAAAATTTTAATCCTGCTGTCGAACAAAATTAATTATGTACGATAACCCATTTCACAAATCAGACTTATCATCACTTTCTTTTCTTGTTACGGGCGGATGCGGTTTTATCGGAAGCAATATCGTTGAGTATCTGTTAAAATACAATGCAGGAAAAGTGGTTGTGCTCGACAATGTTTCCACCGGCTTCAAAAAAAATATCGAACCCTTTTTATCGAACGCAAATTTTCAATTTATTGATGGTGACATTACCAATCTTGAAACATGTAAATCTGCCTGTAAAGGAATTGACTACGTAAATCACCAGGCAGCGCTGGGTTCCGTTCCGCGTTCTGTGAAAGATCCCATAGCATCACATGCCGTAAATGCAACGGGATTTCTGAACATGCTCATTGCAGCGCGCGATGCAAAAGCAAAACGCATTGTGTATGCAAGTTCTTCATCTGTTTATGGCGATCATCCCGTCCTTCCAAAGAAAGAAGAAGAAACAGGGAATCTACTTTCTCCTTATGCGGTTACAAAAAAGATCGATGAACTATATGCCGGCGTTTTCGGTCCTACATATGGAATGGAAATTATCGGTCTCCGTTACTTCAACGTATTCGGCCCCAATCAAAGTCCGGAAGGTGCTTATGCCGCTGTAATCCCTTTATTCATGCAGGCAGCAATCAACAAAACGGCTCCTTACATTGATGGTGACGGCGAACAGACGCGCGATTTTACTTTTGTTGAAAATGCAGTGCAGGCCAATATCCGTTCTTTCTTTGCAGATAAAAAAGAAGCGGTAAATCAGGTTTATAATGTTGCTGTCGGAGAAAAAATTTCCATCAATTCATTGTATCAGACAATTGCAGCGCTCGGCGGATCAACTGTAAAACCAATCCACCGTGAAACCCGTGCCGGAGACATCAGGAATTCACTGGCAGACATTTCGAAGATCAATACCTTCATGGGCTATGATCCTCAGATAAAAGTGATTGAAGGATTGAAAATTGCCTTTGAATGGTACCGGAAAAACATCAGTTGATTTTTTTTCATATATTTAATCATGTCTTTTCTAAAAAATATTTTTCGTGGCAATAAAAAAGATGAAGCGTATCCGAAGCTAACGGATTATTCATCATTCGTTGTCGACATACACTCACACCTCATTCCGGGAATTGACGATGGAAGTAAAACGATGGAAGAATCCATTGAACTGATTAAAAGATATAGCGCCCTCGGATTTAAAAAGCTTGTCACCACTCCGCATATCATGAGTGATGCCTACCGCAACACACCCGACATCATCCTCGGCGGACTGGACAAACTAAGGGAAGCGGTACTGCGCGAGGGAATAAAAATGGAACTTGATGCCGCTGCAGAATATTATTTTGACGAGGGCTTTATGAAATTAATTAAAGAGAAAAAATTATTAAGCATCGCCGGAAAATATGTGTTGTTCGAAGTTTCATATATGAATCCTCCTGACAACGTGATGCAGGCAATTTTTGATATACAGATTGCGGGTTATACGCCCATCCTTGCGCATCCGGAACGATATCCGTTTTGGTATAACAGGTTTGACGAGTACCATAAAATAAAAGATGCCGGTGCGTTACTCCAGTTAAATACCAATTCACTCGTTGGTTATTACGGGCCGGATGCAAAAAAAATAGCCGAGCGCATGGTTGACGAACAGATGATTGATTTTATAGGAAGTGACATGCATGGCTCGCGTCACATGATGGCGCTGGAAAAGTGTGTCAATGAAAAACACCTCTGGAAACTTGCTGCAAAGGGTATGAAAAATTCAGGGTTGCCTTTAATATAATGATATTAAACTCAGGGTAATCCCGATAACTATCGGGACTGAACCCATATTTCCGGGGCAAGCCGCGGGGAATCAACTAACCATTCTCGTCCGCCGTAGCGCATGCGAAGTCGGATCAGACTAAACTCCAGTTGTGATTTTCTTTCAGTGCTGATTGAATTCTGTTTGCCAGGACAACAAAAATAACAGCAACAACGAGAATAGAAAGTCCCGGAATAATGGTGAGATATTGATACCCGGGTATAATTATATATCCGTAATTTTCGCGTATCATCATTCCCCACGAAGGAAAAGGATCTTTGAAACCTATTCCGAGAAAGCCCAGTCCACTCACAATTAATACAGCCGCACTGAAAATTGTTGCTCCGGTTGCAAACAAGGTCCTCAAAACATCAGGAAAAATATAATTCTTAAGTACCTGCGATTTATTCAATCCAAGGACTTTGGCCGAATCCACGAATTTTTTTCCACCGGTAGATAAAATTTTAAAAACCACAATCCGAGCAACCTGAATGCCAAGCACAAATCCTGTTACAAGGCAAAGATTCCAAAAACCATTTCCGGCAAATATAATTGCTACAATGATCAGCAGTAATGCCGGAATGGAAGATACAGAATAAATAATCCAGCGTAGGAACAGGTTAATCTTTCCCTTCACCATACCTGTACCGGCACCAAAAACAAATCCAAAAAACAAAGCCAAAGCAGCTATTGCAAACGCCGACCATATCGTACCCCTCGTTGCGATCACCAACCGGCTCCATACGTCACGGCCAAGATGATCTGTTCCAAGTTTAAATTTCTTCTGAACAAGATACTGACCGTCAATTATCGCCTGCATGTCACTGATGGAAACCTCCATCGGTGTTCCGTCATTGGTCTCAAAAAACAATCCGCCGTTTCGCTCAATTATTTTATTCCCGGAGTTGATCGGATACACTACGTCTGCGATTGAATAACGGCTCTCAAAGGATGAGTCGCCTGATGCAGAGAATTCCTTTACCACTATTTCGGTGCCTTCATAATGACTGCTGCTGACAGGGAGAAAAACATCATTTGACACTGTGCCATAGATCAGTTTTGAAAAAAAATGCTGCGGTTCAGCATGTCTGTTCTTTACGATCCTGAGCACTTTAACTTCAAACCCCGGCGGTTGATTGCCGATTGCCGGATTAACACTATTCGCAAATTGCGTTTTATCAGGAATAAAAAAATAACCCAGAAAGGAAAAAATGAAAAGTAAAGTCATAAACCATGAAAGCAATATCGCCACTTTATCATTCATAAAATGACTTCGGAAATCACGATGTGCTTCCTTATCATATAATATTTCTTCTCTGATTTTCTTCATTTTACCTTTCTGTCTTTCCAGTTATAGGATCCCGACAATGACAAAACCCCTACCACTGAAATATACAGCGGATAAATAATTTGCGCCGGCAAAAACAAATACAGGAGCCGTGATTTATTAAAGAATTTACTCACGCTTAAAAGTAATATAAATTCAGGAATCATTTTTATTGCCAATGGAATCATTACCCCGTATAGGCCTCCGCGATAAATCATCATGATGGCTGATAAAATCAGTCCTGCATGAAGAAAGTATGCAGTCAAAGCAATGCCAATGGTAAATGAATTCATTTGCACCGGAATCTTGGATGCCCATCGTTTCCTTTGATTCAAAAGTTCATTGATCGTTTTCTGCGGCATCGTACACACGGTGGATTCAGACGACTTCATAAAATATATATTACCCTTTCCATGTGACGCTATCTTAAGCAGAAGCTGGGTATCGTCGCCTGTGGGAATATTTCCGGCGCCGCTGTATCCTCCGGCATTCATGAACACTGCTTTGCCGAATCCCAGGTTTGCACCATTGCACAAAAATGGCTTGTTATTCTTAATTGCTGCAGCGCCAATCGCTATCAAACCCAGAAACTCAAGTGATTGCACCTTTTCAAGCGCACTCTTCTCATTTGAAAATACAACTGGAGCACTTACCATTTCTGCCGCATTCGATTCATAACCATAAACCATGCTGCTGATCCACTGAGGTCCTCTTCTGCAATCAGCATCAGTGGTAAGAATAAATTCACCCGTTGCCATGTCAATACTTTCAGTTATTGCCTGCTTCTTGAATAATTTCCCTTTGCCGGTATTTTTCATTTCCAGCATGCGGATGTGCAGCGCCGGATTCTGCGACATAAACTTTTTTGCAAGTTCACCCGTATTGTCAGTGGAATGATCGTCTGCAATAATTATTTCAAAAAGATCGAATGGATAATCCTGCAGCAGGAAATCGGACAGACAATCATGAATATTTTCTGCTTCATTCCTTGCAGGTATAATTACTGATACGGAAGTTTTCGGTGTGTGCTTTAATGGAATAGAAGCCGTTGTCAATCGCATCCATCCGTAGATACACCAGCAGAGGAATACTGCATAAGTAACGGAAAAGATCAGCGTGAAGACAAAAAGAAATTTTTCCATCGCTATCGTTTGTCATTTCTGAAACGGAACTGAAAAATAAACAGGATGCCGATAAGCGCCGGAAGAACAAGATTGATAAGCCACAGGGAAACAGAAGCATTCAATATGGCAATGGAATCATTACTTACTTTTGAAAGAAAATAAACGGCAATCGCACCCCTCACTCCTATTTCAGTCAGCGCAAATGTGGGCACCAGCGTCATCACAAAGAATATCATATTGGTTAAAAGTACCATCGTCAGGTAATCACTTTGTATTCCGAAAATTTTCAGCAGCAGAAAAAACTGCAATGTAAAAACGATGTAACGTGTTAACGCCAGCTCGAGCAAAACAAAAAGTTCTCTCTTTTTATATTCTGAAAGGACTTCAAGATAGCCGGCAAGTTTTTTTAGCCTTTTAATTTTCAAAATGGACTTATCAAGCCAGGGCACTTCAAGAAAAAGAAATAGTACAGCAAATGAAATCAATACCATGAGCACTCCTGTAACCCAAAGAATGTAGTCATCCAGTGCGGAATACCGTCGCAGGTAAAAAATCATGCTGATGGATCCAACGATAATTGTAATAATCAGCTGACTCAGATTTTCAAGTATGGTAACCAGCGTACCTTTTATCCTGTCGGCAGAATGAAGATGGAAGATCCGTCCGGCATACTCCCCAATCCTGTTCGGTGTAAAAAAACTAACCGTCAATCCTGAAAATATCGCTGCCAGCGCACGGCCAAAAGGAATAATTTCAAGCCGGGCCATCATCAGCTTCCATTTCAGCGCCTCCAGCGACCAGTTCAAAAACATCAGTGCAAACACTACGATTAAATAACTGCCGTTTCCGGAATTCGCAAAGATGTCGTGGTATTCCAGAAAGATGTCAGAAATATTTTCTTTGCTGATCACCTGCCGGTAAATAAAAACAAAAGCGGCTACCGCTATCAATAACTTGAGGGCGCCATACCCAAAACGGTAGCTCTTATTTGCTTTACTTTGTTCCATCGTGTTTCGTGAACAAGAATAATACAAAGTTATTTGCCATGGTTATGTTGAGCCACGATTTTAAACACATTTGATATTCATAAAACGGTGAAAGTTATTTCCGACAAAATAATTCTTGGAATTGATCCCGGCACCACCATTATGGGCTATGGACTTATTTCAGTGGCGGGAAGCACTTTGCAGGCGGTGGACCTCGGCGTGCTGCACCTCCACAAAATGGATGACCATGCACTCAAACTGAAAACGATATTTGAATTTACACTTTCTTTGATTGACAAATACAGTCCTGACGACCTCGCCATTGAAGCACCTTTCTTTGGCAAGAATGTACAGAGCATGCTCAAGCTGGGAAGGGCGCAGGGTGTTGCCATGGCTGCCGGACTTTTTCGCACCATTCCTATTTTCGAGTACTCCCCGAAAAAAATAAAACAATCAATCACAGGTAATGGCAATGCATCCAAGGAACAGGTTGCTGCCATGCTTCAGACTTTATTAACCCTTAAGGAACTTCCTCAAAAGCTGGATGCCACCGACGGACTTGCAGCAGCGGTGTGTCATTTTTTTCAGGGAAATACGACAGGAGGAAAAAAGAAAATGGCAGGAGGCTGGAAGTCTTTCCTTACTGAAAATCCTGCGCGGCAGATTACCCGATAAAATTTTTACGGATGATTTCAGCTGTAGCTTCCATTTCCTCCGCAGAAAAAGAAAGTTTAGGCATTGCAAAATTCATATCACTCACTTTATTCATCGGGATCAGGTGAATGTGCGCATGCGGCACCTCAAGCCCGATTACAGCAACACCAATCCTTTTACAAGGCACACTCTTTCTTACTGCATGTGAAACTTGCTTTGCAAAATTCCAAAGCTCACTGTGTAGCGCATCATCAATGTCAAAAATATAATCCACTTCTTTTTTAGGAACAACGAGGGTGTGGCCTTTGACGAGCGGACCTACATCCAGAAAAGCAAAACAGTTGGCACTTTCTGCAATTTTATAACACCGTATTTCGCCCGAAATAATTTTTGAAAAAACAGATGCCATATTAGTGATGGTTAGCGTTGATATTATCTGCTGATCGAGACAATTTCAAATTTCATTTTTCCTGAAGGCACTTCAATCACAGCGGTTTCTCCAACTTTTTTTCCAAGCAAACCTTTTCCGATCGGCGAACTCACGGAGATCTTTCCTGATTTAAGATCTGCTTCATTCTCCGCCACGAGTGTATAAGTCATCGTCTGACCATTGCCTTTATTCTTAATCTTAACTTTTGAAAGAACGAGTGCTTTGGAATTATCCAGCTTGCTTTCATCCACAAGACGCGCATTGGCAAGCACCGTTTCCAGCTTTGATATACGTAGCTCAAGCATGCCCTGTGCATCTTTAGCAGCATCGTATTCTGCATTTTCAGATAAATCACCCTTGTCTCGTGCCTCAGCGATTTGTGCTGAGATACGGGGGCGTTCAACATTTCTTAATTGAGCAATTTCTTCCTGAAGCTTTTTCAAGCCTTCTTCAGTGTAATAGGATACAGACATAGCATAGTAGGTATTAAAAGCAAAACAATCCCGATTGACATCGGGATTGCGGCACTGCAAATATAAAAATGATTTTTTATAAAATAAAATAAGCCCCAAATGTGTGCGTTCCGTCAAATGGATTGGTGGCACGGTATGAATAGTCTATACCAAATTTTGTATTGTTTTTTCCTAGTGGAACCTGAATGGTCAACCCTGCACATGGTCCGGTAAATACGGTGGTGCGAAGTTTATCATTTGAAATATTTTCTTCGTAAACGTATCCTCCGCGAAGCATGAAATACTCTTTGAATGCATACTCCAATCCACCCTGATAATTATCCTGTGTGAAAGAATTTGATGTAAATCCAACTCCGAAGCTCAACCTGTGATCTGTAGCAAGTTTTGCATCATAGGTAAGTCCAATACCCAGCAGTGAAGGGATTTCAAATCCATTTGCGCGCTGTTCAACAGTATATTCATAGGTAGGTGAAACACCGGTAACCAGTACCCTTGTTGAAAGTCCGTCGCCACCAAACTTCATTGGTGTTCCGACATTCTTCAGCGTTATGCCCACTTTGAAATTGTCACGGTCAGCATTGAATCCTGTTACATATTGAATACCTGCATCCAATGCAACACCGGTAGCATTTACGTTTGAGATACTTTCATTGACAACCTTCAGATTAAGTCCACCGAATATACTGTTTGAGAAAGCCTTTGAATAACAGAGTGAGATATTCAGAAACTGAGGACTGAAATCTCCCAGTCCACCTTCAGGCTGGTCAACTGTAGTAATAGGAATGTCGCCAAAGCTTAAGGACATGATGGAAATCCCCATTGCACTTCCTTCTCCCACTTTAAATGAGCCACCAAGCGTGTTGATACTCATTCCGCTTCCTTTCATCCATACCGAATGTGCAAAAGCAACTTCTATTTTTTTGGTAAGGGCTACACCGGCTACATTGCCGAATATCGCCTCCACACCACGAACGCTTCCGGTATTGACGCCACCCCAACCGGATGACTTTGGCCATGGATTAATCAACAGTTCCGTTGCTCCCGCCTGTCCTGCACGGTCAGGATTTCCTCCTTTGCCGATCAACGGTAATGTCATCGCAAGAATTAATAATGTTCTAAAGGTCTTTCTCATATGTTCTGTTTTGATGTTCGTTTAGAAAGTATCAAGGTCAATAGGGCGAAGTACGCCGAAGAATTTAATTGTCTTTTCACCAACGCCAGGTGCATTAACATGAATTAGGTACAAGCCACTGGCCACAGGTATGCCTGATGAATTCTTGAGGTCCCAGTCAACGGCACTTTCAAGATTTAAATTAGCCCTCGCATCATAAATACCACCTGCTGTATTATCTGCTGCTACATCTCTGTTAAATTTCCTGATCAGCGTTCCGGAAGGTGTAAAAATACTTATCGTACACTTAGGAGGCAGGTTTACAATTTTTACGCGGTAATCCAACTGGTTCTTTTCATACTGCGAATAAGCATAGTAAGGATTCGGAACTATATTGATGTTATCAAGTGCGCTGACAGCTCTCTCTTTATTCGCTATGAGTGGAACAAGGTCCTGCGTCGAAAACTGATAGTATGGGAAGCTGTCATTCAACGCAACCGGATTTGGATTGTACTTCGCATAAGGTTTGGCAACCCTGAGGCGAATGATCACATCATTTTTATATCCGCTTCCGGTTCCATAAAAATCAGGGAGTACCTCTCCCGGAGCCAATGCAGGGTATCCGACCCACATACAATTACCCCATGTCCTGTTCCATGTACTGGTTTTAGTAATAGAATCTCCGAGTGATTTGGTACCATCATATGCATTTACATCTTTTGTGTGCGCAAAAACATAAATGACATGTCGGCCACCAAGTATATACCTTCCATATGCATCGGTATCAGTAACCAAACTGTTTGGGTTCCATTTCATATCCTCACCTGTACCATTGGCATAGCCATTTGTAGGTCCGTAATAACTGTTTTCACTAAAAGCAATAGCAAGGCGTTCACCTGTTTCAACATTGACAGCATAGCCCGGGAAGTAACTATATCCTGTATCTCCGGCAACTGTATTTCCATTTTTATCAATGGAAAAACTCTGACGTAACTTCATGCGTTTGGCGCTGGGACTACCGGGGAAAGTAACTGCTTGCGCATCAGCATAAGATGCTTCAATAACAGGGCAATAGCTCCATTTGCTCTTATCAGTGGTGATTACAATATCAACACTGGCTTGATTGTAAAAGCGGTTTTGCCCAAATGAATTACTGTTATTGGCGGGGCCATTATTGCCATTGTCATAAGAGGTAAATCTATATGGCGCCCAACTTCCTCCTATTAATTTTTCATAAACCTGCTGACCATCAAATTCACCACTGTTGAATTTATAATCTGTTGAAGTTTCCTTTCCGCTTCTGATCCAGTTAAGGCGAGGATTTCCATCAAAGTCCTTCACTCCACCCCACCATCTTTGGACAGGATTTTCATAAGTTATAGACGAGCTGATAAATCCTGCACCTCCGGTAGCATCATCGCCCGGCTGAAACGCATTTTGTGGAGTTTGTGCCATATTGATCGAAAATCCATATTTAGGAAATAGCTGATCATACGGTGAAAGGATGCTCCTCAATGATGTATCTGTTAACCCGGTATTCAAATTACTTAAAACCCAAAGTGTATCTACTGCCCGGTAATGAGTAATGGTATCAAAATAAGAGCCCAGGTAAACGTCGTGATTAATTGTGTCAGCTGCATTTTCAAAAGTATCCAGCCTTGCAATTACCCTCAAATCAAAATTTCCACCGGCAATTGAAATCGGGTCATAAATTCTGATGTCTACCGGTCCTTTTGATCTTTCATAAGTAGGGTGATTGATCATATAAGGTGCAGCAAAAAGTTTGTTGTATTCTGCATCCTTTTTCAGATCAAGTGCCAAACGATCTCCTCCAAGCTGATGTCCGTTACCTGTTCCTTCTATGCGTGTAATTTCAGGACCGTCACCGAATGATGCATTCAACACTGTTCCGTAATTTTCAGGATCAGGAGAGTGTGGGATTGCAGTGTAAAGCTTGATGTTTTTACGACCTGATTTATATGGCTGATTTCGTCCGGTTGGTACATACGGATCAGAAGCCGATTCGCCTGCATTGTATGCGTATGCAACTACCAGATAGTAGTAAGTCTTATGGTTTATCATGGTAGGATCTCCCGAAGCAAATAAATCGGTGGTAACCCTGAAGGTATGCTTCAACCCTTTATCAGTACCGTTTACTTCTTCAACAGGTGTCCAGCCCTGGGTTGCCTGATCAAATACATTGTTTACGATTTGAGATATTCCGTCTTTCACGTCACACTGTGCAACCAATCTTGCCTTGTCAGGATTATGAACGTCAGAAACTGTTACAAACGGATCAACCGTCTGGAAGATCTGATAACCTTGAAAGCTATAATAACTTGCAATGGTTGTATTCGGATCAATTTCATTGTATTGCTCTTTGTAATTATTGGAAAGCTTGGAATTGTCAATTGAAAGGATGATTTCCTTATCCAACTCACGGATGGTCATATCCGGAGCATCAGGTCCGTCAACAACTTTAAAACAGTTATTGAAAAGTGCCTGTGCATAATCGTCTGCCTGACGAACAAGGCGAACAGATGCAAGCTGACCTCCGTTGGTAGCGCGTGCCCATACAGCACCGGTAGTAACAAAATTCACAGCTCCGGGAAGCAGGGTGAACGGCCCAGACGACTGCAAAAACCTTCTGTCATTTGGAAGATTCCCTGCTGCGACTTCATCCCATGGTAACTCCGGCAACCCATTTGTACCCCAGTGATATGGGTCGGAGTTACCCGGAAACATAAAATCACAAACATCCGATGTGGTACCGGTTCCCCCACCTTTACCATTACCTCCATAAGTCATTCTTGTTCCATTCCGCCAGATGCCTTTTAAATAATCGTAATAATCTTCAGCACCATTGGGATTACCGTTAACCGGATCATTGTTATTGTCATAGTAGACAAATTTTGACATGATGATAAGTTCAGGCAATACAGTATCAGGAATGGTATCAATTGTTCCCTGTGCATTTGGAACGAATGTACAGTCAACGCAACTGTCACGGTCATTGTCTCTTCCGTCACCAACATCGGCAGCAGGACCTTGAAAGAAATCTACTCCAACTGCAGGCGGATTGAAACCATATCCTGCAATCCCTTCGTCATTTGCATCTCCGTTATAGCAATAACCAAAGCCACGCTTTACATCACAACCAACATAGTCATCAAGATAGTTTCCAAGATCCGGATCACACCAGGCTCCGAAATAGCAACTGTCAATATTTGTAGTTGTATTTCTATTGATGATCTTGTACTTATAAAAACTCATGTTATTGATCTCATCATTTGTCGCAAATGCAAATGCCTGAGTCTGAATTTCCAGTCCGATAGGATACTGACTGTCTGTCTCACGGTGAACATTTCCTACATCATTGAAAACCCACCAGAGGGACTGATCGCCCAACAGACGATCGTCGCAAACCGGAGTGGGAGAATTGAATTCAAAGTATGGATAGTCACCATCCTCCCAATTATAAATTCCATCCAGATTATAATCAAAAAACGGAGCAAGGTAATGTACGTATCCGGGGCCGGCACCGTGCTCAGGATCATCACCGTTTCCGGGCCAGTCCTGCATAACCTGCGGAGGCAAATAACCTAAAGGATAGCTGCCATTTTCAAACAAAGCAATTGCTTGTTGCACTTCATCCCGGGTAACGCGGAAGTGACGGTCGAATTTCGTACATACATCGGGAGTGACATCAGTAGTTGTCAGATTGATCGGACCCGGCCAGAAGTCCTCCCCTGACTGCCTGTAGGTTTGAGCTGCTACTCTCAGGTTGTGGGAATTGTCATAACCACCCACCCATACAGCACCGGCAAACAGAGAGTGTTTACCGGAACCTTTCGGAACTTCATAAGTTGCTGTTCCTACAAGATCCCACCACATGTCACCGTTGATAAAAATTTTTGTACGGATATTATTAATGTCAAGATCCGTCTGAGCCGTTGATTTGCTGCAGGAAGCAAGTACATGGTCGCCGCCAATGGGCCCGTTGCGGTGTCCGGAGGTTACATTCTCCTTTGCAGTTAAGAGACTAACTGAAAAGAGCGTGAAAAGGGATGATAAGATAATTTTTCTCATAATGATATGGTAATAATTCCTAACTGTTGTCAAATTATTTATTAAAAGTCAAGCTGCAATCCCAAACGAATACGTCTTGGTAAACTGAAATTGCCCTGGTTATTTTCTGCAATCTCATATTGTGCTACATAAGCTTCTCTGCTCAACTTGCCATTGATGTCATTCTGTGCAGCTGCCGATGAAAGGTATCCGTCATCAGTCGCACTTCCAGTAGCAGAATAAACTGAAATAATGTTCCGTGCATCAAATACATTCAGCACCTGAAGATAAACGCCTAGGTTATATGATCTTCTTCTCTCTCCATTTCCTTTCTTACCCATCTTTAGTTCAAACAATTTGTCA
Organism: Bacteroidia bacterium; assembly: GCA_038206355.1. GTDB lineage: Bacteria > Bacteroidota > Bacteroidia > AKYH767-A > 2013-40CM-41-45 > JAPLDB01. The sequence goes on from JBBRAY010000002.1 coordinate 44,901, forward strand.
AGCTTGGCATCAACCCTGTATTGCCATGGCAAGCGTGATCCGTTTACAGAACCGTCAAGCTGGAAGCGGCCATTGGCAGCAGTCGTAAAATCGGCTTCAGGAGTAACGTTCTTCTTCCTTGTATAAGGTGTACCGGAACCGGAACGGAAAGTGAAATTCAATCCTGTATTGGCGAATACCTGCTTGTCGAACCATACCGGTCCGCTATAGTCCTTACCTTTTCCATAGTGGTAGTCAAACGAAGCCGTCAGCTGGTGGCGCTGATCAAAATCAAGCGGCTTTGGCTCCCTTAGGTTAGTTTGTCCCTGTTGAGCGATAAGCCTACCGTTTGAACCTGAATTGGATCCTGTTCCTTCTGCAAATTGTAACGTATAGCTCGCCGTCATTCTGATATTTCCGGTTCTGCGCAGGTCATAGCTTAATGTTAAACCCTTCACAGTACCAATGTCGAGGTTTCCAAAAGTAAAATAATCTATCGGATAAGCATACTGTACGCTGATTACCTGAATCATATCACGTAACTCTTTGTAAAAAGCAGAGAGTGACAATGCAGAACTACGCGTCAGTTTTTGCTGGAATGTAATCTCATAATCAGTAGTTCTTTCCGGCTTCAACGAAGGATTTGAATTGGTAAGTGATGAACCCTGAGCCAAAGCATAATAAAGGTCAGGACGGAATTGAATCAAACCACCGTTTTGTGGACGCTGTGTAAGTACATCATAGTGTGCAGAAAAGAATGCCTCATCAGAAATCGGGAATGAAAATGCTACGCGAGGCATAAACGTCGTTTGCGGCTCATAATCACCGAATGCATCAGGCGTAAGTAAACCCTTGTCCAATACGTCAAAATATTTTTCCTGGATAAACGGTGCGATACCGGTTCCGCTTTGGCTGGCCAGATTATTCACATCACTAATACTGTTTCCCTGCGCATCAAACCACTTGTCGCCTTCACGGAAACCGATAGGACCTGAACCCGATGGATTTTTAACATCATTCACATATACAATTGCATCAGAGGAAATATTTGTTGGCAGATTGTAAAAAGGGAATTTGCTTTTCAATGCTTCAGATCCTGCTGTATAAGCAGGGTATAACAAATATTTATCTTTTAGAATAGGCTGGTTGGCGTCAAAACGATCAACGCGTACACCAATGTTAAACTGGATATCATTGAAGGTAAACCTGTCGGCAATATACCCTGCCACATAGATGGGACGGAAAGCACCCATCGGACGGGTGAAATTATTGGAAGCATCCTTGTTGGTGATAAAGTCCGTGATGCTTGGGTTGTCAGATGTTTTATTTCCGAGATAATCATACCCTGTATATCCGACAAATCCGAAATTCAGGAGTTCATCTGTAGTAAACATATTCAGCGTGAAATCTTCAGGAGTATAGTTGTCTACATCAAGATAGCGGTGATAATCCACACCAAACTTGTCACGTACATTTTCATAAAAACCATTTGCTGCCTCGTCGGCTAAATTTCTTGTCTGGTTATACAGAAACTGAAAATTCGCAATGGTATCATTTCCTTCATAAGTATAATACGGATCTGCTTCATAATTGATCAGCCTTGAATTCGCCAATCCGCGCATTAACGACCACAGTCCGCTTGGAGAAACACTGTATGCCCTGTCTTCCCGTTGCTCATATTCAAAGCCAAGAACTACGTTGTGATTCTTAATATCGGCAGAACCTGAAGCAACAATTCGGAACTGGTTATTTTCTGACTTACCGTAAAAAGTACGGGTACGTCCCGGAAGCGCCCAAAGACCATAAGTATTTAATGTGAGGCGGTTGTCACCATTGATAATACCATTGTTGGAAACGACCTGGCCCAATGTAAAATCACCCGGGTTCAGTTGAAAATATTGTGTTGCAAATGCCGAAGTATAAGGGCTGCCTGCATACGGTTCGTAATCAATAGGAGCGGTAATCGCTGCATCCTGAAAAATTACATCGAAAGTATCATTCCCATTGATGTATGCCTGATTGAGTCTGAAATCTTCAATATGCGTCGTAAATTTTCCTACATAACCATAACGGAAAATTTTATCCATGTGCACATCGTTTCCGTCAACACTTGAGTTCTTGGTATAGTCAGCCTGCAATGTGTAATATGCATGCTTTACAACCGATGCACTTGTTTTCTGTGCCTCATCGTCACCGAAACGCTGCTGTATTTTTGCGAATACACGGTATTGCTTATCGGTAACCTGGTTGTTATAATAAGAGTTCATCAATGAATAGATATCAATAAAACTGTGATATCTGTTATAATCATAAGTACCACCCACGGTGAGGTATAAATTTTTAAGCGGCCTGAAATCAAGTTTACCATTGATGGTATAACCATGTCTTGCTACATTCTTTCTTTCTTTCTGATGATCCAGACTGTCGTAAGTAAGGTACTCCCCTCTTCTGTCAAATCCTTCGCCTGTAGGCGATTTTACGAGTGGCGATCCTTCAAGTCTTTTCTGAATGTCATCTTTTACGACCCACTGACCAATGGCAGACGGGCTCGGGTCTTTGTCATATAACCAGTCGGCAGAAAGAAAATATCCTGCAACAGTTGTTTTCTTTCCGATAGAATCATGAGAAGATAAAATGGGGCCTGAAAAAGATGCAGACAAACGGTTGTTGTCGTAAGCATCAATAAAGTGTGATGACTCTCCTTCAATTCCGTAATGAAACTGCGGGGAAGGTCCTCTTGTCGTAATGGAAACGATACCACCTGTAGCATCACCGTATTGCGCGGGAACACCACCGGTGATCACTGTAATTTGTTCAGCGCCTCTTGCGGTAATATTGGAACCACCCCTTACTTTAATTCCGTCAACATAATAAGCTGTACCATCTGACCGTGATCCGCGGACGTTCAACTCTCGTCCGTCGTCACGTTGAAAAACTCCGGCAGACTGCGACGCAATTGAATTGACGTCGCGTGTTGGTGCGGCCTGAATTTCTTCATAGGTCATTGTCTTCTGAACAGCTGTCTGTCCTTTATCTAACAAAGGAATTTTGTAATCGACGATTTCAGCAACTCCAAGGTCAATCCCTTTTCCGAGATCCATATTTACGAAGGAAATTTTGTCGACGGTAACAAGTACGCCGTTGGTCTGCGCCGGACTGTAACCAACGCTGGTTGCAATTACATCGTACTTACCGGGACCAAGGGGCTTCAGGGTGTAATTCCCGTCAAGGTCAGTACTTGTTGCAATCACCTGCTGCCCGCCTTGCGTTGCCGCAACACTTGCAAAAGGAACACCGTCCTTTCCGCCCTTCTCTTTAACCTGTCCACGGATTTCTCCTGACTGAGCATAAGTGTTGGTAAGAACTGTACTGAAAAGAATTAGTGCGAGGTAAAAATTTCGTCCCATGTTGTTAGGTTAAATTAAGTTAACTTTTTTGGAGGCGGTAAAAGTATAAATCGAATAATAATAAACAAAAATTGTTTTCAACGCCGCAAACAGCTGATTGGTAGCCACATTAATGAGATTCGATTTCCCTTTTAAGTCCATTTGATTTTTGAAGTCACTTATCTTCAACACTAATTGCCGGATTTGAGGTTGTAAAGATTCACCACATCAGCTGCTGTTACAAATCTATTTAGTTGAAATGTATACATCTCTAAACCGGCTCCATGATTTTGGTTACATTCGTGATTTGAAGAAAGAACTTTCACCGGATAAAGTTGGTACAGGTTCATAAGTTTATTGTCAGCGTTTCGTCAATTAAGATTTGCAGAATTATCTTCGGAACTTATCAACAATCCGTGGCACTGTAATTAAAAAATTATTTTTGCGCACGATAAAAAAGAAATTATGCGTTTAACCTCTCTTGAGATCAAAGGATTTAAAAGCTTCGCTGAAAAAACGGTCATTCATTTTGACAAAGGTGTGACTGCAATTGTGGGACCCAATGGCAGCGGAAAGAGCAATGTAGTGGATGCCATGCGCTGGGTATTGGGCGAACAGAAGACCCGGATGCTCCGCAGTGAGAAGATGGAAAATATCATCTTTAACGGAACCAAAACCCGTAAACAGGCAAGTGTTGCAGAAGTGAGCATCTCCTTCGAGAACACAAAAAATATTTTACCGACAGAATATTCAAGCGTTACAATTACGCGTAGACTCTACCGTTCAGGAGAAAGCGAATACTTATTAAACAATGTTACCTGCCGCCTGAAGGACATTACGGATTTATTCATGGATACAGGTATTGGCCCTGATTCCTATGCCATCATTGAGTTGAAGATGGTGGATGAAATCCTGAATGATAAAAATAATTCCATCAAACTTTTGTTTGAAGAAGCTGCCGGTATTTCAAAGTATAAACTCAGGAAGAAACAAACGCTTAACAAACTGGAAGAAACAGATGCAGATCTCAACCGGGTGAATGACCTCATGTTTGAGATTGAAAAAAACCTGAAGACGCTGGAGTCGCAGGCAAAGAAAACGGAGCGCTACTATAAATTAAAGGAGCAGTACAAAGAACTGAGTACTGAACTTGCATTGTTTACGATTGCATCCAATAAGTCAACTTATGAAGAGTTGCAGTTGCAGGAAACAAAGCAGGTAGAAGAACGGATCTTCCTCGAAGCGCAGATTGCTGAGACCGAGGCAAAACTTCAGCAGGATAAACTCGTGAACCTGGACCTCGAGAAAGAACTGAGTGTAGCTCAGAAACAACTGAATGATAAAACGACGCACATCCGCCAGCAGGAGAATGACAAAAAGATCAGCAATGAAAAACTGAAATACCTGCAGGACAAAGAGACCAAGTTAAGTCAGCAACTGACTTCCGATAAAAACAACCTGGTAGAAACGCAGGACCAGATCAGTAAGCTGGAAGATGAAAAATTTTCAGAGGAAAACCTTCTTACTGAACTTCAGTTACAGCTTGAAGATTTACGCACTGTTCTCGATGCATCAAAACTGAATCATGATTCATTAAAGAGTGAAGTCAACCTGGTATCACATGAGGTGAAGGCGATACAGGTATCCATGCATGAGTCGGAGAAAAATTTTGCTGTGGCTCAGGCGCGAAAGGATTCCCTCCAGAAAGAAATTGAAAGGCTGAAAAATGATACCGGAGTTAAGGAACTCGAGCATGAACCCCTTGCCGCTAAGACAAGTGAAGCAAAAGCTGAAAAAGAATTAAAGGAGACTGAACTGCAGGCGCTGGTCGAGAGCGAAGAGCAGATGGCAGAGAGCATCATTTATATGGATGAAGAGTTGAAAAGACTTTCCAATGAAATGATGGACGAAGGAAGAAAGCTCGATGCCAAAGAAAATGAATACAAACTCACCAAGAGTCTCGTTGATAACCTTGAAGGATATCCTGAATCTCTTCGTTATATTAAGAAGAGTGCATCAAGGGCTGCAAAGGCGCCTTTGTTCAGCGACATACTTTCTGCAGGCAATGAATATAAGTCGGCGCTGGAAATATACCTCGAGCCGTACATGAATTACTTCGTCATCGAGGATATTGAAGAAGCCAGCAAGGCCGTAAACTTACTGAGCGAAGCATCAAAAGGCCGTGCAAATTTTTTCATCCTTAAAAATTTCGAAGACGAAAAACCATTTACGCCTTCCCCTATTTCAGGCTGCCTGCATGCGCTGGACATTCTTGATGTAGAAGAGAAATACCGTTCACTGTGCAATTACCTGCTCCGCAACGTTTATATCGTTACAGAAAATCAGGAAAACACTCCGGCCTTACAGAATGAAAACAAATCATCGGTTTTTATTTCTCAGAATGGAAAATATTGCCGCAGCAAACATGCGCTGAGCGGAGGATCGGTAGGATTGTTTGACGGTAAGAGAATCGGCCGTGCCAAACACCTTGAAGTACTCTCCAAAGAAATCACTGAACTTACCGTATCACTCGGAAAAGTAAAAATATTACGCGACAATATGCAGCGTGACTTGTCAGAGACACGGTTGCGTAAGGAGAAAATGGTTTCAGGAAAAAACAGGCTGCAACAGGAACTGAATAAAGCAAGCAATGAATTTTCTTCCCTGAGCAATAAGGCAGAGCATTTATTCTCCGCGATTGAAAACAACAATACAATAATTGCTGATCTGGAGAACCAGCTTTCTGTTCTGGAAGGATCTCTCAATCTGAATAGCCTGAGCCATCAGGAACATTTGGATCAGATGAAGTCAACATTCGATACGCTGAATGACAGACTAACATTATTGCAGGTGCAGTATAGCGAGGCCGCAATTGAATTGGAGAAGCAAAGTGCTGAATACAACCAGCACAACATCAAATGTATTCAGCAGCAGAATAAACTGGCTACTACCATTCGTGATCTTAATTATAAAGTAACGTTGCTCGAAACCCTTCAGAAAAACATTACGACCAATACTGATGAATACGAAAATGTTCAGGTGCAGATTGCAGAGCTGATCAGCACCAGCGAAGATTTCGACAGTCAGTTGATAGCACTTTATGCCGATAAAGAAACATTCGAACAAACGGTAACGGTTCTCGAAGGAAACTACTTCAAAGCACGTGGCTCCATTGATGAATTGGAAACCAACATCCGTCAGATCAGGTACCGCAAAGAGCAAAGTGATCAACTTGCGCAGGCTGTGAAGGATAAGACGATGGAGTTGAAATTGCAGTTGAATGGATTGAAAGAAAGACTGAGTGTTGAATTCGGGCTTGACATCAATGCATTGTTTGAAAAAGATCCTTCTCCTGATTGGACAGAAGAAACGCTTCGCGAGAAAGTGACAAAGCAGAAATCACAATTAGAGAACTACGGTCCGATCAACCCGATGGCTGTTGAGGCGTATAATGAAATCAAGGAACGTCACACTTTTATCATAGAGCAGAAAGAAGATTTGGCCAGAGCGAAAGAATCGTTGCTTCAGACGATCAGCGAAATTGAAATGACGGCAAAGGAGAATTTCATGAAAGCGTTCGTTGAAATCCGCGCCAACTTCATTAAGGTATTCCGTTCACTGTTTACGCAGGACGACGATTGCGACCTCATCCTTCTTGATCCATCCAACCCGATTGAAAGCGACGTGCAGATCATTGCCAAGCCGAAAGGAAAACGTCCGCTGAGTATTTCCCAGTTGAGCGGAGGAGAAAAAACGTTGACGGCAATTGCATTGTTGTTTGGTATTTACCTCATCAAGCCGGCACCGTTCTGTATTTTCGATGAGGTGGATGCACCTCTTGATGATACCAACATTGACAAGTTCAATAACATCATCAAAACGTTTTCGAGTGATTCCCAATTCATCATCATTACGCACAACAAGCGCACGATGTCATCAACGGATATCATCTATGGTATTACCATGGCTGAGCCGGGAGTAACGCAGGTTGTTCCTGTGGATCTTACGGAAATGGCGGAGAATTAATTCCGCTTAGAAATCTAAAAGGCAATCGCGTTGATATTCTCAACGCGATTTTTTTATTGCCCCTTGAGGAGAACATTTGCAATATCAAGATCAATTGGAAAAGTGATCTTGATATTTGATTCTTCTCCTTCAATGAGATTTATTTTTTCTCCCGTTGCCTCCACTACAGAAGCATCATCTGTGAATAAATTTTTATAGTCTTGCTTGTATGCTTTTTTTAATAGCGCTGATGAAAAACACTGCGGTGTTTGTATTTTTACAATGGCATCTCTGCTAAGTATCCTGTTTTGATTTCCATCTAAAGTACGAATTGAATCAGTGACGGGAATACAAGGCACTGCATTTCCATTTTTAGCAGCTTCAGAAAAACATTTATTAATAAGTGCCGCGGACACCAACGGCCTTACGCCATCATGAATGCCGGTAACGCCCGTCTCTCCTGCCCTTTCAAGCCCGTTTTTTACAGAATGAAAACGGGTTTCTCCTCCTGCGACGACTTCATGCTTTATTTTAAAATTATTTTTTGCGCAAAGTTCCTTCCACTTTTCAACTTCATTTTCCGGAAGCACTACAATTATTTTAACAGACAGATTAGCCGAATAAAATTTTTCAATCGTATGCATGAGTATCGGCTTCCCTGCAAGTTCAATAAACTGCTTAGGAATACCTGCATTCATCCGGCTTCCGCTTCCGCCGGCAACTATGATAATATTGTTAGACATTTTGTTCTTCAGGCGAAGGAAATAAAAAATCCGTTACACCATTTTGGCATAACGGATTATAAATATTTACAAACATTTTATATAATCATCATGGCATCGCCATAACTGTAGAACTTATATTTTTCCTTCACGGCCACTTTATAGGCATTCATCACGTTGTCATATCCTCCGAAGGCAGCCACCATCATTAGCAGGGTACTTTCGGGCATGTGGAAATTGGTGATCATGCAATTGGCCACGCTAAAATCATAAGGTGGGAAAATAAATTTGTTAGTCCAACCATCAAATGGTTTTACGTCTCCCTGGGTAGAAACAGAAGTTTCAATCGAGCGCATTACGGTTGTACCTACAGCACAAACTCTTTTCTTATTTGCACGGGCCTTGTTTACAATCTCACAGGCCTGCGGTGGGATAATCACTTGCTCACTATCCATTTTATGTTTTGTAAGGTCCTCTACTTCAACCGGACGGAAAGTTCCAAGTCCGACATGCAATGTCACTTCCGCGAATGTCACACCTTTGAGTTCCAATCTTTTCATCATCTCCATACTTAAATGCAAACCGGCAGTCGGGGCAGCCACAGCGCCTTCATGCTTTGCATAAACAGTCTGGTAGCGCTCAACATCCTCAGGCTCCGCTTTACGCTTAATGTATTTCGGGAGCGGCGTATTACCAAGAACAGTAATGGCGTTCTTAAAGTCCTCGTAAGGGCCGTCAAATAGGAAACGTAGCGTTCTTCCACGGGAAGTGGTATTGTCAATGACTTCGGCAACAAGCAAATCATCATCTCCGAAATACAGTTTGTTACCGATCCTGATTTTACGGGCAGGATCTACGAGTACATCCCACAACCGGCTTTCACGGTTCAATTCACGAAGCAGGAAAACTTCAATCTTGGCACCGGTCTTTTCCTTGTTACCATATAAACGGGCAGGAAAAACACGGGTATTATTGAGGATCATGCAGTCACCGTCATCGAAATAGCTGAGGACGTCTTTGAATTTTTTATGCTCGATCTTTCCTGTTTTCTTATCCAAAACCATTAACCTTGAATCTCCTCTGTGTTTTGGAGGATGGGTAGCAATCAGGGTTTCCGGAACATGGGTTTTAAATTGCGATAATTTCATTAATTGGTTTCGGTTTAGAGGGTAATTTTCAAAATTCGGGGCGCAAATATACATTCACGATACCCCCTTTGTAAAGGGTTTGCAAAGAAATATTTTGCAAGAAAAATTTAACATATAAAGATTTAACTGTCAGCGGGTTTACGGCTGAATTGTGAAGGATCAAGTGCATCAGCGAGCAAATATTTTCCGATCCGTGTGCGGCATAAAGCGCCGAGGTAGGCCCCGCAACCGAGTTGTGCACCGAAGTCATTTGCCAGCGATCTGATGTATGTTCCTTTGCCGCAAACCACTTTGAAAAATACGTTTGGCAAGTCAATACCTGTGATCTCAAAATCAGAAATCATTATACTTTTAGGTTTGATTTCAAACTCCTCATTGTTTCTGGCCATGGCATAAGCTCTTCTCCCTCCTATTTTAACGGCAGAATGAGGCGGTGGAATCTGCTGTTGGGCACCGATAAACTTATTCGCAGTAACCAGGATTTCCGCTCTTGTTAAATGCGAAATATCCATGGCGATTGTTGGTTCTGTTTCCAGGTCATAAGACGCCGTTGTTGATCCTAAAACTATGGTCCCGGTATATTCCTTTTCCGCATCCTGAATTTCAGAAATACGCTTGGTCATTTTCCCCGTACACAAAATCAAAAGTCCGGTGGCGAGTGGATCAAGCGTACCGGCATGTCCGATCTTTGCTCCTCCGAGCGCATTGCGGATGTACTTAACGACGTCGAAAGAAGTCCAGTCGTAAGGTTTATTGATAAGCAGTACCTGGTCTTTTTCCATTGGGCGGCGAAGATAAAAGGAAGGCGGTGGTAAATCGAATTTTAATTTAAAATCGCCTAAGAGGATCTATCAGATAGAACCAGTCGCAGATGCACAGATTAGAAATATTTAAAACAAGAAGAGATTGCCACTGATGCACAGATTAAAAACGGATAAAAGAAAACCAACAGACATGAACAATTATTATTTTCAGATCGCCTTTTCAGGGATAATATTAAAAAGAGAGCCGCAGATGCACAGATTCAATTCAATCAAGAATCATAATCTGCGAATCTGCGGCAACATTTAATTCTTCAAAACTATTTGCGGGCGGTCAGCTGACGCACATCATTGTTTACACTCAGGATAAGGATTGCGGTTGCAGTGCAGAAGACCGGACTTGTAATGCAGTGGTGACCGTTCCAACTTCCGTTATCATTCTGAATTTTCACGAGGCGACCGGTAATATTTCCATACCATTTTCTCCAGTCCTGATCTTTACTCATGATGAGTCCCTCGCCGGTCTGGAGGTAGCTGAGAAATTCCTCGCCGCCATTGCTGCCAAAACCATCCATCACTTCATCACGCTGCGCCTGTTGGCTTGCAGCCCGGTTAATCTCGTAGGCAGTTCCGTAGCGGAGTGCTTCACTTTCACTCATACCTGATTTCTTCAGCTCGTCAATGCTAACGGGTGCATCTTCAGATATCTTTCCTTCCCTTTTTGCTTTTGAGATATAGTCTTTGGCTTCTGCGGCCTCTTTGGCGCTCGACCGGGCAGTGCTTGAAAGAGAATACAACATCACTCCGGCGCCATCAGTCGTTTCTGCCTTGTTTGTTTTCACGTCAAAATTTTTCTTCTGGTAATTTTTTGCCTGCTCCAGTTTCTGATCATCTACCTTCAATCCCTTGCTCTGCGCTGTTTCCATGGCATTTGTTGCAAAAGATGATTGGAGAACGCCTGCCCATCCGGCGCCACGGATACTTCCGTTTTCAGCCATAGCCTTTTGAATTTTTACAAGGCATTTATTATTGCACTTCACAACCCTGTCCTTTAGGGCAGTATTATTTGAAAGATGATCCATGAGGTTGGTAAAAAACTGTGAAGTGAGGACAACATCAATATTTTGTCCGAGTTTTACCTGAGGCTGTGTTCCTGTGAGGTCGGTGATGTTGTATTCGTTATTGACAGATTGCTCAACTTGCTCCAGCAAATAATTGAGTGCGCGTTTCAGGTTATTGGAATAAGTTCCTTTCGTAAATGTGTTTCCACTCCGGAGAATAGCCATTGCAACCATTGCAGTGGTGGCGGGATCAGCCTGAACAGCATGTGGATCATTTACACCCTGGTGAGAATGCGTGCCGGCACCAAAACCACCGTTGTTGAGTTGTGCCTTCTCCATCCATTCGAGTGCTTCATCAAGGGCGTAATTAACTTTAGCAGGAGTTTTAAAAACAAACATAGAATCAGAACTCTCCTCTCCGAAAACGGTTTTAAAAACACATCCCTTGGGTTCTTCCCCGGGGATGATTTTTGGAGCTTCAGGTTTTTCGGCGACTGTGGCCTCTTCTGTGATGCAAACTGCAGGTGTGATTTCTTTGTTTCTCTCAGAACCATTAAAGGCGGAGAGCGTGATGTAGCTGAAAGTAATTACGATCGCTACTGTTACCAGATTTTTTTTGTTTGACATAATAAAATGATTTAGGAATTTGGAGTCAGGAGAAACGGAGGAATACGATTCCATAAATGAGAGAAGCAAATGATTAAAGAATATTTTAAGGGAGGTGATTTGGGAAAGCAGTGGGCAGTTCGCCAGAGGCGAATTCGTCCATTGGCGGATAGGCAATGCAATGCAATGTGTAACGAATTGAAATTACCGGGCAGAAAAAAATATGAAACCGGTAATTTGTAATTGGTAATTAGTATTTGGTACTTAGTATTTTGCAATTAGTACTTAGTACCGGTAACTTCATTCAGTGCTTATAATTTAAAAAGATATTCGCCGCATGAATCACATCCGCGTTGTCTGCACAACCATTATTTATCTTTCATTTTATTCATGCGCACCCGCTTCGAACCATACCGCCGGTTTTAAATATGACCTTCAGCATCCAACGAGGCAATTTGATCTTCCGCGTTCGCTCAGGGAAATTTCAGGGATTACATTTTATACCGATCACCAGTTAGCCTGCATTCAGGATGAAAAAGGAAAAATATATATCTACAACATGAAAAAAGAAGTTGTAAAAGAGAGTATCGAATTCGGTCCTGACCATGACTACGAAGCCATCACAATGGTGAATGATACTTTTTATGTGTTACACAGTACCGGGACTATTTTCCGCGTCACAGGTTTCGGTAGCGATATACAACAGACTAAAAAATACGACACGTTTCTAAAAAAGGAGAACAATACAGAAGGGTTGTGTTATGATCCGTTTTCAAGCACCCTTCTTGTTGCTTGTAAAGGTGTATCACACAAAAAAGGAAAAGAAGACACCAAAGAAATTTATTCATTTGATTTAACATCCGGGAAACTCAGCAAAAAACCTGTTTATAAAATACGCATTGAGGATCTGGAGAAGTTTATGAATAAAGCTAACATAAATTTGCCGGCAACAATGAAGGAGAATTCTTTTTTTGAGCCCTCAGAGATTGCTGTTCATCCTGCTACTAATGATATATATGTTTTGTCAAGCGTAGGAAAAATGATTGCAGTACTCGACCGCACCGGAAAAATAAAAGACGTTGCCATGCTGGACCCCAGTATAGCCGCTCACCCCGAAGGAATGACATTTTCAAATGACGGAACACTTTATATTTCAAGCGAAGGGAACGGGAAGGAGAATGTAATTTTAGAGTTCGTTGAAATCAAGTAGGCGGGCTGTACGAATAACCAATCATTTCGAATTTACGAATAAAATCGTAGTACGAATACCGAAAGATTGCAAATATGCGAATAGCGGAATGCCCAACAAGAATAAGAAAGTCCCTATTTTATTTCCAACTCAAATCATGCTCAAACTGATTCCGCAAAAGTGGAGGATCAGAATCAACAGGCCAACAATAATCCGGTAGTAACCAAAGACTTTAAATCCGTGTTGTGTGAGGTAGCTGATAAAAGAACGGATTGCAAGGAAAGCGACAATGAATGCGATAATATTGCCGACGATCAATAGGTTTATTTCCTCTGTAGAAAAACCCACGCCATCTTTATATACCTCGTAAACATCCTTGCAGGTAGCAGCAAACATGGTTGGGACTGCGAGGAAGAATGAGAATTCCGCCGCCGCTTTTTTATTTAGTCGTTGGGTGAGGCCGCCGATAATAGTTGCTGCTGACCTTGAAACGCCGGGCACCATTGCCAGCACCTGGAAAACCCCGATTTTAAAAGCTGATGCATCGCTGTTGAGTTCGCTCATGCCCCGCTCTTCCGCTTCGTGAAACCATTTGTCGAGCAGCAGGAATATAATTCCACCAATGAGCAATGCTACAGCAACTACGATTACATTTTCAAGCAACATGTCAATCTGTTTTTTAAACAGCAGTCCGAAAATGACGGCAGGAATAAAAGCAATGAAAAGTTTTTTATAAAAATTGAAATCAATTTTACCGAGGAATCTTTTCCAATAGATCACCACAACAGAAAGTATGGCGCCAAACTGAATGACTACCGTAAAAACTTTTGTGAAAGGCAAAGAAGCGATGCCCATCACTGAACTTCCGATGATCATGTGACCTGTACTCGACACAGGAAGAAACTCTGTAAGTCCTTCGATGATGGCAAGAATAATGGCCTGGAATATTGTCATGTGCAGACTGGTAAATGTGCAAATGTGTTAGGTGCAGATGTAATCAATATAAAATGTGCATCGGATTCCATCTGCACATTTGCAAATCCGCACCACAGCATTACTCCTTTGTCTTCTTAAGGATTGCATAAATCTCAATCACGAAACCTATGAGGACAACGATTGGCGCAAGGGTAATTCTGCGAAACGAAAAAATATCAGGATTAAAAACATTTGGATCCTTACTGCCTCCTCCGCTCATAAGAACGAATCCAATAAAAATGCAGCCAATGCCAATGAGCATCCACATATAATTTTCCTTGCCGAATGCAAAATCATTTACCTGTTTTAATTCTTTCTTAGCCATGATATTTAATTGAGTGTGCGAAGATAACTGAAGAAACCAATTTTCAAATAAAGTCTCAAGGTTCAGCCGTAAAGTTCATCCAGCTTTAACCTCAGGTACCTGTTCACAGCAAAAAAAGTGCTGATAACAGCGAGTAAAATACCGAGTATGATGACTCCGCCAAAAAGAATTCCGTTGGCTTTAATATCCTGCAATTGCACGAGTTCAGGGATCTTGGTACGAATGAGGTAAAGCATCCCCGCCAATAAAATACTGGCCATGATACCCGCATAGAAACCATGCAGCATGGCCCGGAAGATAAATGGTTTGCGGATAAAGGATTTCGTGGCACCTACCAGTTGCATACTTTTTATCAGAAACCGCCTTGAATACATCGTGATGCGAATGGTGCTGTTGATTAGGGCAACAGCAATAAAAAACAGGAGGACACAAAAAGCCAGTACAGCAATAGCAATCATCCTGAAATTCTCATTCATCCTGTCAACTTCCGTTTGCTGATAGGTGACTTCACGCACCATTTTATTTTTTCTGAGTTCTTCAGAAAGCTTTTTCAGCATCGGGGCTTCAGTATATTCTGCCTTCAGTTTCAGTTCAAAAGAGGCGGGAAGGGGATTGACTTCAAGCATACTCGTGGCTTCTTCGCCCAGGTCTTTTTTCAGACTATCCAGTGCTTCTTGTTTAGAAATAAACCGCACTGATTTTATTGCCGGCTCCTTTTCCATGATGCTTTGAAAAGCGCTGATCTCCTGGTCGCTAACGCCGTCGGCAAGGAATACATTGAGTTGTACATGCTCCTTAACATAATCTGATATTTTCTTTGCGTCAATCACGAGCATTCCAAGCAGCCCAAGCATGAAGAGTACCAGCGAAATGCTGATTACAGATGATAAATAAGAAGATTTGAGTCGTTTGTTCCCGCTATTGCCTGCCATGGTATTTATTAGTCGGGTGAAAGTATAGAAATATGTACGACCCCTGCAGATGCCGCGTTGCAATCTTTACACGGAATTATTGACCATGTGAAATTCATTCATTGAAATTTCCGGTCATTTTTTAATCCTGTGCTGACGACGAATTCATAAATTCGCGCACAATTTGAAATGGGTTAAGTTTAGATATTCGTACAATATGGAGTACAATTTTCGCGAGACAGAAAAAAAGTGGCAGCACTATTGGGCTACGCACAAGACGTTCAGGACTGAGAACAGCAGCACTAAAAAAAAGTATTACGTACTGGATATGTTCCCTTATCCGAGTGGTGCAGGGCTGCACGTAGGTCATCCGCTGGGATATATTGCCTCCGATATATATGCACGGTATAAAAGGCTGACGGGATTCAATGTATTACATCCGATGGGCTTCGACTCATTCGGACTTCCTGCCGAGCAATACGCAATACAAACCGGACAGCATCCGTCCATTACAACAGAACATAACATTGCCCGATACCGTGAACAGCTTGACAACCTTGCGCTATCATTTGACTGGGACAGAGAAGTACGCACTTCAGATCCTGAATATTATAAATGGACACAGTGGATTTTTTTAAAACTGTTTAACTCGTGGTATAATACTGAAACGGGGAAAACGGAACCGATAGAAAAACTTGAAGAAAAATTTACCCTTCATAATGCACAATGTGCAGTTGGAGCAGCCAATAAAAGCTGGGATGATTTGAATGAAAAGGAACGCAGTGATGTATTGATGGATTACCGGTTGGCATATTTGAGTGAGGCGACCGTTAACTGGTGTCCGGCAATGGGAACTGTACTTGCCAATGACGAAGTAAAAGACGGCGTAAGTGAACGGGGTGGTTATCCCGTTGAAAGAAAAAAAATGAAGCAGTGGAGCATGCGGATCACTGCATTTGCCGACAGACTGTTGAATGACCTGGAAGGAATTGACTGGAGTGAATCGATAAAGGAACAACAGCGGAACTGGATAGGAAAAAGTGAAGGGGTAGAAATCAATTTCGCAATTCACAATGCACAATTCACAATTCAGATATTCACCACTAGACCTGATACTATTTTTGGAGTTTCGTATATTACCCTTGCACCGGAGCATGAGTTGGTGGAAAAAATTACGACAAATGCACAACGAGAAGCGGTTTTGGCTTATGTTGAAGAATCCAAAAACAGAAGTGACAGAGAACGGATGGCCGATATCAAAAGGATCAGCGGTGTGTTTACCGGTGCTTATGCTATTCACCCGTTTACAGGAAATCAGATACCGGTGTGGGTGGGAGATTATGTACTTGCCGGTTACGGAACAGGCGCTGTGATGGCTGTTCCAGCGCATGACTCGCGCGATTTTGCGTTTGCAAATCACTTTAATCTGGAAAGACCAAAAGTGATTCAACCCAAAAATGCGGAGTGGGATTTTGACAAAGAATCATATGATGAAAAAGAAGGGTCGTGCATCAACTCTGATTTTCTGAATGGACTTACAGTAAAGGATGCTATCAAAAAAGCAATTGATGAAATTGAAAAACGGAAATTGGGAAAGAGGCAAATCAATTATCGTTTGCGTGATGCAGCATTTGGCAGACAACGATACTGGGGTGAACCCATTCCGATTTATTATGAGAATGGAATTCCGAAACCGGTTGATGAAAAAGACTTGCCGGTAATTCTTCCGGAAGTAGATAAATACCTTCCCACTGCTGACGGTGAGCCACCTCTGGCAAGGGCGAAAAACTGGAAGTACAGGCCTCACCCCCTGCCCATTTCCAAAGGAGAGGGGGAATCGTTTCCTTTAGAGACGACAACTATGCCTGGATGGGCCGGCAGCAGCTGGTATTTTTTGAGGTACATGGATGCAAAAAATGATAAAGAGTTTGCCGGGAAAGATGCAATCAACTACTGGCAGGATGTAGATCTTTACATTGGCGGAAGTGAACATGCAACAGGGCATCTGCTTTATGTACGGTTCTGGACGAAAGCATTATATGACCTTGGATTGATTCCGGTAATTGAACCTGCGAAGAAACTGATTAACCAGGGGATGATACAGGGGAGGTCAAATTTTGTTTATCGTATCAAAGATTCCAATACATATGTTTCGAAAAATTTAAAAGAGAATCATGAAACCATTGCAACAAATGTGGATGTAAATATTGTTGAGGACGATATTCTCGATATAGAAAAATTCAGGCAATGGCGGGAAGAAAATGCAAAAGCTAAATTTTTACTTGAAGACGGTAAATATATCTGCGGTAACGAAGTAGAAAAAATGTCGAAGTCGAAATGGAATGTGGTGAACCCTGACGACATGATTGAGAAATACGGTGCAGATTGTCTTCGGTTGTATGAAATGTTTCTCGGTCCGCTGGAGCTTTCGAAGCCGTGGAATACCAATGGGATCAGCGGGACGTCTAATTTTATCAGGAAACTGTGGAGGCTTTATCATCAGAGGCAAATAAGCAATAGGCAGTTGGCAGTTGGCAATGAACAGCCAATAAATACAGAAAGCAAGAGTGATGTACAATTTCTATTAAACAAATTTCATGTAAGTGAAGAAAAGCCGGATAGAAAGGAACTGAAGTCGCTGCACAAGCTTATTAAAAAAGTTACTGAGGACATTGAGCGATTTTCTTTTAATACTTCAGTAAGCAGTTTTATGATCTGTGTGAATGAGCTCACTGCTATGAAATGCAAGAAGCGTGAAATTCTTGATCCGCTGGCAGTTCTTCTTTCACCATATGCGCCTCATGTTGCAGAAGAATTATGGAATTTACTTGGACATAAAGAGAGCGTTACTTATACAAAATGGCCGGAGTATAAAGCAGAATTTCTCAATGAAGATTCTTTTGCATATCCGATCAGCATCAATGGAAAGACAAAAATGAATTTAGAAATTTCACTTGCGTTGAACAAAGATGAAATTGAAAAAGAGGTGATGAATTCCGAAGAAGTGAAAAAGTTATTTCAGGGTCAGTCTCCGAAAAAGGTGATTGTAGTGCCGGGCAGGATTATAAATATTGTGGTTTGAGATCAAAACAATGAACCGCAACAGAATCTTTTTTTCCTTCGCGTCCGTTCTTGGAATCATTGCAGTTTTTATAATGCTTTCTCCTTCGCTTGTAGCTCCCGATCTGCTGGAACCTGAGCGGATAGATTCCTTATACCTGGAATATCAGCGGCGGCAGGCATTTATGGATCAGGAGGAGAATTTTGATTCAATGGATTCAACCATTTTTTTCAATCCGGGAGATTTAAAAATTCCTTTTAAAGATTTTGATGTTCGCACTGCAGATAAATTGTTGTTACGTGGATGGTATATGCAATCGGACGACTCAGCAGCCAATACCTTACTTATTCTGCACGACTGGAATGAAAGCAAAATTCAAAAACTGAATTTCGCCAAACAAATGTTTGACAGGGGCTTCAATGTGTGTCTGATTGACCTGCGTGCCCATGGCAACAGCGACGGTAAAATATTTTCACCCGGCATTGGTTCGGTGCGTGATTTAAAAAGTATTCTTGACAGTTTGCTTGCCAATCCATTGACAAATCACATCGCCATTTTCGGCTCAGGAATTTCTGCCGGAATAGCCTTGCAGAATGCATTATATGATGGTAGGGCTGATGCCATCGTGCTTCAATGTCCTTACAATAGTTTTTATGAGTTCGTGAAACTATATTCATATAAAAAATGGGGATTTACGAGCTTTGTCTTTTTTCCCGTACTAAAACGAAAACTGGAGAAAATGATTATGATGCCATTGAAGAATCTCCACCTGTCAAACTTCAGCAAACTGGTTGAAACCCCAACACTGGTGATGGCTGCAGGCATTGATGAATATTATCCGGCTCTGGATTCCTATGCTGTTTATGATTCATCTGCAGCCGGAAAAAAAAATATATTTTTGGTGAAGAAATCAACGCATGAAACAATTGAACCTGTTGGCGGTGATAAATACTACAATGTAATTGCTGCGTTTATCAATACATCCATTCCGAAGAAAGTGATAAAGACGAGGAATAAGAAGATGACGTGAAACGGGAATACAAAAGCAGAATGCAAAATGCATAATTCACAATGCAGGATGCACGAAGAACAGGCAAGAGCAATGAAACAATTGCAACTGGCAAAAAGAAATTGACAATGGGCAATAGGCAATGATTTCGATATCATTGATTGCGAAAAAAATATTTGCGATTGAAAGAATGAAGAAGGAGAAAAAAACAATGATTGATAAAAAATCAAATACCGGAGGTTAGAAAAGTGATCAGTAAAGAAACGATAGACAGGATTTTTGATACGGCCCGCATTGATGAAGTGGTAGGGGAATTTGTGAATCTGAAAAAGCGCGGTGTAAACCTCCTCGGGCTTTGTCCGTTTCACAATGAGAAAACACCGTCTTTCAATGTTAATCCTGCACGGAATATTTACAAATGTTTCGGTTGCGGCAAAGGCGGCACGAGCGTTAACTTCATCATTGAACATGAACACCTAACCTACCCGGATGCTTTGCGATACCTTGCAAAGAAATACAACATTGAAATAGAAGAAGAGAAAATTTCTCCCGAACTTGAAATCCTTCGTGATGAAAAGGAGAGTATGTTATTGCTGAATGGTTTCGCGCAAAAATATTTCTCCAATCAGCTTATTAATACTGAAGACGGTAAAGCCATTGGACTAACATATTTTAAAGAACGGGGATTTTCCAAGGAGACCATTGAGAAGTTTCAACTTGGCTATTCTTCCGATCAATGGGATGCGTTTACAAAACATGCATTGCAAAATGAGTACAAAGAAGAATTTCTTGTCAAGACGGGACTGACCATAAAAAGTGAACGGGGACTTTTCGACCGGTTCAAAGGCCGTGTGCTTTTTCCCATACATAACCTCGGCGGCCGCGTCATTGCATTTGGAGGGCGCATATTAAAAAAAGACGAAAAGACTGCGAAGTATCTCAATTCACCGGAGAGTGAAGTTTATCATAAGAGCCAGGTGCTCTATGGAATTTTCTTTGCTAAAAAAGCAATCGTTGAAAAAGACAACTGCTACCTGACAGAAGGATATACAGATGTGATTTCATTGCATCAGTCGGGAATTGAAAATGTTGTTGCGTCATCAGGTACCGCACTAACTGTAGATCAGATCCGTCTCATTGGGCGTTATACAAAAAACATCACAGTGCTTTATGATGCAGATCCTGCAGGCATCAAAGCTTCGTTGCGAGGTATTGATATGATCCTTGAAGAAGGACTGAATGTAAAAGTGGTTTTGTTTCCGAAAGGAGAAGACCCCGATTCATTCTCCCGGAAGCACAGCACCACAGAAGTGCTTGAGTATCTCCGTAGTCAGTCGAAGGACTTCATGGTTTTCAAAACCGGACTGCTGCTGGAAGAAGTTGCCAATGATCCTGTTGCAAAAGCAGGACTGATCCGCGATGTGGTTGAGTCCATCTCCAAAATTCCTGATGCCATTACACGCTCTGTTTATATCAAGCAGTGCAGTGAAATGATGGAGATCAATGAGCAGATTTTGCTGAATGAACTCAACAAATTCAGAAGGAGCTCGCTGAAAAAAATAATGCCTCAGCAGGAGGTAGAAGACCTGATGCCTGACGTGCTTTCTGTACCACAGCCAGGGTCTCATTTCGACACTGAATCCCAGGAGCGGGAAATCATCCGACTCCTGCTCAACTTCGGCAACGAACAAATTCATTTTTATGATGAAGTTGAAATTCCGGATTCAGGAGGAAAAAAAGAAACGGTAACGCATACTTTTACGGTAGCAGGATTTATCACTGAAGACCTTACCAGAGATGAAATAAAAATTTCTGATCCGCGTCTTAAATTTTTCTTCGACGAATGCTGTAAATTACTTGGCGGAAATACAAGTATCAGTCCGGAACATTTTTACAAAATTGAAAATCCTGAAATCAGCGCCATGGCTGTAGAAATGCTGAGTCCGAAATATTTTCTCAGTGGTAACTGGGAAGAAATGCACCAGATTGCAGTTCCGGTGGAGGAATCCAATCTTCGTGACACGGTTGAAAAAGCGGTTTATCATTTGAAGAATAAAATGGTGATGAAAATGATTGACGACAATCAGCAGTTGCTGAAAGAAGCGTATAAAAACGGCGATGTATATGATCATCTGCTTGAGCATCAGAAAAAACTTGATGAAGTAAAAAAGCAGATTTCAAAAACGCTTGGGATTGATATATTAAGATAGGAAATCTTTGGGGCTAAAGCCCCGGGTTTTTGTTTCTATTTCCGCGGACTAAAGTCCGCGGCAAGGAAATCAAAATTCTATTTCGCAGGTAAGGAATTACTTTACTATCCCAAAAAGTTGAATGCAGTTTTTTAAATGATGCTGTTAACTTTGCCGGACATTATGAATTTCATATCAATTAAGAATTTCTTCTTCTTCGCGCCGCAACTTATTTTCTCAATAATCCTCGAAGCTCAACCCATTTCCCAAACCGTGAGGGGTACTATTTCCGATAAACTTACGAGGGAGACGTTGATTGGAGCTGTTGTTCTACTCGTTGACTCCACGCATCTGAAAGGAAGCGTTACCGATGAGAATGGAAACTTCAGGATTATCAATGTTCCATTGGGAAGGCATCAGTTTGCTGTCAGTTTCCTGGGTTATAAATCGCAAATTCTTTCTGCCGTTATTACGTCAGGAAAGGAAGTTGTTTTTAATGTTGAACTTGAGCAATCTGTAATTCAGGGTAAAGAAGTGACTGTTGTGGCAGAAAGAAAAAAAGACAAACCGAACAATGAAATGGCAACGGTAAGTGCGCGGTCGTTTACCTTCGAAGAAACGTCCCGATATGCCGGTTCCCTCCTCGACCCTGCCCGCATGGCCATGAACTATGCCGGCGTGAATGGTGCCAGCGACGCGCGAAACGATATTATCATCAGGGGAAATTCGCCGCTGGGTTTATTGTGGCGGCTGAATGGTGTTGACATTCCCAACCCGAATCATTTCGGATCACTTGGAGTGACCGGCGGCCCCATCAGCATTCTCAATAATAATTCACTCGATAAGTCAGATTTTTTAACCGGTGCTTTCCCTGCAGAATACGGTAATGCTATTGGTGGTGCATTTGACTTACAAATGCGCAATGGAAATAACGAACATCATGAGTTTCTCGGACAAATCGGTTTCAACGGACTTGAACTTGGCGCTGAAGGTCCGATCAGCAAAACAAATAATTCATCGTACATGTGCAATTACAGGTATTCAACGCTGGGTGTTTTCAAAGCCCTCGGACTAAATTTCGGCGCCGGCTCTGCAGTTCCACAATATCAGGACATCACATTTAAAGCCGACATCTCATCGAAGAAAGCAGGAAAATTTTCAATCTTCGGAATTGGTGGCATCAGCTATGCAGAAAACCTGGATAAAGACAGAGATACAACCGTGGATAATATTTATGACAACAACATGCGTCAGAACGGGTATTTCGGAAACAATATGGGGATCGTCGGATTGTCTCACGTTTACCTTTTCAATAATTCTTCGTACGGGAAATTAACACTGGCAGCTTCCACTTCAGGACAGAGTTATAAGATAGATTCAATCTCACCTGCAGACAATTCTCCCATACCCTGGTACAGGAATAATTCTGACTTGCAGAAATATTCTGTCAGCTATACGGTAAATAAAAAATTCACCACGAAGGATTTTATTAAAACCGGTGTTGATCTCAAACAAATCAACTTCAGCATTCATGATAGTATTTTCGACAATCCTGTTTTTAAAAGACATGCAAATGCCGAGGGTGGCAGTCAGCTTTTTCAGGCATTCATAGAATGGCAGCACCGTTTCAATGACAAGCTGAGTATTAACTCCCGATTACATTATCAGTATTTTGCATACAATAACACCGGTGCATTTGAGCCGCGACTTGGATTCAAATGGGAGATGAAAGAAGGCCGCTCGCTGAGTTTCGGAACAGGCATGCACAGCCAGCTGCAGCCGATGTACACCTATTTTCAGCAAACATTAAACCCGGATAATACTATCGCTCTGACCAACAAAAATCTCAATTTCACAAAGAGTAATCATTTTGTACTTGCATTTGATCAGTCATTCAGTAACAACCTGCGTCTGAAGATTGAAACGTATTACCAGCAGCTCTATCAGATACCTGTTGAGGTGAATCCCTCGACGTGGAGCATGCAGAATGAAGGCGCTGATTTCGGGATATCGGCCATTGACAGCCTGACGAATAAGGGCACAGGAAAAAATTACGGTGCGGAACTAACGTTCGAAAAATTTTACAGTCACGGATATTATTTTCTGATCACGGTTTCATTGTATGAGTCGAAATACATAGCCGGCGATGGTATTGAAAGAAATACGGCTTTCAACGGTAATTACACGGCTAATTTTTTGGCGGGTAAAGAATGGACGATACGCAAAAAAAATGTACTGGGATTTAATTTCAGGGTTGTCACCAGCGGCGGGAAACGGTATATCCCCATTGACTTTGCAAAATCAGAAGCAAGTGGTGAAACGGAATATGATTATTCCCATGCCTATGAGAAACGACAGAAAGACTATTTTCGCACGGACATAAAAATTTCTTATCGTTTCAATGGAAAAAAAGTAACGCATGAACTGGCGCTTGATGTTGACAATATTTTCAACACACAAAATATCTGGCAGCGCTATTATGACCGATCCTCCAATACCATTAAGACCGAATACCAGGCCGGCATCTTCCCGATACCACTATACCGTATATTATTCTAATAAACCCAGCCCATTCCATGCAACCCCATACTCCACAATCGCTTGAAGTAATTTTTCTACTCCTAGCCTTTTTTTTACTTGGAGCCACCGTAATGGCCGTTAAAAAAATTACCGGTGACAGAAAGACGACGATGAAAGTTTTTCTGGTTATGTTTTTCTGGCTTTCATTTCTGAAGATAATATCCGGAATGAATTTCATCCATGATTATCAGTCTATGCCTCCACGGATATTTATTGCCCCGCTTGGATGCATCATCGCCATCATCGCACTTGCCTTCTCAAAACAATTTTCTGAATTTCTTAAAAAAGTTCCCTTGCACTGGCTCATCTATATACAAGCCTTTCGGATTGTTATGGAACTGATACTATTTGGACTCGCAGAAAAGGGGGTGATCCATCAACGAATGACTTTTGAAGGAATGAACTTCGACATCCTTGCGGGAATTTCTGCAATCGCAATTGGCTTTCTTATTAAACGAAACAATATTTCAAAAACCGGTTTGATAATCTGGAATATTGTCTGTAT
This sequence comes from Bacteroidia bacterium, assembly GCA_038206355.1. Lineage (GTDB taxonomy): Bacteria > Bacteroidota > Bacteroidia > AKYH767-A > 2013-40CM-41-45 > JAPLDB01. The sequence continues at coordinate 69,313 of JBBRAY010000002.1, forward strand.
CGGATTACTCATCAACATCGTTTCCATAGCAGCGCTTTCAACGCCTTATCCTTTCAGTATCTTTAAAGATGAGCCTGTGAACACCGTAATTTTCTATTATCCATTCATATGGTTGCCGGGTTTTGTTGCCCCTTATGCGTTGGCGATGCATGTATTCACTATTAAAAAAGTACTGGGGGATAAAAAGTCTGCATGAAAAAAATCAGTTCTTCTCCCGGCTTCCTAATTGTGAATTTTCACTTGTAGCTGACAGCAGATTTTGAACACCTTATTGTTTTTGGAATACAACCTAGAGGGTTAAACGCGATGTTTTTGTTAATTTATTCCTTGTCACTTTTTATAGAAAAAAGGGGCGAAAGCCCTGTGGGCTTTTGAGCCTGTTTGAGGGGTGGAAAAAATCAAGCGTTACCAAGGCAATTTTCTATTGCGTTTGCCAACGCAATAGAAACCGCGGAAAAAAATTCCGGCTTTTGCACCTATGGAGCAATAGATTCTAAAATCAATCTGTTTCTACAAACCCTTATTTTTTTTTCCTCTTTTGCCGGGTAACGCTCCGTTGCTGCTTTGCAGCAATTGGTTGGCATCGTCGGAGAGAGGCAGCATTTGTATGGTTCACTTTAAATCGCTTCAGTCTTCAGCAGCGTGTTTTTTCACTTTTCGTAAATAATGATTTTTGCATAGCTTAATTAAACCGGAAATAATTCCATGGTGTTAAGTTGCGGAAGTCAGGAAAAATTAATGGAAGATAAAAAGCTTGTGGAATGATAAACTCCGCATTAGAGCTGCGCTGTATTGACCAGATCCCGTCTAGCCTTAGGCAAGACTGGATTAAATCTACTTAATGATTTAAATTCGCCTTTTTGGCTTCTGAAATCATAGTCTCATTAAAAAATCAGTCCTTCTTATTGCTGCTTTTAACCACTTTCCGTAAAATGTCCTGATCACGGAAACTGAAACGTAAAGTATACATGCCATCAGCAAGCGAGGAAAGGTCGGCATGAATAAGGTTGAGTCCTGCTGATCCTTGCCCGTCAAAAATTGTACTTAGTTTTCTTCCGAGGTTGTCATACATTTCAACAGTCAGGTAATCGTCGAAAGGAAGGATGGCATTCATCTGCAACTGATCAGTGAATGGATTCGGGAATGGCTCCATTACGGAAAACTCATTCAACAGACTGCTGCATTTCTGATTGTTTTCTTCCACGTCATCATTTTTCCCGTTTGGCCTGATCACGCTCACACAATAAAATGCAACGGGGCTTGAAGGAGGAATATTAAACCGCGCAACGAAATCATAAGATTGAATTCCATTGCTTCCGTTGGGTAAAAGCTGGTGATAGATTTCCTGGATCACTGTTCCATCCTGTAACTGTGCCTGCATTATCACGCTGTCAATATCCACTGTTCCAAGATTGGCAATGCTTGCATGAATGCTAAGTTGATTGTTGATCAGTGTTGCTGAAACATTTGTAACGGCAGCATCAAGAACAGGTTTTATCACATAAATACCTTTCGTGATGCTATCAATGCAACCGAAATTCGAGGTAGCAATAATCTTAATGACATACCTGCCTGTGTCTTGATAGATATGGTGTGGTGATACCAGTGTACTTCCTGATGTATTGTCGCCGAAATTCCAGGTATAGGTACACTGTGAGAGGATGTTGGTAAGGTTGGTGAACGATACATCAAGTGGCGGATTTCCGTATTGCGGCGTGTAAATGAAATTCGGAACCGGCAAAGCATGAACGGTAATATTCTTCTTTACGGAATCAACGCAGCCTATGTCGGAATACACAACCAGGCTGATTGCATATGTTCCCGTTGTATCAAAAGTATACACAGGATTCTGAAGTGTATCTGTTCCCAGTGTATCAAGAGTCCATTTCCAGTGTGTAATGCTTCCATTGCTCACTGAGCTGTTATCACTAAACTGATATGCTGAATGAATACAGGCAGGAGAAGGATTAAAGTTCGCAACAGGAATTCCACTCACCACCACATCGCGTGATGCTGTTGATACACATCCATCCACCGACAATGCAGTAAGTGTTACAGTATAAGTACCAGCATACACATAATAGTGCGCAGGGTTAGCAATGCTTATCGTTTGCTGGTCTCCAAAATTCCATGTCCATGTGCTGTCGAGGTTTGCATTTCTGCTGAAGTTGGTGAAAGACATAACGTCACCAAGGCATGTAGGACTATAGGTGAAATTAGGTATGACAGAAAAGTTGACGTCCAGAGTTTGAATAACTGAATCGCGGCAACCAAAATTGTTGGTGACGATCAAATAAACATTGTGCGAACCCACAGATGCGGAATCATACAAGTGTATCGGATTTTGAAAGGCGGAGGTGTTGTCGGGACTTCCGGGATCACCAAAATCCCATTCATAAGTTGTAATATAAGAAGCAGAATCAGCTGTACTTAAGCTATTGAATAAAGTAGGATAGTCGGTACATGCATTTTGATACGTATAAGCTGCATGCGGTGGTGCATGAACGTTAACATTAACTGTATCAGCACCGGTACATCCAACGTTAGTGGTCACGGTAAGGATAACAGTATGGGTACCGGCTGCACTGAAAAGAAATGTAGGATTGGTCAGTTGTGAACTGTCAGTGTCATCAAACCTCCAAAGCCGGTCGGTGATTGAACTTCCGTTTGGCGCAACGGATAAATCAGTAAAAGGAATTGAATTACCGAGGCAAACTTCATTGTATCCGAAGGAAACAATCGGACTTTGCAATACAATAATATCCTGAGAATACGGTAAACTCGGGCAATTGGAAGGGGAATATGCAATGAGAGAAACGTGGTATGTATCAGCAACTGCAAATGTATGTACCGGGTTGAAAACTGAATCCAGGCTACCGTCGTCAAAGTCCCATGACCATGCGGAGATGGTATCGCCGTTTCCTGTACTCAGGTCATTAAAAGTAACACCGTTTCCTTCACAGGCATTTGCAGGGCTGAATGAAAATCCTGCTGTCGGTGGGTTGCTCACGTGAACATCAAGAACAACGGTATCTGAACACAAATTCGTTGACTGCACAATGAAAGTAACAGTATATGTCGCCGGAGATCCTGAGGCATAAGCATAGGTTGGATTTGAGAGCGGGGAAGTTCCGCCGTCACCGAAACCCCAGCTGTAAGAAGAAATATTTATCTGTGATACGGTTTGATCAATAAAGCTTATTGTTTGCCCGACACAGGTATTTGTGGTCGCAAAAGCAGCGTCCGGACTTGGACTAATGTCAATTGAAAAGGTAGTATCATCTGCACATCCTGCATCAGAAGTAACCAATAAGGTCACATTAAAATTTCCTCCGTCAGGAAAGGTGTAATCAGGATTCTGGTCAGTAGTGCTGTCGCCATTTCCAAAATTCCAAAGCCAGTCTGAAATATTTCCGGAGGCAATTGTAGACTGATCAGAAAAAGAAAGGACTGCATCAGAGCAACCATTTGGCAGGATAAAATCTGCAAAAGGTTTTGGTGTAATGTTTATTGTTTGTGTTATAGAAGTTGAGCAACCGCTGCTGGCAGTCAATGTAAGTGATACATTAAAAGTATTTGCTTGTGCATATTGGTGCGTAGGGTTGACAGAACTTGAAGTGTTTCCGTCGCCAAAATCCCAGAGGCGGTTAGTGATTGTGCCCGCAGAAAGTGTGGATGAATCGGTAAACTGAACCACATCACCTTCGCATAAATTTGCAAAACTGAAATTGACTACAGGGGCAGGAGCAATATTTACAGAATCTGAAAATAAAACAAGGTTTCCATTTACATCTTCCACCTCCAGTGCGATGTGATAGGTACCATCAAGGTTGTACTGAATGTTTGCAGGCGTCGCGTCAGTTGAAGAAGGCGGATTTGCGCTGCACGGGCCAAGCGGAATAAGACTAAAATACTTTGTTGTCCCTTCATCAACAATAGAAACATACCAGTCTGAATTTTCCTTTATCGTATTCAGGCCGACTAAATTAACAGAGCCGGGGAGTACATAAGTATTGACAAGAGTGGGATCGACGTTTGTTAAACCGGTGTCCAGGCTGACCACTGTTACATTTCCTGAAATATTGCTAGGTACTACAGCCAGCCATTTTCCATCATCATTGATGACTGACACGCCTGCGGGAGAACTAAAAGAATAATTCAAAGCACTCACGCCTGTTGGTGCATTCTGAAGTGAGTTTCCGAAATCAACCCTTATCAAAGAACCGGTATTTGCAGAAGAGACAAAAACACATGTAAGGTTACACGAATGCGCAATGGCAACTCCCCTTCCACCGCTTGCTCCGGTTACGGTATATGAATTTACCGTTGGGGATGCATTGGTAATTGAAGGTCCGAAATCTGCGACGATCAACTGGTCATTCAGGTTATTCATCATCGCAGTAATCACGTTTCCACCTTCAACAGTAAGTGCAATGGCCCGTGGCCAGTTAAGTCCGGGAATGGTGATCGCCCCTGCAGCAGTTGGAGGAGTATCCAGTCCGCTGCCAAAGGTGAACAATGTAGCAGAGCTATTGAAGATACTGATTTCAATGGCGTACCAGATTCCTGCTTCCTTATGAAATGCCAGACCATTCGGACTGGAAAAAACGCTTAAAGGATTCCCAAGGTCAACAATGTCGGGAGTATTCGAAAATGAGGAACCGAAATCAAACCGGATAAGATTGTTATTGTCACGACCGCACATAAATACATAATGGTTCGCACCATCAATCACCGGTACGGCATAGGATGCAGTGGTAACAGGGGTAAGCGTATCAAATCTTGTAAACTGTCCTGTATAAAAATCTCCGGCGCAGAAATCCCAGTTATAGGTCAGTCCGGCACCCGTAGAGTTATTGGTAATGTTCAGCAACTGTTGCGGGCACACGGGCTGGGTGATGTCAAAATCCGCAACAGGGCACTGGGCCATTGTTGAATTATTGCTGTAAAAAACAATGAGAACTGATCCCAAAAAAATCCGGGTAAATTTCAGCATGTTGGAAATTGAGGTTAGTGATTAATCACGGTTTCCTACGAATTATTACTATAAAGGTTAAACAATTACAAGATGTTTCAGGTAATCCTGATAGGTTGCAGTTATTCCTTCGTGCAAAGATATTTTAGGCTTCCATCCGAGTTTATTGATACGGGATGAATCAAGCAGTTTTCGTGGTGTGCCATCTGGTTTTTCCGGATTGAAAACCAATGAACCGGTATAGCCGGTAATGGTACTGATCATCTCTGCAAGTTCTTTAATGGTAAGATCTTCTCCATAGCCTGCATTGATAAACAGACGATCGTTGTAGTTCATCATCAGAAAAAAGCATGCTTCAGCGAGGTCATCCACATGAAGAAACTCCCGTTTTGGACTGCCGGAACCCCACACTTCAACAACCGGTAGTCCGTTAATTTTAGCCTCATGAAATTTTCGGATGAGCGCCGGTAAAACGTGCGAGTTCTGCAAATCGTAGCTGTCGTTCGGACCATAAAGATTAGCAGGCATTATTGAAATAAAGTTGCTTCCATACTGGACATGATAGCTCTCACATAGTTTGAGTCCTGCAATTTTTGCAATGGCATACGGTTCATTTGTCTCTTCAAGATAATTGCAAAGCAGGTATTCTTCCTTCAATGGCTGGGGAGCTATTTTCGGATATATGCAGGAAGATCCGAGGAACAGCAGTTTCTTTACATTATGATTATGGCTTTCGGAGATTACATTTAATTCAATGGCAAGGTTGTCTGCCAAAAAATCGGCCCGGTATATATTGTTGGCCATTATCCCTCCTACTTTTGCAGCAGCAAGAAAAACGAATTCCGGGCGCTCTTTGTCAAAAAAACTTTTCACGTCAGCCCTGATTCTTAAATCCAGCTCTTTGCTTGTTCTTGTAACAATATTGTTGAATCCTCTCGCCCTGAGATTTCTCATCAGTGCAGATCCAACCATTCCTCTGTGTCCTGCAACAAATATTTTAGATTCTTTATTCATCATAAATTAAATGAAATGAAATGAAAAATTTTACCAGATTGTAAATTTACTCCAAATCCCTGCATTAAATGAAGGAGGATTTGGCGAATATTTAACATTGATGGGTGACAGCTACTCCGGCTTAAGCAAAAAAAAACCACCCCGGATTTACGAGGCGGATTTTCAACTAAAAATATTTTTAATCATTACTGTCCGACTAAATTTAATGAGATTCCTCGCTGCGCTCTGAATGACAGGACTTTTGGAGAGTAAATATCAAGGAGGGGGTTGGGATGAATCTTTCAAAGCAAAATTATTTTTAGTCGGACAGTAGTGATTTTTAATTAATTAAATTTCCCACGGTTATCAACTACGTTGGCTTTTTCTTTGAGTGCGTTGAATACTTCATAATCGCTGCGTTGTTTGCGTTGATCAGCAAGTTGTTTCTGTGTTCCGGAAAAATCTTTTGATTCTGCAGGCTCATTGATTTTATCTACTGAAACGGCAAACACTGCATTCTCTCCACGTACAGCTTTTGAAGTCTGGCCGGCTTTCATTGCAAAAATAACCCCTACGAGTTTTGGCTCATTACCAATTCCCGGTAAATAAGGATTTGAAAATGTAACATTCTCAGCAGGCGTTACGGGCAGATTCAGTTTTTGACCGATGTCATCAATTGTTGTTGCTCCGGAAGTCTTTTCATTAAACTGTGCGATTAACTTCTCTGCTTTTTTCAGTTTCAGCGCACCGGCAGTTACCTGATCTTTTACTGCATCCATTGGCAACGTTCCTTTTTCTTTGATATCAGATAATTTGCCCACCACATATTTTTCTCCGAAAGTAAATACTTTGCTCACTTCACCTTTGTCAACTTTATAAGCCCACCGAACCATTTCGCGTGGCGACTCAAGTCCTGCAATATTCTTGTCGGCTTCCTTTAAATTATCAGCAATACGTTTATTCAATCCTTGCTTAACGATTGCACTATCAAAGGCCTCTGATGTTGAATTGTCACCGGCAAATTTTTGTGCGTCCTGATAAACTTTATCGTACGTTTTTTGTGAGGGTTCAATTTTGTGTTCAACAACTGCAAACTGAACTTGTTTAGAAGGAACACCTTTGTCCGTTATTTCAATCAGGTGGATACCGAACTCAGAAGTAACAATTGGCATATCCCCTTTCTTACCGTTGAAGCAAGCATCATTAAATGACTTTACCATTCTTCCGGAAGTAAACCAACCCAGGTCACCGTCTTTGATGGCTGAACCCGGGTCTTCAGAATATTTCTTCGCCAGCTCTCCGAATTTCTGTCCTTTCTTTATCAATGCCTTCAGGCTATCCGCTTTACTTTGTGCAGCAGCAGTATCTCCGTTCTGAATTTTTATAAGGATGTGGCGTGCTTTCACTGAGTCAGACACCATTTTCGTCGCTGTCAGTTTTGCAAGTTTAAAAGTTCCGTTTTCAAAATACGGACCTACCATTGTTCCAACGGAAGCATTGAAAAGTGTATCAAGGGCCGGAGCCATCATACCTTTTGCTTTATAAGTACTGTCGAAAGGCAGATCACTGTTCTGGTTTACAAAAAGAGAGTCATTTGTTGAAGCAGCAAACTCATCTTTTTTACCGTTCATCCATTCTTCTCCCTGTTTATTATCCTCTGCAGATGGCTTCACATCAAATGAAACATACTCCACTTTGCGAATGGTTTCAGCCTGCTTGTAGTCATTCCGGTGTTCATTGTAATAACTTTTCAGGTCGCTGTCTTCAAGCTTGACGGATGAATCAGGAATTGTTCCGAAGTCCATGCGTATGTATCGTACGTTCGCTGAACGTCCGGCCTCTTCATAACTCGCTTTTGCCTCAGCAGTGGTAGCAAACAATCCACCTTTGATGATGTCTTTATACTTCTGTGCAATTCTTTCGTCGCGGATTGCATCTTCAAAATTTTTCCATTGCTTTTGCACGGCCTCCTCGCGGTTAGGAAGGTCTTTTAAAAATTTAACTACGTCCTGAGGATTAAACTGATTGGTTTCCTTGTTTGAAAATGCTGCCTTGATTTGCTCATGTACATTCCTACCTGTGCACATATCATAAAGTTCTTCAGCGCCGCAGGAAACGCCCAGCTTTTTATATTCATCGCCGAGGATGAGGTTGTTCAACTCCATGTTCCATGCCTGTTCGCGAAGCTGATCGATAGTTGTCTGATCAACATTATCTGTCTGGGAATTGGCTTTATAATTCTCAATAAGTGTTTCCACTTTCTTTTCGAATTCCGGATAATGGACTTTTTCTCCTTTGATAACTCCAATTACATCGCTATTCCCACCCATGATCCCTTTATTGCTGGTAACCAAATCACCAAGAATAAACAGAATCATACTTGCTCCCACAAAAAAGATGAGAAGCCCTACTCGTTTACGGATATGTCCGATTAATGCCATACTGATTATTTCTAAATTATATTATTGTTTGAGGTCAGGCAATATCGCCAAACCAATAAAATTTTGAGGCGCGAATATACAATAGAGAATGGAAATGAGAAATACCCGCCGTTTTATGTTTCAAATCACAAATGGTTACAATCTCACTTTATCCATTTCAAATACTTATGAAACTCAGGTATGATATTCAGTTTGTAAACAGCAACTATGTAAATCAAAGAAATAACCAAAGTGTGTAAAATGATGTCAAAATACCTGTTTTCAAGCTGTGGGAGCATAAAATTGACCAGGAAACAAATGCAAATCAGTGCAGCGATGGAGACATTTTTTCTATCGAAAGGCTGCAATCGAAAGAACTTCCATACTGTAAATGTCAGCATCGAATTATAAATTAATGCTGATGCTGAGGTTGCCAGGGCAGCCCCTTCGATCCCGAATTTAGGAATCATAACCATCTGAAGGGCGAAAACAATTATTGCCAGAGCGATGAGAAATACTGCTCCATACCTGTATTTGTCCGAATTAAACAGAATTGATGCGTTGAGTCCGGTAGCCATATTAAAAAGTGTACCGATGCTGATGATAAGGACTACCCACCTCCCCTGACTGTAATCATTGGGCAAAAAAGTGAGCAGACTTGCAATGTTGATATTGATATTCAGAAACAGAAATCCACCCAACAGCAACATGTATAACGATGACTTGTGGTAGATACTATTAATTTCATCGCGCTTGTTTTCAGCCCAGGCGTAAGCAATTTTTGACGCCGCTATTTTATCAATTGCTGTGAGCGGAGCCTCAATAACGGTGGGGATAAAAGCTGCTATGGTATAGATGCCGACAAAACCCAATGGCATAAACTTTCCGATCATGATGCTGTCAAAATACTTCAGGCCGATGCTTGCCACGCCGGCAAACCATAAAAGTAAACCGTAACTGATGAGGTCGAAGAATTTTTTTTCCCTGAAATAATTCCAGTCAATCTTAAATCCGGGCTTATCAAAAATGAAAATGTAAATGATGAGTCCGCAAAGTTGAATGGCATAGATCCCTACATACCATGCAATGAACTGATGAAGCGTCAGCCATTTGAGGTAATAGATTGTAATAAGTGCAATGGTAAGCAGCCGTACGACCACATCATTCAGAAATGCCGGTATGGTGCTTTTGAAATGCGAAGAGCAGTAAACGCCAAGGATTGCAATAAAGCTGAGGAAAAAGATCAGCGGAAAAACATAATCGAAAAACTCCAGGAACAAAGGACTTTCTCTTCTGTATTGATTCATGATAAAATCTTTCATGAACCAGATGAGTCCTGCGCCGAGTACAAAACCGATGACAGGAAACAATAACATAAAACCAAAAAAACCATGGTGCCTTGTTTTCTCATTTTTAAAAACAGGAAAGTATTTTGTGGTGGCATTGCCAATTCCCATCGGAACAAACATGGCCGCCAGAAGGGAGAATGAATAAAGTATCCTTGTTAATCCCAACTCCTCCTTTGTAAGAAAGTGCGGACTGATAATAACAAGCGATACAAAGCCAATCACAATACCGATGTAGGTAGTGATGGTATTGGTGATGCCTTGTCGTTTAATTACGCCCATTCAGGAAGTTAGAAGTTAAAAGTCGGAAGAGTAACGGGGTAAAGATGTGGTTTATTCATTGTTACAAGTATGGGCTTTCAGTTGTTTCATTCACATTTTGCAGAACATAATTGTGCGAAACCGGATGACAGGAAATAGCTGACCCAAAAATAAAAATCACGTCATCCACCTTTTATACCACATCATAAAGAAGAACACGAACCACAATCTCTCGAAAAATTCAAGGTGGCCGGAGAGGTATTCTTTTTTCAATTTTTCAACTTCAGATTTATTCAGAATATCAAAAACGCCGGAAGATGAATTTTGAATAAACGTATCTTCAAAAAAATCTTTCAGTTCATTCTTCAGCCACTTCTCAACAGGCACTCCGAAACCCATCTTGGGCCTGTCCATGATTTCTTTCGGCAGGTATTTATGCACGATGTCTCTCAGCATTATTTTCCCGACGCCATTCCGGTATTTGAAAGCTGATGGTAATCTGGAAACAAATTCTATCACCCGCTGATCAAGGAATGGTTCGCGCCCTTCGAGCGAAGCACTCATTGTTGCGCGGTCCACTTTCTGGAGAATGTCGTCAACCATATAGGTTTTGTATTCAACAGCAATGATGCGGGCCAGGGTATCATTGGAGTCATCATACAATTCATCATCATCAAAAACAGTATGAATATGGTTTGCTTTTGTATTGATGAGCTTTTGTGCTTCACTTGCTGTATAACAGGAATGAATGACTTCAAAAGCTTTCACAGGATCTTTCTTGCTCAATACGAGAATGAGTTTTTCCAGTCTGTCGGCAGAAGATGCGGGCTTATTTTTATTATGAACGATTTTTAACGTCGCCGCCATCATTTTATCAACGCCTGCCGGAACCATTGAAAACTTTTTCCAATAATTCATGAAACGCTTGTGGCGGGGATAACCTGCAAATATTTCATCGCCACCGTCAGCACTCAATGCAACGGTTACGTGCTCTCTTGCAATCCTGCTTACCAGTGTGGTGGGAATTCCGGAAGTATCTCCAAAGGGCTCGTCATAAATATCAGGAAGTTGCGGCACCAGTTCTACGGCATCTTTTATGGTACAGAAATATTCATGGTGATCGGTACCAAGATGTTCAGCCACTTTTTTTGCATGACCGGCTTCATTGTATTCCTTTTCATGGAATCCAATTGTGTACGTTTTAATTTTCTTCGCGGAATTTTTCTGCAACAATGCAGTTACACAGGAGCTGTCGTAACCGCCACTTAAAAACACACCTACCGGAACATCAGCAACCATTCTGTATTGGAAAGCAGAAGTAAGTAAACGCTCAGTCGTATTTACAGCCTCATCATAACTGATGTCTAGTTTCGGACGGTTGTATTCATCAGTCACATCCCAGTATTTCCCTATGCTTATTTTTTTCGTGAGCAAATCAACAGACAATGAATGCCCGGGCATGAGTTTGTGTGCATTTTTAAAAATGCAATACGGTGCAGAAATATATCCGTGCTGAAAATAAAGTGACAATGCATCCACGTCAATTTCTTTTTTGAAGCCTTTGTGCCGATGAAACGTTTTTAGCTCAGAGCCGAAAAGAAAAAGGTTGTCCTGCCAGTACCAGTAAAACGGCTTCACCCCCGCCCTGTCGCGGAAGAAAACGATGCGGTTATTTTTTTTGTCATGGATCGCAATGGCAAACATGCCAATGAAACCATGCACGCATTTCATACCATAATGCTGGTACGACTTAAGCACCACTTCAGTATCGCTGTTCGATTTGAATCTGTAGCCGAGGCCTTCGAGGTCTTTGCGGAGTTCTTTGTAATTGTAGATTTCTCCGTTCAGCATGATGACGTCGCCGGTATCTTCATTGGTCATCGGCTGGTGTCCGAGTGGAGAAAGGTCTATGATACTGAGCCGCCGGAATCCAAAACCTACAGCGGCCTGTTGGGTTTCGACAAATGCTTCACCCTTATCATCCGGTCCACGGTGAATAAGCGAATCACGCATGGCTACAAGCGTTTCCGTAGGAGTATTTTTATTAAAGTCTATAAATCCGGTAATTCCGCACATATTTAGTAGTTGTCATGCCGTCCCGATAAAGATCGGGATTGTTTCGGCATCTTTCTATTATTTGCTGTAATCCCAATATTTTCTAAACACACTTTTCCCTTAACGTTCTTCATTCTTTCTCATTTGTTTATATTCATTAATATCAGACTCAAGAAACCAATCCAATGCAATATCCACCATTTCAGGATTATAACTTTCTATCAAATTCAATTTCCATTCACGATGCCAGTTTTTCAATTGCTTTTCCCTTTGAATGGCTTCGCGAATGTCTTCATACTTTTCTATATAAAGCAAATCCGTCAGATTATACTTATGAGTGAACTTACTCCCAAACCCTGACTTGTGCTCCAATGTTCTTCTTTTAATATCATTCGTTACCCCAATATAGAATGTTGTTCTGTTTTTATTTGAAAGAATGTAAACATGAAAAGAGTAATAAACGGCAGGCATAATTCAAATAGAGGGATGCCGAAACGAGTTCGGCATGACATTTCGATCTTTGGGTGCAAATCTAACCAATCGAACAACTACTTTTTTGATGAAATAATAGGTATTACTTTCGCGCGACATGATTGACTTTGTTTCACCTGCCACAAAAGAAAAGCTGACGCAGCAAAACGGACAACTGGTTTCCGGTGCAGGAGAATCTTTTCCGGTGGTCAAAGGGATCCCGCGGTTTGTTCCTGTTGAGAATTATGCTTCTGCTTTCGGACTTCAATGGAACACCTTCTCAAAAACACAACTGGACAGCCACAGTGAAATGAATATTACGCTGGAACGGCTTGAACGTTGTCTTGGATTTCCCATTGCTGAATTGAACGGAAAAACTATCCTTGAAGTGGGGTGTGGCGCCGGACGATTTACTGAGCTGCTTGTAAAAAGCGGCGCACTTGTTCATTCCATTGACCTCAGTCATGCCGTGGAAGCCAACAAACAAAATATCGGCGACAAGTCCAACTACAAAATCGCGCAGGCGGGGGCTTATGAAATCCCATTCCCGGATCAGGCATTTGATATCGTGTTTTGTTTGGGTGTTGTACAGCATACGCCGTCATCTGAAAAAACCATTGCTGCCTTGTGGCAAAAAGTAAAACCCGGTGGCATACTTGTCATTGATCATTATCGCTGGCGACTGGCATATTATGGTAATCTGCGGTTTGTTTACCGTGAACTTTTCAGAAAAATGAAGCCTGAAAAAAGTCAGCGCATCATTCATCGCTTTGTCAATATTTTTTTCCCGCTGCATTGGGCATTCAAAAATAATAAAGTGTTGTACTGGATACTCATCCGCTTCACGCCTCTGTTTGAATACGTACGTGAATATCCGCACCTCAGTAAAGAAGTTCATAAAGAGTGGTGTAAAATGGATACATATGACGGCCTCACGGATTACTACAAACACCTTCGCACTCCTACACAGATAAAACGTACGCTTGAAAAATTAGGCGGAATAAACATCTGGATCAATCAGGGTGGAAACGGTGTAGAGGCCAGATGTACGAGGTCATGAAACCACGACTCCTGCTTTTTCCTCCGGTTTATTCTTCTCTGATAAAGAAGGAAGCAGAAATGTTTTCCCGGGAATACGATGTGAAAATATTTGACCTGAAGTCATTGCAAAAAATGACCATACCCTTCCTGCTATTACTTCAGTTTTTTTTTCTGCTGAAAAACATTCGTTGCACAGAGATTTTAGTCAGCAGGTTTGTGGGTTATCAGACTATTCTGCCCGTACTCTTCAGCAAGCTAACAGGCAAGCCACTCATTTGTATTATGGGCGGACTTGAATGTATAAAATTCCCGTCTGTAAAAACCGGAAGTTATACGAAGCCATTTTTTGGTGCGATCACGAAATGGTGTCTGAAAAATGCGACTCATCTTTGCCCTGTTCATGATTCACTTATTCTCACTGACTATACCTACCAGGACGATGACTATCCCAAACAGGGTTATAAATATTTTGTCCCCGGTTGTACAACGCCGGCAACCGTTATCAGAAACGGGTATGATGCGGATAAATGGCAACCATCACACAAAAAAATTCTAAACACATTTATAACTGTTGCACATGGCATAGAGCAGGATCATTTATACAGACTAAAAGGAATTGACCTTATCGTTTCGATTGCGCCTTCATTCCCTGAGCATATTTTTACTGTTGTGGGCGGGAAAACAGAATTGCTGAAAGGTCCGTTTCCGGCAAACGTTCATTTTATGGGTGAGATTGCGAATGATAAACTGCATGAATTTCTTGGCGGGCAGGAATACTATCTGCAGCTTTCGATTACAGAAGGGTTTCCGAATGCGTTATGCGAGGCGATGTTGTGTGGCTGTATTCCAATAGGCAGCAATGTGGGTGCTATACCTGAGATCATCGGTGACGAAAAATTTATTTTGAAAAGGAAGGATGTTCATCAACTGAAAGAAATTCTTGAATATGCTTTATCTGTTGACCGCACAGTTTTTGCTGCGGCAGCGAGGGATCGGATTAAAAACAATTATACGGTTGAGCGGAGGGAGAAGAGTTTCCTGAATTTATTTGGAACGCTGGTGAATAATTTAACTGCAAATAGATCCACCACAGAGGCACAGAGGGATGTAAAGAAATATTAACAAACAGCCCTTAAACACGGAGAAATGGAGGCACGGAGAACAGCCATTAAGCAATTCCATTTCTCCCTTTTAAATTTCCACTTTTCCCAGTAGTATCGAAACCCTGTGACAGAGGAGAATTAGCTGCCTATTCAATGCCCACCCCACTTCCTGCCGCCTGACTTGTCCCTTTTAGTGCGGTGCGTTTAACTTTACGATTAGTTCTTTCATTTTGAGTGTTTGTTTTGCATTAATGGTTACTACCTTATTGGTGATATGATTCAATATTTCCCCGTCCACAATTTTTTTGGACTCGTCTATAAATTTTCTGATTGATATCCCTGTTTTTAGTTCGATGTGTTTTGATATAACCAGCGCCATAAAGCAAATTAGTATGTGCAGTTTTATGGGTTGCTCTTTAAAGTGAAAGATAGGTCTTGTTTGCAAGTCGTTTTTTGATATTAGGAATGCCTGCTCTATTCGATAAAGCTCATGATAGCGTTGTATTATAGTTGAGTATGAAGTCTTGACAACTCTCGTTTTCATACAAAAAAAACATTAGTGCGGTAAAAATAGTGCATTTTTAAACTAATACACTATAAAACAACGTTTTACCACCGCACTAATTTACAGCGGGACAAGTCAGGAAATATTAACAAACAGCCCTTAAACACGGAGAAACGGAGGCACGGAGAACAGCCATTAAGCAATTCCATTTCTCCCTTTTAAATTTCCACTTTTCCCAGTAGTATCGAAACCCTGTGACAGAGGAGAATTAGCTGCCTATTCAATGCCCACCCCACTTCCTGCCGTTTTGAAATAGTATTTTCTTTGATATTCTTTTTCTAACAACCCTTTTACAAGGAGGTCTAAAATATTCTTAAAGATGTAACTATTTTACATTACAATTCTTTGGAGCCCGTCTTTGAGTTTTGTAACATTAAAATTAATCAACAAGCCGACCCTGCATCCGGATATTTTAAGATAGGTCATTAATTGAGCGTAGTAAACATCATTCACGGATTCGACAGATTTTAATTCAACAATTACTTTCTTTTCCACCAGCAGGTCAATTCTATGCCCGGCGTTTAATCTTGCCTCTTTATAAGTAATGGGTAAAAGTAACTGCCTTTGCAAATCCATTCCGGAATTTTTCAATTCATAACATAAACATTCTTCATATACTGATTCCAGCAATCCGGGTCCGAGTATGCGATGAACTTCAATCGATGCACCGATGATAATTTCTGTAATTTCTTTGTGGTAAATCATAAATATAAATTTAAGTCACAAAAAAACACATTGCCTGTTGATTTCCTGTACTCATAAATTATGTTTAATAAATAAAACCTGATTATTACAGAGAAAATATTTTAACACCATTTTGATTCCAGGGTGAATTTTTTCCTTCAGGACAATCAAAAATATTTTTACTTCTGAAGCATTGATGAATACAAGGGCTGTTCTCCGTGCTTCTCTGTGCCTCCGTGTTTAACGGCTGTTTAATTCATTACCCACCGCTCCCCCGGTGGTTTAGAAACAGGAGTTTTAATGGCATAGACTCCGAATCCATACCTGTTATCCCAGTGTGTGATTCGTACGGCACCGAATCCGCTTACGAAATACCACTTGCTTACTTCTTCCGGAGTGTGATAATGCCGCCAACGCGGGGTGAGTGAATCAAACATGTCAACATGCAGGGTGAGGTAATCAAGTTTTTTTCCTGACAGTCGGTAAAGGAAGAAAATAACCCGTGTAAAAACGGAAACAAAAAATTTCTGAACCGAAAGCGGCATCCTTGATATGATGATGCGCAGCCAGTCGAAGATTCTTCTTTTCATGCCCCAGAGAAATGATCCCTTTCGTTCATACAACCAAACAAAAAATTTACCTTCCTTTTTAACAGTTGCCGCCAACTGATGAAAGGTATGTTCTGTGTTTCGTGTATGGTGAATGACGCCATTGGAAACTACAAAATCAAAAGTATCATTTGCAAACGGAGGCCGCTGCAAATCGCCCCGGATGTAACAAACGTCATCGCTTTTTCTTTTTTTCTCTGCTGAGAAAACGCTGCTGGAAAAATCAATTCCGAAACTTTGCATCCCTTTGGAAGCAAAATATTCAGTAAGCATTCCATTGCCACAACCGGCGTCAAGGATTGTTTTGTTTTTGATTTCAGATTCATTGGTTTCCACTTCGAGCAAAAACTGCTGATAACGTGCTTCCACGGTAAATCCCCAGGTGGTATCCATTTCTTTATCCTGATGCGCTTCCCATTCAGAGCTGAAGCTCCATTTCAGATCAGCACCGGAAGAAAGTAATTTTGCTGCCGGATATTTCTTACTGAAGTCATCTATTTTTAACCGGTGTGCTTTTAGCCAATCGGGAGGGAATGCGTCTGGCAAAAAAACCGGAACGCCGTATATTAAAGGGTAGCATGTTCCTGAGGCTTCATTAATAAACACCCCACCCATGCAATTATCTCCTGCTGATTCAAATGCAAAATAAACGAGCTGTCCGCTGTCCTGTGGATCACGGAAATAAGAAAGAAACTTAGAATGCATATTCTGATTGGAAAGGTGCCAAAAGTATAAAATTCGGACTGCGAATTCCGTTTTTTTGAATTGGGGAAGAATGATACTTTCGCGGGATGAAACCAACGCATAAAGACGTAGCCGAATATTACAATAAAGTGTGGGCAGGAATTGAAAAAAAAACCAGCAACAAACCAAACGCTCGTCATTATTACACATTTAAAAATCTGAAGCGGGCGGGATTGAAAAAGAATTCCAAAGTTCTTGAAATAGGCTGCGGATCAGCTTCATTAACAAGCATGATTGCTGGATACGTTTCCTCAGGTAAGATTGTGGGAGCTGATATCAGCAATGAAACAATTGAGATGAATAAAAGGAAATATGCTGCTGTTAAAAATATGGAATTCTATGTTTCCGATATGACTGATTTTAATCCATCAGAAACATTTGATATAATTGTAATACCCGATGTTCTTGAACATATTCCTGTTGAAGAGCATGAAAATATTTTCAAAACAATTCAAAAGATAACCCACGACGGATCAACTATTTTCATCAACAACCCTGAACCGAATTTACTTGCATGGTATCATAAAACCAAGCCTGAATTGTTGCAGATCATTGACCAGCCTTTGCACATCAATTATCTTTCTAAATTGATTTACGATATCGGATTTTATATTGAGTCAGTAAATCCGTTTTCTATTTCCTTTGATGTACCAGAATATCAATCAATTGTCTGCAGGAGAAAGACCAAATTTGATAAATTAATACAAAATTCTAAAATGAAACAGGTCGTAATGAATGCGAAGGGCAGATTTTAGATTCATTATTAAGTCTAAAAATATAAAAGGGATCAGACCATTTCTCAGGTTATTTTTAGAGTTTAATGCGAATTATACATAAAAGAAATTACCAAAGCATAACAATTAAAAGTTACTTTTAAGTGATACTTATCTCTACCTATTACGACAGGTTAAATAAAAAATATTATCATTTTAAAACCAAAACACTACCCTGTTTAAATTTATCCTTACCTGAAAGCACGTACGCATAAACATCTTCAGGAACGGGAACTCCTTTGTAACTGCCATCCCAGGACTGCGAAAGGTCATCCGTTTCAAAAATCATTTGCCCCCACCTGTTGAAAATCATGAGGTGGTAAATGTTACAATTTCCAAAATCAAGAATGCGGAACTGCTCATTCAATCCGTCGCCATTGGGTGTAAAACAATTGGGAACATAAAATCCATGTTCAGGGACTGGCGTAGCATCGAAAGCCTGCGTAATTGTATCCGCACATAATGTTCCTCTATTGGTGATGAAAACCAAATCGAAATTTCCGGGAAAACGATATTCATGAAGCGGATTATTTTCCGCTGAAGATTTTCCATCACCGAAACTCCAGTTATAAGACCCGGCATTTACTGATGTACTGATAAATTGCGCCTGCATCAGACATGTATCATAAGTTGAAATGAAAGTGGCTTCAGAATAAACAACAACATCAATTTGTCTGGTCAATGAATCGGCACAACCTGCATTATTTAATGCAACCAGCGTTACGTCATGGCCACCGATGGTTGAGAATGAATGTAAAGGCGATGGTACAGCAGAAACTCCGTCACCAAAATTCCAGTTATAAATTGTTGCGCTGTCAGATGAATTCAGAAACTGAATATCAAAACTACAGTTCTCCAAAAAAGAAAATCCGGCAACAGGCGGACGATTCACAGTAACGGTCTGCGTAATGCTATCAGGACAACCGCCCGGATTGGCAACCAGTTTAATATCATAGGTACCAGAATACAGATAGGTGTGAACAGGCAATGCGTCCGTGGAAAACGTTCCATCATCAAAATCCCAGAGGTAAGATGTTGCATATGTTGATGAATTCTGAAACGATACCTGCAATGAACAAGGGAATGATGAAAGTGTATAATCAGCAATGGGGTTATTGTTGATTGTTATCATTTGCTGAGTGGTATCCTCACATCCATATTGATTGGTTGTGATCAAGGTTATGATAAAATTTCCCGGGATGGAATAAGTATGTGTAGGATTGGTTGCCGGCGAGCCTGAGCCGTCACCAAAATCCCAGGCATAAGATACGCCTCCGTTACTGATGTTGACTAAACTGTATTCCATGTCGCATATTGCCTGGCCGGCGAACGCACTTACAGGAGATTCATAAATGGTTATTGTCTGAGAAATACTATCTGCACAAAAACCCTGCTGACTGATCAGTGTCACGAGAAAATTCCCTGATGACGAGAAAAGATGTGAAACATTTATGCCGCTTCCCAGAACTCCGTCGCCAAAATTCCACAGATAGGAAGTTGCATTCTGAGAATTATTTTGAAATGAAACCTGATAAGCACAAAGCGGAGGGGTAAACGTAAATTCTGCAATCGGTTGTGGATTCACCTGTACCTGCAGTGTTACTGTATCCCTACATCCGAGTGAATCTGTTACAATTAAAGTAACCGGGTAATTTCCAGCCAAAGAATAAATATGAGAAACAGAAACTAAGGAAGAAGTTGATCCATCACCGAAATCCCATAAATATGAAACTGTTCCCGAAGTAGTACAAATGAAATCATAGGTAAGTTTACATTCTTCATGATTTGTAAATGTCGCTACTGGAGGAGAATTTATATTTACAAACTGAAATGAAGTATCAGGGCATGAGCCGGGATTTGCAATAAGCATTACTGTATAGTTTCCTGTATTATAGTAGGTGTGAATCGGTGAATCCGAACCAGAGTTAAAACCATCGCCGAAATCCCACAGGTAGGCATTTGCACCGGTGCTTATATTATCAAAACTTGCTAAAAGAGAACACTGCGCATTAATTATAAAATCAGCAACCGGTATATCAATAATATTTATGGATACTATCATCGTGTCATTAGATGCACATGCACCTGAAACGATCAACTGAACATTATGCAGCCCCGGGATAGTAAAAGTATGAGAAGGATTTTGTGTTACACTTGTACTTCCGTCATCAAAATCCCACTGATAAGAGATTGCATTTAAAGAGGTATTGATAAAATTGACAGAAGTATTCAGGCATGCAGAAGCGTCAGTAATGAATCCTGCATTAGCCTGATTAAATCCTGAAATATCCATTTCAAAAACCATGATATCCTTAAGGCCATTATAAACAGTATCATATGCCCCTAATGAAAGCGGAAAATCAAAAGATGAGGTTGCACCGGCTACATAAACAAAATTTCCATTGTCAATTATATTATAACCCTGATCATAGTCTGCTCCGCCAATATATGACGAATATAATAATGAACTTCCTGTCGCATCAAGGTAACTTATAAATGCATCCTGAAGACCATTAAAAGTTGTATCCCATGCACATGGAGTGTACGGATAACCGAAACTGCAAAGCCCAGTGACAAATACATCGTTAGCAGGATTTAAACATATCCCCCAGCCCTGATCGTTACCCGGCCCACCGAGATAAGTGGAATAGATTAATGAATTTCCGGCTGCATTTAATTTGAAAACAATTACATCAAAATTTCCACCTCCATACGATGTCTGATATGCTCCGGGGGTTGTTGGAAATCCGTTTTGTACATACCCTGTACAATAAGTATTTCCTCCATTGTCTATTTCCATTCCGTTCCATGTCCAGTCAGCTCCCGGTCCTCCAACATATGTTGAGAATATTAAAGCGGTTCCGGTCGAGTTCATTTTGGTAACATACATATCCCATTGACCGCCGTTAAATGTTGGATCATAACATCCGGCAGTAGTCGGAAATCCTGCCTTAGCCATCCCTTCAATATAAACATCGTAGTTTGAATCTACTTTGATACTGTGACTATGGTCTTCACCTGAACCACCAAGCATGGTTGAAAAAATCACTCCGGTCCCTGTAGTATTAAACTTGGTTATAAATACATCCCATGGACCTCCTCCATAAGTGGCCTGATATGCTCCCGCAGTAGTAGGGTACACGCCGCTAGACTGACCAACTAAATAAGCATTACCAAGGTCATCAATATCCAATCCTGCACCGTAATCATCCTGAGCATTCCCCATAAGGGTTGAATAAATAAATGAATTCCCACTTGCATTCAGTTTAAATAGAAATGGGTCATAAATACCACCAGAATAAGTAGTTTGAAAAGCTCCGGCAGTGGTAGGAAAGTTTGCGCTCCCGGTTGTTCCGGCAACATAAATATCATTTGTGACCGGATCTATTTTAGTTGTATAACCAGCATCAAGCCCGCTCCCACCAATGAAAGTAGAAAAAATCAATGCAGTTCCGGATGGATTTAGCTTAAAAACAAATGCATCCATGTTACCTTTATAGATATTTTGCAATGCTCCTGCTGTGACAGGAAAATTTGCACTCATTGTTCGGCCGGTTACGTAAATGTTTCCTGTAGCGTCTAATGAAATCCCACCTGTATATTCAAAATCATCCCCGCTCCCACCCACAAACGTTGAATAGATCAGTGCAGGATCAATGATGAGCGGATAATTTTTGTTGTATTCTTCTGCGACAAAACCAACACTAAATTTTCCTTTCAACCGATACCTTACTTTAACGGGGATTTCCTTTCCATCAATAACCTGGTAAGATTTGGGAAGGTAATCTTTGAGCTCAGTAAGTTTCGTGCTGATACAAAGCGTTCCGTTCTTATCGACAACAAGAGACTGAATTCCGGAATACTTTACCTCTATGTCTGCAACTGATCCACCGGGAAAAATGGTGTAGTCATATTTTACATCACCGTTTACAACGTAATATTTCAAATCTATCCGGTGATAAAGTCCAACATATTGCAAAGCATTGTAATTCTGTAAATCCTTCTTCCATTTGTCGCTGTTGTTGCCGATAAAATAATTGCTGCGCGAAGCAAGGGGTTCAATTCCAACCGGTATACAGGGATTGGCATTCACAAAATCCAGACTGATATTTTCAAAAACTCCTTCCGGCGCATGCATCATTGCATCAGGATCCATCTGCTCTTGTTTTTCAGATCCGGCTTTTATTACCTCGAAAGAAATCTGTCTGTCGGAAAACTGCATCAATCCTTTGCTAAAGTGCAACACAAAATTGTCGGGGTTGTCGGGGGCCACGGCAAAAAAATGGGGGCATTGAAAATGACTATTGCTGTTTCCCGCGAAAGATATCCCTGCATTTATGACAAAGAAAAACGCAACGGAGAATATGAAAAAAAATGGTTTTTTAAAAACCGCTGTCATGGGTGGAAAGTGTTGAAAATCAAATATAGATTTTCAGTACTATCCCTCCAAAAAAAGCTCAGGTATAAATGGCAACTATTGAATTACCGCCTGAATTCCGCATTCCACGGTACATACCCTCTGAATTAAAACATAAAGAAACATTGCCTGCAGTGTCAACTGCTATCAATCCTCCTTCACCGCCGAGTGCCAATAGTTTTTCCTTTACGACAAAATCAGAGGCTTGCTGCAGACTCATTCCTTTGTATTCCATCAGACAGGAAACATCGTATGCTACGACGGCACGCAGAAAAAATTCACCATGACCGGTACATGATACAGCACACGTTTTATTGTTCGCATAATTTCCCGCACCGATGACGGGTGTATCTCCTACTCTGCCAAATTGTTTGTTTGTCATCCCTCCTGTTGACGTTGCAGCGGCGAGATTTCCATTTTGATCGAGTGCGACAGCGCCAACGGTTCCGAATTTTTTTTCAACGGAATGGTCGAGTGCAGTTTTTCCACTACCATGCATCTCCTTTAACTGGTCATAGCGTTGCTGTGTAAAAAAATATTCATCAGGCTCTGATCGCACGTTTAACTTTCTCGCAAAAACTTCTGCTCCTGCGCCACACATCATTACGTGCTCAGAATTATCCATGACAGCTCTCGCCAGTTGAACAGGGTTTCTGATATTCTTCACTCCCGCTACAGCCCCTGCCTTCAGTGATTTTCCGTCCATGATGCAGGCATCCATCTCATGTTTGCCATCGTGCGTAAACACCGATCCGCGACCGGCATTAAACAAAGGACAATCCTCGAGGTAAGTAACTGCAGCCATTACAGCATCGAGTGATGAATTTCCTTTGGCAAGTAATTGGTATCCATTTTCCAGCGCTTCCTGAAGTGCAATAGTATAGGCATCCTCTTTATCCTTTGTCATCGCTGACTTAAGAATTGTCCCTGCTCCGCCATGAATAGCTATCGTAAAATTTTTCATTTGTTTATATTTTGTTTCACAATTGTCCTAAGGAATACGCCATATCCATTGTTGACGGTAAACAATTGTATAAGGCTATTTCATTGAATTATTTAATCATGCGAATGTAAGTCATCGGCGCAGTACTGCAAACAAGGCATATTTGAAGATTTTCATTTTTGAAAGTGCATTTAGGAAACATTCTGATTTTCCTCCTTATCCTTTTTCCGAAAAATCTTACAGTGCAAGAAGTTCGGGGTTCTTTCGATATCCGGGCTCTCCAAAAAAATACTTTGCGCCTACACCACATGAACATCATTATGAAAAACAAATTCTACACGGCTGTATTTGCCTGCCTGATGATCTTGTCTCTGAAAGGACAATCGCAATCATTGCGTGGAATGTATATCAATGGATTTGACGATATCCTCGGCAATACGCAAAAAGAAGATTCTCTTTTGCAGTATATGTCAGACAGTTCTTATAATTACATAGCGCTATATGATCTGCAATCAGTGAATTTTTCAAGTTCATCGGACGTAAATATGTTGTCTTCATTTATTCTGAAGGCAAGGCAGAATTACGGAATACCATACGTTGGCGCTGTGGGCGAGACAAAAACCTTTTTTACAAATAAGATAAAGGGGTATAATAATTCGAGAACGAATGCAAATGAAAAGTTCAATGTATTCAATCTTGAATTTGAATTCTGGACCACTTCATCTGTCCAGCCCGGCGGATATTACTGTGTAAATTATCTGCAAAACGCAGGATGCAATTGCGATACTGCCGGTGCATTTCAATATTACATGGGCATGCTGAAGAGCATTGATTCACTTGCCGCCACGCAGGGAGCGATCAGTGAAACCTATCTCGGATGGTTTAACCAGGGACAGGGAAAACAGATACAGTCGAATGTTGACCGCATACTCCTTCATGCATACAGGGTGGACAATACATCAGTGTGGGGCTACAGCAAAACGCGTTTGGGTTACCTGGCTTCGAATAATCAAATGGTGAATGTGGCTCCGATTTTTTCTTCTGAGCCTATTTTCATGGGACCGTGGTTACAAAGTCATGGCCAGCATGAAGCATACGACCGTTATGAAACAGATTTCAATGCTGACAATTCAAGCTGGAAGCAATTCATCAATCTGCTCGGCTATCAATGGTTTGACTGGGGATACATGCCTAAACCTGTACCCGGAGCCGGCGGCGCTGCACCTTCAATAACTGCATCGGGATCCACATCATTTTGTCCCGGCGGTCTGGTTACGCTTACTTCAACTACCGGCAGCAGCTACCTTTGGAGCAACGGACAAACTACGCGTTCGATCAATGCGGCATCTGCAGGGAATTATTCGTGTAATGTAACACAAGGCGGTAGTACGCAAACTTCAAACGCAATTCCTGTAACGGTTTACAATGCACCATCGGTATCAGTCATTGTAAATGTACCGGTTAATAATTCTGTTCCGCTATCCTCCAATGCAATTGCAGGCAGCGGGAATATTGCATCGTATCAGTGGGAGATGAACAGTATAAATATCAGTGGGGCAAATACGGCTGATTATGTTGCTACATCAAGCGGAGATTACAGTTTGATTGCCACCAACAGTTATGGCTGTACCAATTCAAGTGCTGCTGAATCGGTGGTGGTACCTACAACTTCCTGTATGCTCAGCATTCCTGACGGCGTTTATGCAGATGAAATTACGGAATCGTCTGTTACACTTCACTGGAATTCTTTTCCTGCTGCCGATTCCATTATCATCAGGTATAAAATTGAATCGTCATCGACCTATATTTATGAGCGTCTTGCTTACTCCGGTCAGGTGTCGTTACCCCTTACAGGTTTACAACCGGGAACAGAGTATTCGTGGCGGATGAAAACAGTTTGCGGAAGTTCAACAGGAAGTTATTCGACAAAAAAATATTTCACAACATCTACATTCACAGGAATCTCTGAAAATACAATTCACAATTCTGCTGATGTAAGCGTATATCCGAATCCGGCTTCATCGGTATTACACATTGAAATAAATTCTGACGAGCAGCAACAGGGCCGGTTGACCATTTCTGACCTCACCGGGAAAATAGTAATGTCGGAGAACAGGTTAATCAGATCAGGAGATAACATGATCAATACCGATGTTTCGCGCTACGCCAAAGGAATTTATTTGCTCTCGGTTAAAACAGAAACAGAAAATATTCTTACAAGAATTTCTATCGAATAAGACTTTCGTTTTCATGTGGTGTGTTAGAAAAGATCCTCTTTGCCAAGGCGAAGAGGACTTTTCATTTTCGGAGAAAATCTATAATTCATTCCCTAAATCCGGAGTCGGCATTCAGAATTTATCCTAAATCTCTTTGATTAACAAACGTAATCAATTATACAGATTTAATCCAAATTTGAAGTTTGGGAGGTTTATGAAGAAGAATTCAGTTTTTATTGACAAATGTAAAATCTATATAAATTCCTTTTTTATTCGCCATGCGTAATTGAAATAACAGGGATAATAACAGCAAAATTTTATCTGGAAACTAAAATTTTGCAAGGGCAGAAATTACGAAAGTCATCGGTTAGAAAAAAGCAGTGCATTGTATAACGGCACTTCTTTTATCAGCAGGAACAACAGAATTGAATTTCAATATTTATTACTTAATCACTTAACAACTTAATTAATGGGACTAACTAAAATTAAACTCCTCCTACTCTCTGTATTCTTCGCATCAGCTTCGTATGCACAAAGTATCCGTGGATTTTATGTCAACGGATTCAGTGGTATCCTCGGAAACACCACTGCAGAAAACACGCTGTTGAATTATGCCCAGGGAAACGGATTTAATTACCTGTGCCTTTATGATGTTTCAGGATTAAACCTGACAAGCACTACTGTTAAGAATCAGTTTGCAAGCTTTATCAGTCGTGCAAAAGGTCAGTATGGAATTACCCAGGTTGGCGTTTGCAGTGAGACCTATACTTTTTTAAGTACCTATATCGTTCCTTATAACATTGGGCGTTCTGCATCTGAGAAAGTTGACGTGCTCAATTTCGAGTTTGAATTTTGGGTTAGCTCTACAATAGCCGGTCAGTATTGCAGCAAATATTTATCACCGGCAGGATTTTCCTGTGATACAGCGGGAGCATTTGCTTATGCCAAAACACAGTTTCAGTTAATTGACAATCTGGCCGCAGCCAACGGACTTATTTCTGAAGTTTATTTCGGATGGCCGAACAAAGGTCAGTTGCAGTGGTTTGCACAACGCGCCGACCGTATTCTTATGCATGCATACAGAACCAGTGATGTTGACGTTTACTCTTATTCAAAAGGAAGACTGGAAAATGCAGCTTCAATCAATTCATCAGTAAAGATCATAGTCATTTTTTCAAGCGAGTCTTCATTTATGGGCCCATGGCTGTCATCACACACCATCACTCAACCTTATACTACCTATGCAGCCGGTTTATCAGCAGAAACTGCTTCATGGAAACAATACATCAACCTGCAGGGATACCATTGGTTTAAATATACAACCATGCCTGCAACGACTACGACAACGGTTTCAGCAACTGTTACAGCAGGCGGTCCAACTACTTTTTGCTCAGGAGGAAATGTGGTACTTACTGCAAACTCCGGGACAGGACAAACTTATCAGTGGACAAAAAACGGCTCAACAATCAGCGGAGCAACGGCAATCAGTTATACGGCAACTGCATCAGGCAGTTATGCAGTGAAAGTGACTAAGTCGGGAACAACAGCTACTTCTTCAGCCGTTACTGTTACTGTTTCAACTTCAATCGCAGCACCAACAATCAGTGCAAGTGGTCCTCTTTCATTTTGTCCGGGCGGAAGTGTGGTACTTTCTTCATCCAGCTCAACCGGCAACAGGTGGTCAACCAATGCGACAACACAATCAATTACAGTTAGTACTGCCGGCAGTTATACCGTAACACTAACATCAGGATCATGCTCGGCAACTTCAACCGCTACTGTCGTTAGTACGTCCACGACTCCGACTAAACCAACAATCAATGTTACCGGCTCAACCAGTATTTGTCCCGGAACCGGAATTACACTTGCATCTTCAGCAACTACTACCGGTGGATATGTATGGTCAACAGGTGCAACTACAAGGTCAATCGCCGTAACTACAGCAGGCACATATTGGGTGAGGACAGGAACATCAACCTGTTATTCCACGTCAACCAATACTGTAACTTCCATGCTTACATCACCGGCAACACCAACCATCACAGTAACCGGCTCAACAAATATCGGTTCAAGCGGAAGTGTAACGTTAACGTCATCAACTGCTTCTGCTTACCAATGGATTAACGGAGCCACAACGAAGGCGCTTGTTGTAAATACTGCAGGATCATATTGTGTGACCGTAACAGGCACTAACGGTTGTACAGCTACATCCGCTTACAAAACAATTACATCAAGTACTTGTACACCTCCGGCAGTGCCAACGATTTCATCAAGCAGCACCACAAATATCCTTGTGAACGGCAGTACTATTGTTCTCACATGCAGCGCTTCTTCAGGTGGATGGCTTTGGTCAAACGGCGCAACGACAAGGTCAATTAATGTTACAAAGGGTGGAACGTATTCCGTGAAAAATTACAATGCCGGATCTTGTTATTCTTCCTCGCTTCCTGTAACAGTTATCCTTATCTATACTACACGCCAGGCCGGTACTTCTGATGAGAAGAGTATCAGCAGCATAGTAACTTATCCAAATCCATCCAACGGACAATTCAATGTATCTTTCAGTTGCGAAAAAGAACAATCATGCACCATTAGTATCTATGATTTATCCGGACGCATAATCAAAGAGAAAAACATTTCTACAGTTGAAGGAAACAACCTGATAGAAATGAATTGCGAAACACTCACTTCAGGATTTTATCTGATGCGCATGACCGGTAAAGACATCAATGAACAGTTGAGATTGTCAATAACAAGATAGTAACCAACCCATATCGTAAGAAAAGCTGCTCAGTACGGGCAGCTTTTTTTTTACCTGTTACAGATGTCTTTGAAATCACAATACGTACATCTGTTCTCATCCGTTGTTTGACTGAAAGGGACAGCGGGATTAAAAATTTCCGTTAACAGGTTTTTGGTGAGGTTGAAAAATTCAGTGAACTGTTCATTGGTAATTTCATTTCCATCATTGATATAACCAATACCTTCTGAAAGCCTTTGCAGGCGGAACAATCCTGCTTTCACAGGCATATTCCTCTCCTTTTTCTTCAGCAGCATGGAATAAAAAAATGTCTGGAATTGCTCTTTATAATCAGGTGATTTAAATAATGATTCAATATCCTTAGCCGTACGCTGATCAGGGGAACCTGTTTTGTAATCGACCACCCTCAGCACACCATCCACGACATCAACCCTGTCGATGATGCCGTATAAGTTAACCTCTTTGCCTTCGCCCATTGAAACAGGAAGCACAAATTCTTCTTCAAGGTATTTTACTGCCAGGGGTTGTTTGCTGTCGAATTCTACAATTTTTTTAACCAGTTCAATCAGCACATTTCTCATCAGCAGATTTTTTCCTTCCAGGGCTTCTACTTCGCTGAATTCTTTTCTGATGGCTTCGTCAACGGCACGTTCACACAACAGCAGAATTTTCTCAAAGTCACTTTTTGCAATTGTTTTGAAAGGAAGATAAAGGGAATGCATGGCTTCATGCAAAATGGTTCCGAGCATTCCGCCTTCAATAAACTCCTCCTGTTCATCAGGTATTCTTAATTTAGCAATGTATTGAAAGTAGAACTTCAATGAACATGAGATATAGGAACCCAGCGCAGAGGCAGAAAGCTTTTTTGAAAATTTCAACGGCGTTGTTAGGGGTTCAAAGTAGCGGTTTAACTCCTTCATCACAGCATCTGTTTTCTTCACTTCCACTGCCGGAACATTTAATTCACTTACCTGAAGGGCTACATTCCTGTGGATGAGTTTTATTCCCGGATTTCGCAAAAGCAATTCATTTTCTATCTGCAAAAGGAAACGGCTTTTTTCTCCTCCTGAAAAGTTTTTTACCTCCGTATTGTAAATGAGATAAATATTTTTTGCGCGCTGCAGCAACCTGTAAAAGTGATAAGCCGCAATGGCATTGTGTGCTTCAAAAGTCGGCAGGCCAAATGCCCTTCTTATCGTATATGGAATAAAAGACGGATGATGGCTGGCAGGCGGAAGAACATCTTCGTTCAATGAAAGGATGATCAGGTTTTCAAAGTCCAGCACGCGCGTTTCGAGAAAACCCATAACCTGAAGGCCTTTCAACGGTTCCCCTGTAAATGGAATACGCGTGGACATTACCACTTCATTCAACAGTGCCCTGAATGTTTCCACAGAAATCTCTTCCGGATATTTTTTGAGTATCTCTTCCAGCTTTTTGAAACGTGTATAGAAATAATAAATGTATTCCTTTTCAATAGACTGCATCCCGCTCTTTTCATTCCTGATGGACTCTATCAGCAGTGAAAAAAAACTGTTGAAATAATCCATCGCACTACCCAATGAATCAAATCCGGAAAACAGCACTTTTAAAGCCTGAGAAACTTTTCCTTCTGTCAGTGCTGACTGGTTGATTCTTATCTCCGGCTTTAACCTGAATGCATCGAGCCATTTATTGATTCCTTCATAATCAGTAAACTGAATATAAGGGTGTGAAAGCAGTGAAACAACGTGTTTAAAATAAAATGACTTACCCTTGAACGATTTTTGCAACTCAAAAAGTGATTCCGTTAAACTGAAAAGCGGCGATGCACTCAAGGGATAACCCATCGTTACATTCACATCCTCCACTCCTTGCGGAAGTGCATACAATACGGGCATCAGCAATTGCTCATCGGGAAGAACGATAGCAGTATTGTTCATCGTCTCAGGATCGAGCGGCATCTCACTGATGATTTGTCCCGCTGTTTTTGCCTGCAATACCTGCAGTGGAACACCGATCATCTCTATTTTTTTCCCGTCATGCGCCAAAAGATTTTCCTTCCATGAATACCCTTCGCTGATCAGATTATTTTTTCGGATAAAAGTGCCCGCTTCCTGTCTTTGGTCATCCGTATAATAAGTGTCAGCATCAAAATAAACAGTAGCTGTCTTATTCTTTATGAAATGACTGATGATTTTTTCTTCTGCTGCCGATAGGGAATAAAATCCGGCAAAAATATGGTGACTGAATTCCGACTTTACCGATCCATCCTCCAAACCTTCCGCTACTGACCGCACTGACAGGCCTTCGTAAACCATGTTCTTCCTTTTGAGAACGGTGGTGAACTCCAAATATATTTGTTCCAGGTGCTTCCAGTTTTCGTGAAATGCCTTCCTGATCTTACCCTGCTCCCTGTCAAAAAATATTTTCCAGAATTCCCTGATGCGTTGCATGTCTTCCTCCGCCAATTCAAACTGTTCGTCAATTTCCTTTAATTCAGAGATAGAAGAGAACAGTTTTTTTCCGTCGGCAAGCGCGCTGTCAACTTCATCAAAATCGCTTAATAGCATTACACCCCAGGGATAAAATTTATCAAAGGATTCACCGTGGAAATATTTTTTATAGACCTGATACAATTCAAATATCAGGTCCAGGTCGTCGCCGGGATTATACTTAGACAAGGACTGCACAAAATCTTCTATTGAAAAAACCGCGGGCGACCATGCAGGTGCAGTGAGCTTTGAACTGTATCTCTTTTTGAAGTACAATCCTGCCCTGCGGGTGGGAAATACAAGACACAAACGGGAAATATCATTGCCATGCCTGTTCAATAAATCATCAACCAGTTTTTCGAGAAAAGAATCCATTGGATAAAGTAGGGATGCAATATCTGAAAAATTGCTCGTCTGACAGTTTCAAATGTGGATGCCCATGAATCATTTCCGTTACATTTGTCGGGACGTTTATGAAGGGTCTGGTAAATAAATCAATATTTCTTCTCCTGCTTTTTTCAACCCGGGCTGCATTGGGAACTTCCGATGACAGCACCAAGGTAAATATCCCTGCGATTATCAGGTATACATCAGGGCAAAGTGATATAGGTGGTAATTTAAAATTCCTTCCACTGGATTCAACGCTGGATGATATTCAGATTTTCAATCCGTCAATCAGATATTTTTACAATGATCTTGGAAATATAGGCAGTGCTTCAGAGGCATTGTTGTTTTCGATTTCCCCCAGGACCCTTACTGCATTTGGCAATAGTACTTTTGAACTTTACAAATGGACTCCTTCAAATGTCCGCTTTTATAAAACGAACAAACGATTTTCCAACCTGGACTATCATCTCAGCGGAGGCAAAGAACAACAGATCACGCTCACGCTTGCACAAAACATCCTTCCAAACTGGAATGCAGGGATAGATTTTAGCCGCAGGGCATCATTGGGTTTTCTCAGCAACGGCAAGACATTCACTACCAATTTTGATTTCTTTACGTGGTACCATTTGCCCAATGATCGCTATCATGTATTTGCCTCTGCAACATGGAATTCATTAGTGAACGAAGTAAATGGCGGACTGGCGAATGATTCTCTTTACGACAGCAACAATTTTTCGAATACGGATTTGAAAGGATTGAAAGTTGCGCTGTCAGACGCAACCCAGCATGTACGAAATCATATTTTTTCACTCACTCATTATTATGACCTGCTGACTAAAAAAGATTCTTCCGGAAAGGCAATGCCCTTCCTCCGATTTGCACATCGCAGTGAATATGAACGTTCGTCGTATGAATACAACGACAACAATTCCGACACAGCATTTTACACCCACAACTATTTCAATTCAGATATTGATGACTCACTCCATTTTGATCAGTGGGTCAACAGAATTTCCCTGCAGGCATTTCGCACTTTCGAAAATTTCAAACCGGTACACCGTGCTTCGGCAGAAATTACCGGAGGCAGCCAGTGGTTTAATTATGAGCAACTATACGATACTACACTGACTAATTATTTTGCTGAAGCACGATTTCGGACTGAAGGAGAAAGGCGATTGACTGGAATTGACATAACCGGTCGTTACATTTTGAGCGGGGCAAATGAAAAAGATTATTTGTTCCGGCTTAATTTCCGGTTTCCATTGATATGGGGCGCAGCAATGAATATTGGTCTTCAGACTTCTGCTGAGTCACCATCATTGTTTCAGCATTTTTATGAGTCAGATCATGCTATCTGGCACAATGATTTTGACAAAACAACATCAAAACAATTTTTCTTCGGGGTTAATTTTGAGAAATATCTTTTTAGTATAAATGGTACAAGCACAGTCGTGGGACGATATATTTATTTTGGTACGCTTGCAGAACCGGTGCAGTCTCATGATTCTGTTCGGGTCAATGTATTGTCGGTTCAAAAGGATTTCAGGTTTTGGAAATTCGGGTTTAATAATTCTTTCTGGATTCAAAAAACCGACAATGAGGTAATCAGTTTGCCGGGAATTGTTTCACATCACACTTTATTCATTGAAGACCGCTTCTTCAAAAAAAAATTAGCCACACAAATCGGATTTGATGTCCACTACTCTTCATCCTATTATGCAAATGCATATTCACCTGCCGCATCGGTTTTTTACACTCAGGATAGCGTTAAAACCAATGATTATCCTTTGATTGATTTCTACGTGAATTTCAGTATTAAAAGGGCGAGGATGTTCATAAAACTGCAAAATATTGGCGACAACTTAGTTGCGAATAATTATGTGAACACACCGCACTATCCAATGCCGGGGCTATTGATTCAGTTTGGGATCAACTGGAGGTTTTATGATTGAAATGGGAAATGGTTTATTAGTTTAATGGTTTAATAGTTAAGTAGTTTGTTCGTTTTGCATTTTGAAATTTGGGATTACGATCATGACTACGAAAATCATTCTATTCCCAAATCAACTTCTCATCAAATCAACTTCTCACCCAACTACTCCATCAATCCAAACTGCCTTGCATGATGTGCGAGGTGTTTGTAATGCATTTTCAACCATTCATCATAATTGCATAAACCAAAAGCCGGATGGGCTGTTATTTTGCCCGGTTCATTTTTGAAAGCGGTATAAAAATTATTCATCTCAGAAAGATATTCTGTTTTAGCCTCGTCAAGATTATTGAGTCGGAGCAGTAATGGCTCACCGGTATTCAATGGATTCACCGTTCCCGGCCGGAACTGTTTTTCACTTTCAAGAAAGCGTTTGAATGCCGGCAATTGCTCCTCAGGAGTAATGATTTTCGCAGGGTTCTTGCCGCTTGCGATGCGGAGATAATCAGAGAGGTGTTCCACCATCTGCTGTGCATTCATCAGCCCCCATTTACGAGGAGTATCGGGAGTCAGCTTTTTCAGCAACTCAGGAAATTCATTGTTGATGAAATTCAATTTTTCGTTTTCCATAGTTTATTTTTTGTGTGACCTCCAGGTCTTATAAATGTCCTGTTGCTTCGGGCGATCATTCGGAATTTCACGCAATGGCTCGCATGGCTTTAAGGTAGCATACAGCTCGACCGGCAATTCCTGATAAAGTTTTGTTCCTTTTGATTTCCACTTCAACATATCATCACTCACATCTTTAATAATTTTTGCAGGGTTACCCACTACAATTTTTCTTTCGGGGATGATCATTCCTTCCGGAACAAATGCAAGCGCGCCAATGATACAGTGGTCACCAACAATAACGTTATCCATTAAAACTGCATTCATCCCGACCAATACATTTTTACCAATTGTGCTGCCATGAATAATGGCGCCATGGCCGATATGTGCGGCTTCCATCAATCTTACTGTGACTCCGGGAAACATATGAATGGTACAATTCTCCTGAACGTTACATCCATCTTCAATGATAATTTCTCCCCAATCGCCACGGATAGCAGCACCCGGCCCGATGTACACATCACGACCGATGATGACATTTCCAGTTACCGTCGCATTCGGGTGGATGAATGATGACTCATGCACGACAGGACGATAACCATTGAATTCAAAAATATTTGACATGATGATTTTCTCAATAGGAAACGAAAGTAATGGTAAAATTGAAACCTGTTACCTCAGAATTTCAAGTCTGTATGCATCGAGTTTAATAAATACAAAAAGCAGGATGGTGAACGACCACAAAGAAGATCCGCCGTAGCTGAAAAACGGCAATGGAATTCCGATTACCGGCGCAAGTCCGACCGTCATTCCGATATTTACCATCAGGTGAAAAAATAAAATACAGGCCACGCCATAACCGTAGATCCGTGAGTACTGCGACCGCTGCCTTTCTGCGACATAGATGATCCTCCAGAGCAGTAGCATGAACAGTCCGATCACCAGCGCGCTACCGGCAAATCCCCACTCCTCACCTACTGTACAAAAAATAAAATCTGTGCTTTGTTCGGGAACAAAATCAAATTTCGTTTGTGTGCCTTGCAGGAATCCCTTCCCGAAAAAACCTCCTGATCCAATGGCAATTTTGCTCTGGTTAACATTATATCCCGCACCCTTCGGATCAATTTCTTTTCCAAGCAATACATTTATTCTTGTTCGCTGGTGCTCCTGGAGAATGTGGTTAAATGAATAGTCAACGCTGAAGACGATGGCAGAAGCAATCAAAGCCCCTGCAGCAATAATCAAAATGTTTTGTCTCTTCTTTCTCACAAAAAAATAAAACACCAGGGCGATTCCACCAATCACACCGAATAAAATGTATTGAGGGACAAGCAAGGTGAGTACAAATAATACGGCCGCAACAAATCCGAAAATCAGGATGTTTCCGGAAAGGCCTTCTCGGTAGAGCACAAAAATAAATGACGCATAAACAAGTGCTGATCCGGTATCATTCTGAAGCAATATCAATACTGCGGGCAAACTGATGATGAGTAAAGAAATAACTTTAGTCTTCATGTCTTTCATTCTGATATCGAGGGTACTTAAAAATTTTGCAAGCGCCATATTCGTTGCAAACTTTGCAAACTCACTCGGTTGTAGTTTAAAACTTCCGATGTCAATCCAGCTTACCGCGCCTTTGACATCCCGTGCAACGATGAGGACGACGAGCAACAGGAGAATAAACAGAATGTAAATGGGATACGAGAAAGCCGCGAAAAATTTTCCGTCAATGATGAGAATGCTCAATGCGATCAACAACGCACCGCCAATCCAGATGGCCTGTTTACCATAATTCTGGCTGAGGTCCATTATGCTCTGGTGCTCGTCATTATAAACTGCAGCGTAAATACTCAGCCAGCCCATGGCTACCAGTAGCATAAAGATGATTACCATCCAGCGGTCAATGTTCTGTAATATTCCTCCCTGGTGACGCATTTATTTCATTCAGTTTTTTTCAGTGCGGCAACGGCTTTCACCGCCAGTGAATCTTTCCGCTCTTGTTTCTTCTTGTCTTCCTTGAGTTTTTCTTCCATGTAAATTTTAGGGATGACGACGCCATCAAACATTCTCTTTTCTATGACAGGACGCGAAATAGAATCGCGCAGGTATTTTTCCATCATCAGTGTGGCAATTGGCGCTGCCCAATCTGATCCCCACCCACCGTTTTCAACCATGATACCAATGGCAATTTTGGGGTTTTCCCGTGGTGCATATCCGACAAATAAAGAGTGGTCTCTTCCATGCGGGTTCTGTGCTGTTCCAGTCTTTCCGCAGACCACAATATCTTTAATCTTAGAACCCGCAGCAGTACCGGATTCCACCACACTTTGCATTCCTTCAATCACGATGTCAAAATATTTCGAATCAACATCGGTATATTGTTTCTCCAGAAAATGCTCGGAGATACCTGCAGAATCGCTGATCGCTTTCACAATGTGCGGTACATAGTAATAGCCTTTGTTTGCTATGATGCACATGGTATTTGCCATTTGCAACGGAGTGATTCCCAACTCTCCCTGGCCAATAGAAAGTGAAATAACAGTAGAGGATTTCCACCTGCCTTTTCCAAAGTAGCGGTCATAAAATTCAACAGAAGGAACATTACCCTTCAATTCCTGTGGCAGGTCACTGAATAAACGCTTCCCGATACCAAAGGTAAGAACATGGTTCCGCCAGTTCAGGTATCCTTCTTCAGAAGTTCTGAATTTTTTCTGGTCAATGATACTTCTGAAAACATAGCAATGATAAGTATTACAAGAGTGTGCTATTGCCATCTGCAGTGCCAGTGATCCATGGCGGGCATCGCACTTTACAGTCATGCTACCCATGTGGTAGCCGCCATCACAATAATAACTTGTTCCCGGATATAGCACACCCTCCTGCTCAGCAATCAGGTCGTTGATGAGTTTGAACGTTGATCCCGGCGGATAATAAGCCATCAATGCCCTATTGAATAAAGGCTTCGTGGGTTCAAATAAAAGTGCAGCATAATTTTTAGTACGCTTTCTTCCCACGAGCAGGTTCGGATCATATCCCGGACTACTTACGCAGGCAAGAATTTCTCCCGTTGATGGATCAATGGCAACTACGCCACCCACTTTATTCTGAAAAAGTTTTTCTCCGTATGCCTGTAGTTTTGCATCCAGCGACAAGGTGAGGTTTTGACCGGCAACTGCAGTGGTGTCAAATTTCCCTTCGTGGTAACTGCCTTTCTCTCTGTTAAAAACGTCAACCAGCAACGTACGTGTACCGCGTTTACCACGCAAAACTTTTTCATACGACTGTTCTATTCCGCTTTTCCCGATGTAATCACCATCCTTATAGTAAGAGTCCTTCCTCGTAATATTTGTATCCACTTCACCAATGTATCCGAATAAATGCGCCGCCATCGGATCAGGATACTTACGGAGTGTTCGTGGTTGAACAAAAAAGCCGGGAAACTTAAAGAGCACTTCCTGCAGGGCTCCGTATGTCTTAATGGACAACTGTTTAATAAAAATCGAAGGCTTTACTTTAGAATAAACCCTTGCTTTACGATACAATTCAGTAAATTCAATGGTTGTAATTCCGACCAGGTTACAAAACTGTACGGTGTCAATATCTTTCACCTGTTTGGGAACGATCATCAGGTCATACACAGGCTCATTGTATACGAGCAGATTTCCGTTTCTGTCATAGATCAATCCGCGTGCAGGATATTCCGTTACTTTTCTTATTGCATTGTCATCAGCAGATGCTTTGTAGCTGTCATCCAATACCTGAATAGAAAAGAGCCGCACCAGGAAAATAAATCCGACTGCAAAAAAAATGAGGAGGATGACGGAACTTCTACCCTGTGAAACGTTCATTGCCTTTGGTCTGTTTTCCGAATAAATAAATTCCGAGGATAATGATGACTATCGTAATCAATGAATTCACGAGTGCTTTAAAGAAAGTAAAGAAGAATTCATTCAACCGGAAAACTTCGAGGTAAAAATAGAAAAAGTGGTGGATGACCGTAAGGATTATTACATAAGCAAGAAACCATTTAAGACCCAGTTTCTGTGGAGTAAAAGTAGTTTCAGCTTCATAACCATCGCGCGGAGAGATGAGGTTTAATACT
This sequence comes from Bacteroidia bacterium, assembly GCA_038206355.1. GTDB lineage: Bacteria > Bacteroidota > Bacteroidia > AKYH767-A > 2013-40CM-41-45 > JAPLDB01. Next base: position 107,191 of record JBBRAY010000002.1, read on the forward strand.
CCAGGCCGGGCAAAAGCCAGCAAGGTGGCAGCAGCAGCATGCAGTCCGCTGGTGTTACCAAACATATCAATGATCAGCCCTGTCGCAAATCCCATGAGCAACACCGCCCACTTTGGAGTTTCCATAGGCAGCAACATGATAAATAAAATATAGATATATGGGTTTACATAACCACTCCACTGCACATGGTTAAGCACGATGATCTGCAGGAGCATCAGAAACAAAAATCTTTTCAGGTTAGTGAATACTTTAACGATCATCTGTTTGCTTTTCTTCGAGTACCTGTTGTTCTGCCTTCATTACATTCTCTACGATATATACAGAGGAAAGATTGCTGAAATCCGTTGACAACCGTACATTGATGTAAAAAAATTTGTCACCTTTCTTCGCTTCAAAATTCTCCACCACGCCGATCATAATACCTTCCGGAAAAATAGATGAAAAAGTACTTGTTACGATTGTATCCCCCACAGAAAATTTTACATGAAGCGCGATGTCTTTCAGCAAAGCGTGGCGAAAATCAAATCCTTCCCATACCAATGAACCGATGTATCCGTTCTTCTTCACTTTTGCACTGATGCGCGTATCCTTATGCAACAGAGAAAGCACAGAACAAAAATGCGAACTCGTATCTTTCACAATACCCACCAATCCTTCGGCACATACTACTCCCATCTCAGGTTTGATTCCCTGCATTCCACCCTTGTTCAGTGTGAGATAATTATTTCTTCTGTTAACAGAGTTGTTGATCACTTTGGCAGTTACAAATGTGTACTGCTGCTTGTGAACGGTATCAATCACCAGCTGTTTCAGGGCGCTGTCTATATAATATGATCCTGGCAACAAGGTGTGCATGGCGGCATTTTCTCTCGACAACGCTTCATTGGCTTTGGATAAGTTAATGTACTCTGTTACTGCGCTTACTGTACTGTTTACTTTCGCAGCAGCAGCATTGGTACTGTTGATATAGTTTGCATGGTGAAAATTACTGTTGCGGACAATGAGATAAAAACTGATCGTCTCCATCACCAGGAACAGGATGAAAAAATTATATCGCCAGAGGAAGAGGAATAGGGAGCGCATTTAATCAGTAGGCAGTTGGCAATGGGCAATGGGCTACATACAATAGACAATAGACAAAAAGCAAAAAGCTATAGAGCCATTCGCTTTATTTGGAGATATTAAGTTCGATAAAAATCGTTGAAATAAACCAACAATACAATTGCGCATTCAATATTTGCCAACTGCAGGATGTGGACTTAAAATTTTTTTAAGGGATCAGAAACTTAAAGCGTCCGATATTTTTCAGGGCAATACCAGTACCACGGACGACGGCGCGCAGGGGATCTTCAGCAACGTGTACAGGAAGTTTTGTCTTGAGAGATATCCGTTGATCCAGCCCGCGAAGCAATGCACCACCGCCGGTGAGGTAAATTCCGGTGCGGTAAATGTCTGCAGATAATTCAGGAGGCGTAAGTTCAAGCGCCTTCAATATGGCTTCTTCTATTTTCGAAATTGATTTATCAAGGGCGTGGGCAATTTCAGTATAGCTCACAGTGATTTCTTTCGGTATTCCTGTCATCAGGTCACGGCCGTGGACTGCATAGTCTGGCGGCGGATTCTCCAGTTCAGGCAATGCCGAACCTACTTCGATTTTTATTCTTTCAGCAGAACGTTCTCCGATAAGAATATTGTGCTGCCTGCGCATGTAATCCCAGATGTCGTTTGTAAATCCGTCACCGGCAACGCGAATAGACTGGTCGCAAACAATTCCTCCGAGCGCGATAACGGCGATTTCACTCGTACCGCCACCGATATCAATAATCATATTACCCATTGGCTCTTCCACGTCAATACCAATTCCGATGGCTGCTGCCATGGGTTCATGGATGAGATATACCTCTTTTGCTCCGGCATGTTCGGCAGAGTCGCGGACGGCACGTTTCTCTACTTCCGTAATCCCCGAAGGAATGCAGATCACCATTTTCAATGACGGCTGAAACAGTCCTTTGCTCGGGTTAATCATTTTTATCATCCCACGGATCATGTGCTCAGCGGCATCGAAGTCGGCGATAACTCCGTCTTTCAGCGGACGGATGGTCTTGATATTTTCATGCGTCTTGCCATGCATCATCATGGCCTGCTTACCAACAGCAAGCACTTTTGAAGTTTGGCGATCAATGGCTACGATACTCGGTTCGTCAACCACTACTTTATCGTTGTGGATAATCAGCGTATTGGCAGTACCGAGGTCAATGGCAATTTCCTGAGTAAGAAAGTCGAAGAGTCCCATGTGGGGAAAGTTATGCTTTAAAGGTTAAATGCTATAAGAAAAATATATACGAAAATGCTCAATAGAAGTTCCGTAAAAATATTTTTAGCTAAATGATATTAACTGACTGTTCAACAAAAGGTGATTCTCAATGTTCAATCGGATAATTTAGTGCTTGAAATGCCTGGTCCCTGTAATCACCATTGCCATTTCGTTTTTATTGCAATAGTCAATCGAATCCTGGTCTTTCACGGATCCACCGGGATGTATTACAGAAGCGATACCTGCTTTGTGTGCAATCTCCACGCAATCAGGAAACGGAAAGAATGCATCACTGGCCATCACAGCACCATTCAGGTCAAACTTAAAATGGCGGGCTTTGGCAATGGCCTGTTCCAGTGCATCAACCCTTGAAGTTTGTCCGGCGCCACCGGCCAGCAACTGCTTGTTTTTTGCAAGAATAATGGTGTTGGATTTGGTGTGCTTCACCAGTTTGTTGGCAAATTCCATGTCAGTCATTTGTTGTGCAGTCGGCGCCACAACAGTAACCGTTTTCATGTCTGTATCCGTTTCAGTTTTAGAATCCCTGTCCTGCACTACTACTCCATTCAGCAGTGAACGGAATTGTTTTTCCTGCAGCACGGTTTTTTTCTGAATAAGAATGATGCGGTTCTTTTTTTGTTTGAGCACTTCAAGGGCATCATCACTGATGGAAGGCGTAATCAGCACTTCAAAGAAAAGTTTATTCATCTCTTCTGCAACTGCCTTGTCCACATTTTTGTTTACGATAATGATCCCTCCAAATGCAGAAACCGGATCGCCTGCCAGTGCATCATTCCATGCATCGCGTATTGAATCGCGCGAAGCCAGTCCGCAGGCATTGTTGTGCTTGAGAATGGCACACGTAGGCTCGCTGAAATCAGCCATGAGCGCAACGGCTGCGTCAATATCAAGAAGATTGTTGTAAGAGATTTCTTTGCCGTGCAACTGATCAAAGAGTTCATCGAAGTTGCCGTAAAATGTTCCGCGTTGGTGCGGGTTTTCGCCATAACGCAACGTGCGTGATGTGGTGACGCTCTGTTTGAATGCGGTTACCTTCTCCTCCTTGTTAAAATAATTGAAGATGACTGTATCATAATGAGAAGTTACATTAAAGGCATGGGTGGCCATGAACCGCCTTTCATCAATTGAAGACACTCCTTCATTTTTTTCCAGCAATTCAAGAAGGATAGGGTATTGATCCCGGGTAGAAATAATGAGCACTTCATTGTAATTTTTAGCTGCCGCCCTGATGAGAGAAATACCTCCGATGTCAATTTTTTCTATTACGTCCTCATGACTTCCGCCTGACGCAACGGTATTTTCAAATGGATAAAGGTCAACAATCACCAGGTCAATGGCCGGAATCTGAAATTGTTCCACCTCCTGAACATCGCTGTCGTTATTATCCCGTCGGAGGATGCCCCCGAAAATTTTCGGATGAAGTGTTTTCACCCGCCCGCCCAAAATGTGGGGATAATCAGTGATGGAATCAACAGTTGTAACCGGAACTCCCAGCTTTTCAATAAACTGCTGCGTGCCACCTGTCGTAATCAGCTTTACCCCAAGGGAATGGAGCTTTCGGATGATGGGTTCGAGGTTATCTTTATGATAGACAGATATAAGCGCAGTGCTGATTTTCTTTGTCACGGTAATTTTTGTGAATGGGAGCGCGAAAATACATATCCTTTCGCCACGAATTTCATTAATATGAATTTATAAATATTGCCATTTTGCTTAATGACAATTGGTAAAATTGTGGGGAGAACAAACATTTGTCTCTTGCCACGAATTTCACTAATTTACACCAATAGAAATTCATATTACTTAGTGATAATTCGTGATCCCGATAGCTATCGGGATGGTGGCCGTATTCTTCCCTTGAATTTACACTTTTAGCATTGACCTCAGCATCTTATCTTGCGGCAGTTTATTCCAATGAAACGCATCTTTTTTTTTCTCGCCTTCATTCCGCTAGTTGGAAACGCCCAACCATTTATTGACCTTGTTTCCGTTTATTATCAGTACAGCGCTGCTGATAAACCGGTTCACAAAAACACCGTTTATACTGATATCGCTGCTGTATCGCTGACGTTACCTTTAAAAGTGGATAGCGACTATATCGTGATCAATCCTGTATATGAAAATTTCAGAATGACTTTCCCCGGTTCATTTGTAAGCAGGGAATTTCATGCAGCTTATATTCCGATTACATGGCTGCACCGATGGAATGAGAAATGGAAAACAGCATTTGTTTTTATTCCAAGATTGAGTTCACAATTAGATGAAGGATTAAAACTAAACCAGTTCCAATTGGGTGGTGCATTGCTTGCTTCTTACAAAAAAAAGGAAACGCTGAAATATAAATTCGGAGTTTACTACAACAGCGAGTTCTTCAACCATTTCGTTTTGCCACTTTTGGGAATTGAATGGAACATCAATACCAAATGGAACATATTCGGCGTATTACCCGGAAGCATGAACCTGGAATATAAATTCAGGAAGAGTATGCATGCGGGAATCATGTTCCGTTCCATCACCAACAGTTACCGGACATTCGATAACAACTTCATCCGTGTAAACGATAATCATCTGAAATTATTCCTCGACATTTATTTGAAAAAGAATCAGGTGATGAGCATTGAAGCGGGACATACCATCCTTAGAAAATACAAAAGTGGTTACCGTAAAACCGGTGACGCCGAATATTATTCAATGAATGTTACCGATGGATATCTTTTCCGAATTGCTTATGCTTTCAGGTTGCGGACCGATGGGACGGGGAAGTAAATTGGCAGCACTTTATTCCGTTCATAACAAATTGAGTTGAAACCCCAAAAGAAACGGAAGTTCATTGTGACTTCTACCTTTTCACTTCTAACTTCACTCCCTCTCCCACTTATCAATCACCGCCGTTGCCACTGCATTCCCGATGATATTGGTTCCTGATCTTCCCATGTCAAGCAACCAGTCTATTGCAAGTATCAGTGCGAGATTTTGTAATGGAATATCAAAGTAAACGAGCATTCCTGAAATCACTGCAATAGATGCGCCCCTTACCCCTGCCATCCCCTTACTTGAAACAAGGAGGATGAGCATCATGGAGATCTGCTGACTTAAAGTAATATCCATTCCTGCGGCCTGCGCAATGGTGAGCGTTGCGAAGGTCATGTACATGATAGAGCCGTCCAGGTTGAAAGAATATCCGAGCGGAAGTACAAAACTTACGATGCGGTTTCTGAATCCGAATTTTTCAAGCGACTCAATCAACATGGGCATCGCCGACTCACTGCTTGCTGTACTGAATGCAAGGAGTGTTGGCTCCTTCACGGCTTTCAATAATTTAAAGAAATTTATTCTGATCACCACACATACCAAAAACAGAAAACCAAAAATAAAAACCAACAGTCCGCCGAAGAAACAGGAAATCAAATACAGGTATCCGTATAAAATCTCAAGTCCTTTCATGGCAATGATGGAAGCCACTGCACCAAACACAGCATAAGGAGCAAACTTCATTACATAATCCGTTACCTTCAGCATCACGTGCCCGACGGCTTCAAAAAAATCAATGATAATCCTCCCTTTTTCTCTCATCGCGGCGGTACCCAATGCAAAGAAGATCACAAACACGATGATGGGAAGTATCTGGTTCCTGGCCATTACGTCAACGATGCTTTCAGGAAAAATGCGCTCGATAAATTCTTTTGCAATAAATGGTTTGGGTTCACTCACCACTTTCTCCGACAAGTCAAATACAATGTGTTTACCGGGTTCAAACCAGTTCGCAATAGCCAATCCCATTGTCAATGCAACAAGCGTTGCGAACGTAAACCACACAATGGTTTTCAATCCCATCCTGCCGATTGATTTTGAGTCGCCTGCCTTTGCAATGCCAACAAACAACAGCGAAAACACCAACGGTGCAATTATCATCTTGATGAGCCTGAGAAAAATGTCGCTCAACAACTGCATGTTGTCTGCAAACGGTTTCAGGTTTTCCGGATCAGGATAAAAATTCCTGTATACTGCGCCGGTGATGATACCAAGTATCAGGCAAATGACAATACGTTGTGTGAGCGTAATTTTTTTCATCTGCGCTAATGTAGGTTTAATCGGAAAACAAAATGAATTTCATGCAATGGTGCAATGAACGCACAGGATTATTTACTTTTTTTTCTCTGCGGGCATTGCCCCATTGCGTGAAACATTACTTCCCTGAATCTTAATTCATCTTTGCCATCATGGCCTCCTCTACTTCCATAGTCGGCCCCATCAACTCCGGTTGCACTGATCCGATCGGTCTGTAATAAGAAGTAAGTTGACCGCGGTGATGAATGGTATCAAAAAGCATCATCCAGCACGCCTGCATCAATGACATTTCAAAAATTTTCATCGGTCCCCAAAATGCCGGGATCATTTTACTTTCCCAGTCGTTATCAGTGCAGGAATTTAAAAGCTCAACGAGTTTTGCTGAATTGGTTTCCAGGTCTTTCGCTGCAGCTTCCGGTGACTGATAAATGTTTGGTCCATCCAACGGAAATTTACCTTCATTCACAAGGTCCATCCTTCCTTCTGCCACTGCCTGTGCAAGTTCTTTTGGATGCGGGCCGATGTGATTCACCAGTTCCCATGGTGAACGGAACTTTGGATGGTGTTGCTGATTTAACTTCTCCATTTCAATTGGTAAAGAACGAAATGCTTTCGCTGTAATGGCGTGGTCGCGCTGCCAGGTGTTGATGAAAAATTCTTTGTTTGTCATAGTAAGTTTGATTTAAATAAATTAGATGATTGAATTATCTTCAAACTTACAGGATTTTTTTGAATGAGAATAGAACAGATAAAGTCCGTTAGTGACCGCTGTGAATTTTAAAGATTCCTCTTTCCGCTTCTCTTCAATCGGAATGACAATTAAAGTGTTTAATTGAGTTGGCGGAAGAGATAATTTTCCTCCGATCCGCAAATTTCGACTTCCGCCATAAACATCATTTATAACATGTCATTCCGAATGCAATTAGGAATCTCTAAAACTAAGTCACTACCTTTAGACCTAATTTTTTTCGGCAAAAATATTAGCCACAATCAATCCTTAAACTAATTTTGAAAAATTGAAACGCACGACGGATAACCCCGCATTATGACCACCCCATCCTTTTCAAACTGGAGAAGCTATTTTCCACTCTTCTTAATAGTAATCTTTTCAGTTTTTCTTTTATTCGAACTGAATCAGTTTCTGAATGCTTTTCTGGGAGCGATTATCATGTACGTGCTCCTTCGTCCGCTCATGGAAAAGCTGGTGAAGCAAAAAAAATGGAAGTACCCGCTTGCGGCACTTGCATTAATGCTCGGATCATTCCTCATCATCATGCTGCCCATTCTTGGATTCAGCTATCTGTTTGTTTCAAAGATGTCCACGGTATTCAATGGCTCCTCTTTGTTCATACAGGTCATGCATACCTTTGATGAGAAGTTCACCGCACTTTTCGGAAGAGAATTATTTTCAGACGAAAACCTGAAAGCTATTCAGGAAAAAGGAACCGTATTCATTACACGCTTCCTCGGTGAAACACTGGGTATCATTGCCGATATCGGAATCATGTATTTTATTTTATACTACATGCTCATCAATACCGGCAAACTTGAAGAAGCAATCAACCATTACATCCCGCTCGAAAAAAATGATCTGCTTTTACTTGGAGATGAACTCAAAGCACAAACCTATTCCAATGTTATCGGTGCTCCGCTGCTTGCATTAACGCAGGGAATTCTGGCATGGATCGGTTACCTGATATTTGGTATTGAAGATGCTTTCTTCTGGGGAATGATGACAGGATTTTTTTCCTTCATTCCATTTGTTGGTAGCGCACTGGTATGGATACCCGCGGCCATCTACCAGTTTACTTTCGGAGCTGCATGGCAGGGAATCGGTATTATCCTGCTGGGCGTTCTTGTTATCGGTACAATTGACAATGTATTCCGGTTTGTTTTTCAGAAACAGTTTGCAGATGTGCATCCGCTCATCACTGTTTTCGGAGTCATCATAGGGCTTCAGCTATTTGGTATTTCAGGCGTTATCTTCGGCCCGCTTTTACTTTCATGGTTTGTGCTGCTGATCAGGATTTACAGAAAAGATTTTAAAGCAAAAAAGGTGAACGAAAATTCTGATGCGCCCGCTGTTCAGGCAACTGAAGAGAAATGATTTCAGTGTGCGACGACAAATGAAAAATTCCGGAATGAAGAAGCAGTAGAAATCGTTCCCGTATAGATTCCATCCTGCCAGTCGGCAACATGAATCTTTAACGTGGAGTTATCGGATTTGAACTCCTTCACCATTGCTCCGAGTGAATTAAATATTCTTACTTCCTTCCCGATTTTATCTCCGCATTCAATAAATATTTCCGCTCCTGCAGGAACAGGATATACATTTACAATACCTTTTTCTGAAATATTATTTACCGACACCGTCATCTGTGCGCAGTTAACAGAATCTATCCACTGGAATGCCATGGAAAGAATCTGATTCCGGTTTGGGAAATTGATGGTATGTCCGATTCCCGGCATCAACGTATCTTTTTCGATGGCGTTGTTGGCAATCAATGCAGTTCGTACAGGGTAAAAGCGTGTATTGGGACTATCGCTTCCGCCGTGAACAAGAAAAAACGGTTTACCATTTGCGTTTTGAATGATCCCGTTCACTTCTGTGGTACCACTAATGGCAGCGCCTATCGGAATGAATCCGCCAAAGCGCCACGAATGATTCAGTCCATAAGTATAAGTTGTTTTTCCTCCCCATGAGAAACCCATCACATACGTTTTCATCGTATCGATATTATACCAGACCGACATAGAATCCAGCAGCGCTGAAGTAAATGCAGTGTCAATGGGATCATCAACAGCGCCATCAGGGCCTCCATCAGGACAAACAAGAACAAGATTGTTGGCTTCAGCAAAATCAGTGAGTGTATCGCACCATGAAATTGAATTCCATGCAGCCGTATTCAAAGGATGCAGTCCAAGCATGAGCCGGTGTGGTACAGCGGTATTGTACCCCGATGGAATATAGAGTGAGTATTTTTTTGCCGTATCAGTCTGGAAAGGAAATGTTCCATCAACACGTACCTGAGCATTACTAAAGAGAAAGGCGAATGTAATAATGCCTGTAAGAATAAGTTTCATTGGAATAATTTTTACGAATGTAATCCAAATTTTGATTCATCCTTTTCTGATACAGGTAGCAACAGCTCACTTTTCAAAAAAAATAATTTTTATTTCCCGAACCTGTATTGATAGGAGGCCGACAAAACGAGTCCCCTCGTTAAACCATCGGCGCGGACCTTTCGAACAATAAGCGGCGCACCGATAAGCACACCGATTCCTGAATGTCCGGAAATTAAATACTGAAAATTTCCTGTAATGTTAAGCGTCAGCCCGTCAGAACCATCAAGAGAAATTTCCTTACCAAAAGCATCGGTAATTTTATCTTTCTGAATTCTGTATAGCGTCAGTACGCCTGCTGAAATCTGCACTTTATTCAAATCAAAATTTCGTTCAACCCTGAAGAGCGCGTCATCACTACGCTTCAGGAGGTTGGATTCAAAATATCCATTTCTCTCAACTACGTAATCATCGCTGTGAAGAAATTTATTTTCATTGTTATTGCTCATAACCTTTTGGTATCCCAACCCTGCATTCCACTTACGGTAACGATAAGAAATTCCCAGCACAAGATCAGTTGTACCCAATCCCGTCTGGTAAGGCATTGGCAATGGAATACTATTGATAGCTAAATCTGTTTTTCCGGTTGGTAATTTAGCGCCCGCTGTAATCGAAAGAGCAGAATTATTCCCGGAGAACATTTGCCGGCTCAGACTTACTGACAGATCCCCTACTCCTCCGGTACTTCCAAGATCTCCGTTTACAATTACATAAGGAATTTTGATTTGTAAAACATTCTTGCGGAGAAAGCCCAGTTCGATTTCTGGAATTATATGAATGTGTTGTGTACCCCGTTCACCGATTCCAAATGCAAGACTAATTTTTGCACTGTGATGAAAGGAAGAGTCGGCAGCTGAAACCGGCGCCAGCGTACCGATGGAACAAAATCCGGCATCACTACATCCCTGTGAAAACATTTTGGGAGATGCAAGCGTCAGGACTGCAAAAAATAATAATTGTCTTTTTTTCATGTTAGTGGTTTTAAATTGACTCCCCGGTTTATCATCTTGCCGATACCTGAAATCATCAGAAATTGCTTGCATCGCAAGATAGTGGGACTGCAGGTATCTCAGTAACAACAAGTTTTAAACCCATTTAGTTTTATCCCTTTTAGAAGTTTATGGTTACCCGCTTTTTCTGATATTCGCGGCGGAGTAAGAAGTAAGAAGTTGGCAGTTGGCAAAGGACATCGGCCATTTTATATTCGTACTTCGTAGATTCGCAATCATTCGTATTTAGTACTTTGTAAATTCGTAAATATTCATACTTAGTACTTAGTACTTAGTAAATTAGTATAGATTAGTAATTAGTACCCATGGAGATAAACAAAACATACGACCCCTCACTCATTGAAGACAAGTGGTATAAGTACTGGATGGAACACAAATTTTTCAAAAGTGTTCCTGATGAACGTGAGCCCTATACAATTGTGATCCCGCCACCCAATGTTACGGGTGTGTTGCACATGGGACACATGCTCAACAACACGCTCCAGGATGTATTGATCCGCCGTGCGCGCATGCTTGGGAAAAATGCATGCTGGGTACCGGGAACCGACCATGCAAGTATTGCTACAGAAGCGAAAGTGGTACAGATGCTTCGTGAGCGCGGTATCAAAAAATCTGATCTCTCCAGAGAAGATTTCATGAAGTATGCATGGGAATGGAAAGAAAAATACGGTGGAATTATTCTCGAGCAGTTGAAGAAACTCGGTGCAAGCTGCGACTGGGACCGAACGTCATTTACCATGGACAAGGGATATTACAATGACGTGATCAATGTATTCATCGACCTGTATAACAAAGGATACATCTACCGCGGCAAGCGCATGGTGAACTGGGATCCTGTTGCATTGACTGCAGTGAGTGATGAAGAAGTAATTTTCAAACAGGTCAACTCCAAACTTGTCTATGTAAAATATATGTTGGAGGAAACTTCCAACCTCAAACCTCAATCTCCAAACTTCCTCGTCGTTGCAACCGTACGTCCCGAAACCATCATGGGTGACGTTGCTGTGGCTGTGCATCCGGAAGATGAACGCTACAAACACCTGGTCGGAAAAAAAGTAATTGTTCCATTGGTGAATCGTGCTGTTCCAATCATTACAGATGACGGCATCGATCGTGAATTCGGAACAGGATGTCTGAAGGTTACGCCTGCGCACGATATTGTTGACTATGAAATAGGTCTGAAAAATAATTTGCCCATTATCGATACCTTGAATGAAGACGGAACCATTTCTGAATCCGGACAAGTATTCGTGGGCATGGATCGTTTTGCTGCGCGTAAAGCGGCACTGAAAAAACTGGAAGAAGACGGACTGATTGAAAAGATGGAAGACTACTCTCATCAGGTAGGACATAGCGAACGGACCAATGCAGTGATCGAACCGCGGCTGAGTATGCAATGGTTTCTGAAGATGAAAGACATCAGTAAACCGGCGTTGGATGCAGTGATGAATGGTGAAGTAAATCTCATTCCGAATAAATTCATCAATACCTATAAGCACTGGATGGAGAACGTGCGCGACTGGTGTCTGAGTCGTCAATTATGGTGGGGACAACGCATTCCTGCATGGTACTCTCCGAATGGAGAATATGTTGTGGCAAAAACAGAAGATGAAGCAGTTGAAAAATTCAAAAGTCAAAAGGTAGAAGTTAAAAGAGAAGAAATCAAACAAGATGAAGATGTGTTAGATACGTGGGCATCATCATGGTTGTGGCCGATCAGTGTTTTTGACGGCATGGAAAATCCGGATAATGAAGACATCAAATATTATTATCCGACCAACGACCTGATTACTGCTCCGGAGATTTTATTTTTCTGGGTGGCGAGGATGATCATTGCAGGATATGAATACAGAGGCGAGAAACCGTTTACCAATGTATATCTCACGGGTATTGTGCGCGACAAACTCGGAAGAAAGATGAGCAAGTCGCTGGGCAATTCGCCTGATCCGCTGGAACTGATTACAAAATATTCCGCTGACGGAGTGCGCGTGGGAATGCTGCTTTGTTCTCCTGCAGGAAATGATCTGCCATTTGACGAAGGCCATTGTGAGCAGGGAAGAAATTTTGCGAATAAAATCTGGAATGCATTCCGACTCATCAAAGGCTGGACGATTGACGACAGCGAACCCTCTCAGAAAAACCAGATGGCCATTGACTGGTTCTCTGCGAAACTGAGTGCGGAAATAGAAAACATCAACGACCTCTATTCCAAATACAGGATCAGTGAAGCATTGATGGCATCTTATAAACTGATGTGGGATGATTTCTGTGCCTGGTATCTGGAGATGGTGAAACCGGATTTCGTAGATGGAGCCGCATTGCCGATTGACAACTATACATACAATTCTACCATTGAATTTTTTGAAGAGCTGTTGAAGGTATTGCATCCATTCATGCCATTTATCACAGAGGAATTATGGCATCTCATTGGCGAGCGCGAAGAGAAAGAATGCATCATGGTTGCCGAGTGGCCGGAAGCAATTACGTCTGATCCCGGAATTTTAAAACGTTTTGAAGCACTGATGGATTCTATTGTACAGATCCGCAACGTGCGGAATGAAAGAAATATTTCTCCGAAAGATGCGCTGGAGCTTTACATCAGAATTCCTGAAAATCCTGTTAGCAAATCTTTTGAACCGCTGATGATGAAGATGTGCAACCTGAGCGCCATACATTACACAGAAGACAAAGTAGAAAATGCCGCCTCTTTCATTTCATCCAACATTGAATTTTTTGTTCCGCTTGCAGGAAAAATAAATGTAGAAGATGAAAAGGCAAAACTGATGAAGGACATTGACTACAACAAGGGCTTTTTAAAATCCGTGCAATCAAAACTTGCCAATGAACGCTTTGTATCCAATGCCAAGCCCGAAGTAGTTGACAGCGAAAGAAAGAAAGAAGCGGATGCGTTGAATAAGATTAAAACGCTGGAAGAACAGCTTGGAATGCTGGAGAAGTGAGGAAGGTTGGTGAGGATGGGGTGAGTTTCAGGATGAAACGCAAAAAGAAAACCGTCATTTGTTCGCGATGGGTATGTTGAGATAACGAAGTTTTATAGTGTTGAATTGGGTATATTTAATAGTTGCTTGCAACTCTTGGGGAAACTGCTAACTCCAACTGACTTGCAAGAAATTAACTTTGACAAAAACAATAAAATAAAACCTATGGACTATATCTCAACGACAGCACTTGCAACCGAACTTGACATGAAATCAAGCGACTTGTTTGACAAACTGAAAACGCTTGGTTGGATAGAAAAGAAAAGTGACAAATGGACTTTGACCGAACTTGGAAAACAGAAAGGTGGACAGACACGAACCAATCCAAAGTTTGGTGAATTCGTTGTGTGGCCTGAAAATATTTCGTTTGACAACAAACAACAATCTAAAGGCGGGCGAAAACTTTTAAGCTCAACCACAATCGGAGAGCATTTTAATATTTCAAATCAAAGAGTCAATTTAATTCTTTCGGAACTTGGATGGATTGAAAAAGGTGTTGCAGGTTGGACATTGACTAAATTGGGAATGGTGTTTAATGGAAAACAATTGGAACACGACACATCGGGAAAAAATTATGTTTTGTGGCCAGACGAAATTCTAACTAACAAACATCTTTTAGGAGTGCTTAATGAAACAACACAAGAACAGAAAGTTGATTTCAGACAAACAGCAACTATTGAAAAAAATATTCAGCCCACCACTCCACAAACAACAACTTACATTGATTCATTCAGGGCTAAATATCCACCGACACAAAAAACACTTGACGGACATATTGTAAGGTCAAAATCAGAACAACTAATTGACAACTTTTTATATCATCATGGAATTGTTCATGCCTACGAAAGAAAACTTCCGACAGAAGAAGATTGCTATTGCGACTTTTATATTCCATCAGGCAACGGAAGACCGCAAGCTGTTTACATTGAGTATTGGGGTTTAGAAAATGACCTGAAATATTTGGAAAGGAAAAAGCGAAAATTAGAAATTTATAAAAAGAACGGCTTTGCTTTAATAGAATTAGTTGACGAGGAAATGCAAAACTTGGAAGAGATACTGACAAGAAAACTTATTAAGCACAACATAAAAGTTGGATAACTAACAACACGAAATGATTACTGCTTCTACTAAACTTTTTTCAGGACGAGTCATCATTTTTTTTACCGACACACAAACCCACCGCAGAAAAATAAATGAAAGAGTGTTTCCGCCAATGCTTTAAGAAAACCATACTTTAGAATCCTATCTTTGAAAACTTTAATAATATAAATGGCAGAGGCAAAAGCACGGATAAAAATCAACAAACTGTTGGAGGAAGCAGGTTGGCAGTTCTTTTCGGAGAACGGCAAACCTGCAAACATTGTTTTGGAGAGTAACACTAAAATAGCTCAACAGCAACTTGACGAGTTTGGTGACGACTTTGAAAAGACCTCAAACGGTTTTATTGACTACTTGCTTTTGGACGACAATGGTTTTCCGCTAATAGTTTTAGAAGCCAAGAAAGAGGAAATAAATCCTCTTTCTGCTAAAGAGCAAGCAAGAAAATATGCAACGGCACAAAAGTGCCGTTTCGTAATTCTTAGCAATGGCAACCAACATTACTTGTGGGATTTGCAGAGAGGAAATCCAAATATCATTTCAAAATTTCCGACACCTGAAACAGTTGGTGCTTACACTTCCTTCAATCCCAATCCTCAAAGTTTGATTAGTGAAACGGTGAAAGAAGATTACATCGTAACTACTCAAAAACCTGACTACTCAAAAGACCCAAGATGGATTGATGAAACGCAACGCAAAAATTATTTGGAAGAAAACAAACTTCGTTTGTTGCGATACTATCAAGTAAATGCAGTTGAGAAAATCCAACAAGAAGTAAAAAACGGCAAAGACCGTTTTCTTTTTGAAATGGCAACAGGCACAGGAAAAACTTTAACGGCAGCAGCCGTTATAAAATTATTTTTGAGAACAGGAAACGCAAGACGAGTTTTATTTTTAGTTGACCGCTTAGAGTTGGAAGACCAAGCCGACAAAGCATTTAAAGAATATTTACGCAACGACTATCAATGTTGCATCTACAAAGAGAACCGTGACGATTGGAGAAAAAATGAAATTGTTGTTTCAACCGTTCAATCATTTTTATTCAAGAACAAATACAAACGGATTTTTGCACCGACAGATTTTGATTTAGTTATTTCAGACGAAGCCCACCGCAGCATTGGAGGAAACAGCAGAGCAGTGTTTGAATATTTCATTGGCTACAAGTTAGGATTGACAGCTACACCAAAGGATTATTTAAAAAAGATTGACCCCGAAAAACTAAACGACCAAGACCCAAGAGAATTGGAAAGAAGAATGTTGCTTGACACCTACACAACCTTCGGTTGTGCAGATGGCAAACCTACTTTCCAATACAGTTTGTTACATGGAGTGAAAGACGGTTTTCTTGTGAATCCGATTGTGGCTGATGCAAGAACAGAAATCACCACTCAACTTTTATCTGATAAAGGTTACAGTGTTGTAACTACCGATGAAGAAGGGAAAGACACCACTGAAGAATTTTTCCAAAGAGATTTTGAAAGAAAGTTTTTCAGCGACAACACAAATAATATTTTCTGCAAAACATTTTTGGAGAATGCACTTCGTGACCCTGTTACTGGTGAAATTGGAAAGTCAATTTTGTTTTGTGTAAGTCAAAACCATGCAGCAAAAGTCACTCAAATGCTGAATGAGTTTGCCGACAAAATGTTTCCGAACAAATATCAATCTGACTTTGCAATTCAAGTTACATCAAGAATTACCGATGCACAACAGTTCACAATCAATTTCACAAACAACAATTTAAGCGGCACAGGAAATTTTAATCCGCTTTACAAAACAAGCAAGACAAGAGTTTGCGTAACCGTTGGCATGATGACAACTGGTTACGATTGTCCCGACCTGATGAATGTTGGTTTGATGCGACCCATTTTTTCACCGACAGATTTTATTCAAATCAAAGGCAGAGGAACACGGAAGCATAATTTTTTAAAAGAACTTTTAGACAAAGAACTTGCACAACAAGTTGTGCATCCCGACAAAATGAATTTCAAACTGTTTGACTTCTTTGCAAACTGCGAATATTTTGAAATGGAGTTCAACTATGATGAAATTCTAAAACTCCCACCGAAAGGCGAAGGCAACGGCGGCGGTGAACCACCACAACCTTATCAAACTTACGACAGCACAAACCCCGACCCACTGAAAACAATGCAGGTGAGAGAAGTTGGAGTTGAAGGAATGAAGATTGACAGAATGTATTTTGACCGCTTTGAAGAAAAAATAAAAGAAGATGTTGCAGTGCAAAAGATGATTGAGAAAAGAGATTTGGAAGCAATTGAAAAATACATTCTGCAAAACATTTTTGAGAAGCCCGAAGATTTCTATAGCCTCACTAAATTACAAACAGCAGCAAAGGTTGACAGAAAATTAACACTTCGTGAAATCATTGAAAAGATGTTTGGCTTTATTCCATACTTCAAAAGCAAAGACGAATTGTTGGAAGATGAGTTTGAAAAATTTGACAGCCGTTATTTACCAGACGAACAAATTTTTTCCTTCGCAAAAAATTATTTCAAGAGTTACATCACCGACAAAGAATTTAGAGAGATAATTGAAAACAAAAATTTCGCTTTGCTCAATACCAATCCAAACGGTGATGTGTATCGCAAGCTCACACCCGAAATGCGAACCCTTATTCCCCAATACATAAAGGAGAATATTTCAGTCAATAATTACACGGCTTAACCTATGGCAAAAAGTAAAACCATCAATGTAAAAGGAACTGAAATCACCATCTTAAAAGATGGGAAACAAACTTTCATTTCGCTTACTGATATGATAAAGGCAAAGGACGGAGATTTTTTCATTTCCGATTGGTTGCGTAACCGCAACACAGTTGAATTTCTTGGTATTTGGGAAAGCGTTTACAACCCTAATTTTAATTATGGCGAATTCGCCATAATTAAAAGTCAGGCAGGTTTGAACAACTATAAGATTAGCGTAAAGGAATGGCAGGAAAAAACCAACTCAATTGGTTTAAAAGCCACAGCAGGAAGATACGGAGGAACTTATGCTCACCCTGATATTGCCTTTGAATTTGGAATGTGGGTGAGTGCTGAATTTAAGATTTACTTAATCAAAGAATTTCAACGCCTCAAAGAAGATGAAAACGACCGTTTAAAATTAGATTGGAATTTGCAACGCACTTTAGCGAAAGTGAATTACCAGATTCATACAGATGCCATCAAAGAAAAATTAATTCCACCTGCACTTTCCAAAGACAAAATAAACTTTGTGTATGCCGATGAAGCCGATTTACTAAATGTGGCTTTGTTTGGAATTACCGCCAAACAATGGAGAGATACAAACCCAAAAGCAGAAGGGAATATTCGTGATGCGGCAACGCTTGAACAATTAGTTGTGCTTTCAAACATGGAAAGTATCAATGCAGTTTTAATACATCAAGGATTGAAACAACATGAACGCTTGCAGCAATTGAATAAAGTTGCCATTACGCAAATGAAATTGCTTTTAGCACACACCACTATTAAGAAACTGAAGTAATGCTTGACACCGAAACCAAAAGAAGAATTGATACAGCCCGTGATATTTTAGTGGGTAAAGTTCCCGACCCTAAAAGTCAAGTGGAGCAAATTACGATTGCACTTATTTACAAGTTCATGGACGACATGGACAAAGAAGCAATTTCGTTTGGAGGCAAAGCAACTTTTTTCACAGGAGAATATGAGCAATACAGTTGGACAAATATTTTTGATACCAAAGTTGGAGGACATGAAATGCTTTCGCTTTACAGCGAAGCAATTGTAAAGTTGAATTTGAATCCGAACATTCCACAACTGTTCAGAGATATTTTTAAGAACGCCTACCTTCCCTATCGTGACCCCGAAACTTTGAAATTATTTTTGAAAACAATCAATGAGTTTAGTTACGACCATAGCGAAATGTTGGGTGATGCTTTTGAATATTTGCTTTCTGTATTAGGTTCACAAGGCGATGCAGGGCAATTCAGAACACCAAGACACATCATTGATTTTATTGTTGAAGTGTTGCAGCCAAAGAAAACAGAAACCATTTGCGACCCTGCATGTGGCACAGCAGGTTTTTTAATTTCTTCTTACAAACATATTCTGCAACACAACAGCAAAAAGAATAAAGGTGATTTGCTGACACCTGACGACAGAAAAAAGATGATGCAAAATTTTGTCGGCTATGATATTTCGCCTGACATGGTGCGGTTGAGTTTGGTGAATATGTATTTGCACGGTTTCATTACGCCAAGCATTTACGAGTATGATACGCTAACAAGCGAAGACCGTTGGAGTGAATACTTTGATGTGATAATTGCGAACCCACCTTTTATGACACCGAAGGGAGGAATAAAACCACATAAGAAATTTACGATACAAGCAAACCGAAGCGAAGTTTTGTTTGTGGATTACATTGCCGAACACATACACCCAAGCACAGGAAGAGCAGGAATAATTATTCCCGAAGGAATTATTTTTCAAAGTGCAACCGCTTACAAAACATTGCGGAAAATGTTGGTTGACAAAAATTATTTGTATGCAGTAGTGAGTTTACCGGCAGGAATTTTTAATCCATACAGCGGAGTGAAAACTTCTATTCTGCTAATGGATAAAACGCTTGCAAAGAAAACCGACAACATTCTTTTTGTAAAAATTGATAACGATGGTTTTGATTTAGGAGCACAACGCAGAGCCATTGCAAATAATGATTTGACAGCTTGCTTAGAATTATTGAATCAATACAAGACATCATTACTGAACAAAACAGAGTTTGAAAGCGACAACAAGAATGTTTTTTTAGTAGAGAAGAAAAAGATTGGAGAGAAAGGCGATTACAATTTATCAATAGACCGTTACCGAGTAAATGAAAATGTGAAGCAGAGCAATTTTGAAATGGTAAAGTTGGGTGATGTGTGTGAAGTCATAAACGGTAAAGCATACAAGCAAGAAGAATTACTTGATATAGGGAAGTATCCTGTTTTAAGAGTTGGCAATTTTTTCTCTAACAGAAGTTGGTATTACTCTGACTTAGAATTACCCGAAGATAAATATTGTGAGAAAGGAGATTTGCTTTACGCATGGTCAGCTTCATTTGGTCCCAAAATTTGGGACGGTGAAAAGTCAATTTACCATTACCATATTTGGAAAATGCTTCCTGATGAAAGCAGAGTAAATAAAATGTATCTCTATTACATTTTAGACAGAGAAACAGAATCAATTAAAGCCGATGGAGGTAGAGGAATTGCAATGATTCATATTACCAAAGGAGGAATTGAGCAAAGAGAAATTCCTTTACCACCTTTAGAAATCCAACAGCAAATAGTTTCTAAAATAGAAAGCTACCAAGCAATCATCAACGGAGCAAAGCAAGTTGAAGAAAACTACAAACCTCAAATTGAAATAAATCCTGATTGGGAAATGGTTGAGTTGGGAAGTGTATGTGAAATCAATCCGAAAAAATCAGAGGTAAAAGATTTGGCTGATAAAACTTTGGTTTCGTTTTTACCAATGGCAGACCTCAATGAAAACAGAATTGATTTTGTTCCAAAGGAAACAAAACAATTATCAGAAGTTGTTGGCGGTTACACTTACTTTAGAAATAATGATGTGTTGGTTGCTAAGGTTACACCTTGTTTTGAAAATGGTAAAGCAGGTATTGCAGACAACTTAAAAAATGAAATTGGTTTTGGTTCAAGTGAATATTATGTTTTAAGAAGTGGCGAAAATGTTTTACCAGTTTGGATTTATCTTCAAGTTACTTCTGATAAATTCAGAGCAGAAGGAAAAGAACAAATGACAGGCACAGGAGGATTGCAAAGAGTTCCAAAAGATTTTGTTTCTGCTTTTCAAATTCCACTTCCATCAATTGAAGAACAACAACAAACGGTTACACGAATAAAAGAAGAAGAACAATTAGTAAATGGAAACAAGAAACTCATTTCACTTTACGAATAAAAAATAAAAGACGAAATAAATAAGTTGTGGCAAGCAGCACCAAAGGAATATGAAATGCCACAGGAAAAACTTTCAATAGCAGCAGAGGAATAAAATGATTTGGCAACTTCATCCATTTGAAAAATATTTTTAAGAAATAATAAGCAATGGCAAAAAGAAAAAAAGGAGACGATGTAGGAGAAGGCATCCTTGCTGCACTTGCAATTTTAGGAAGTGCATGGCTGAGTGTTGAAATTCTAAAATCACTTGGCAAAAAGGAAACTGTTTATGATTGTCCAGTGTGCAAGTATTCAGTAAAGTTTGGAACATCGCATTGCCCTAACTTCAATTCAAAATTATCTTGGCCAACAACACAGGGGCAGAATGGATAACACAAACGAAATATCGCATCCTGTAAATATTACAACAGAACATCAGCAGTTTGTTGTAAGCAAGAGATTGCATCTCACTATTTCAATATTTCGCTTTTTGGTTCATGCAGTTGTAGGAATTTGGATTGCAAGAATTCTCTATTGCGAATGTTTGCATTGCACCGACTGTAACATTGTGGTTACAATTTTTCTTTCAATAATCTCATTAAGTTGCTTTGTAAATATGGGTTTGCCGATTGAAAAGTTTTCTAATGTTAAAATAGGTTAGTCATGGTAAATGCAACCTGTTGACGGTTGTAAACCATTGACTGCAAGGGCAACAAGAAAAATTGAAAAAGCATGAACAGAACCAAAGAGAAAATAGATAAGTTTGCACTCTCAAATACAGCACTTTCTTGACAACCATTAGCATAAATATTGAACGGATAAATCACCTTCTCAAGCTCTACAAGTTGAAGAAGGATGACTTTCTTATGCTTGTTAGCGAAGGATTGAAAAAGAAATTCACAGAGGAAGAAGTTTTTAAAAGCGAAATCAAAACCAGTTTGCTTAAAAAGATTGACAATGTTTTTGGCAAAGGATTGAATTATTATTTAGACCCAAAGCAACTAAGAGAAGCGAAAGAGGAAAGTATCTTTTTCAGGAAAGATAAATTCAATGCCGACCTTAATTTAAGTGCAAAGAAAATTGTCAATCATTTTGAAGAAGAAAAAATTTCACTTACTGCACTCTCCAAACTTTCAGATTTAAAACACGAAAGAATACTTTCTGTTTATTCGGTAAAAAATAATCCGAAAGAAGTTGCCACGGAAATAAGAAAGAAACTTTATCCTGAATTCAACAGCACGAAAAGAGAATTTCTTAAATCACTCATTGCAAAATTTGCCGAACACAACATTCTTGTTTTTGAGTTTGTAGAAACTTGGAACAAGAAAGAGAAAGTGAACATCAACGGTTTTTATTTAAAGCCCGACACGATTGTTCTTAAACGAAATCAAAAATCTTTTAGCAGAGAAATCTTCACTCTCATTCACGAGTTGGGACATTACCTATTGAACGAAGAAGAAATTGATGAACGCATGAATGAAGATTCAGCCAACTTCAATTCATTAAGTAAAATTGAAAGATGGTGTAACGACTTTGCATATTTCTTTTTGGTTGGTGAGTTAGATAAAACTTTAACAGCACTTGCAACCGCAAACAGCAACAACGATTATCATCACGACATTTTAGATTCCATTGCAATGCAAACCAACCTAAGTGTGTTTGCACTTTATACAAGGTTACTTATCAATGAAAATATTTCATTGAGCAATTACAGAAAAGTTTGCAACGAACTTTCCGATAGCATTAAAGCAAGAGAAGCAGAAGAACAACGCAAGCATGAAGCAGAAAGATTAAAAGCATTGGAAGAAGGAAGAAAATTAGGAGGAGCAGTAGCCAAACCACTTCTTTCACCCATGTATGTAAGCACAATCCAATCGGCATTTTACGAAGGAGTAATTAACGAAGCAGAGTTTTGCAAAAGGTTAAACATTAAAGCCGACAGGATTGACCAATATCTCAAATGAGAGCAGTAATAGACACAACATCACTCGTTTCTTTTGTTCGCTATTATCTGCCATTTGATAAAGCGGACAAACTAAAAAAACTTCTTGAAAAGAAATTCATTTCGGGAGAGATGATTGTGTTGGATAAAGTGTATGAAGAATCAGGACGAGTTGCAAAAGGAATTGTAACCAAAGAATTAAATTTTCTTGCTGATAAAAAGAAACTTGTAAAAACAGATTTGATTCTTCCTGAAAAGAAATTTTTCAATCGTTTGGAAAACGAACTTTGTTACGGAGCACAGAAAGGAAAACTGACAGCAATACAATATGAAATTGAGGAGAAGAGATTTTTAGAATCCGCTGATGCAAAACTTATTTTGTTTTGCGACAAGGATAAACACTCATTGGAATTAGACAAGCCGATTTTGGTAACAGAAGAATCACGTGCAGAAAATGACGGTAAACTGTTTAAGAAGCTACCAGAGATTTGTGACATATTGACCATTGACTATTGCAATCTTCCAACTTTATTGAAAGACCATTTTCAAATAAACATGAGTGAGTTCTTGAAATAAGAAAGCCAACTCAAAAAAATACTCTCTTAGGAAACCTACAAGCCAAAGCTGAAGGCAATTTTTTTAAGAGAGTATTTTTTTCTCCCACCCAAGTAAAATCATTTTAAAAATTTCTCCAACGCTCAAAAATAAAATTTAAAAACCCAAACGCACAGTGCTAATTCGGCCAGACATCGCTTCTAATGTAAATCGCTTCGGACAAAGTGCGTGCGGACTTGAAACAGTTGTGCATCGGGGAGATCACCCGGTGAATCGTTTAGTGCTACTATGCATTGAAGTAGAAGGTTAAAATATTGCTTGTATCAGGTCGGATAGCAATCGGTCCGGCTGCGTCAGCATCTACCACACGAAAGACTACCACCAAAAGATTGGAATTTATTTCGTAAAATTGAGTACTGAAAAAGTATAGGAAGCAAAAGAATAATTGTCCGACAAAAAGTTACATCAATAATCAAATCCTGCATGAAAATAAAATCCATTCTTCCACTTCTTCTTGGAGTCTGTGTGCTGACTCTGGGTGCTTATGCTCAACAGGACACAAAAAATATTGCACAAAATAATTCACAAACATTTAACTGTGATTCCTGTAATGCACATACTATTTTAAGTGACGACTTTGAACAATATCCGGCCGGCTCCTTCCCTAGCGGCAACTGGAGCTATACCGGAAATGCAGACATTGTTATTGACAACACGATTAGTGCCGCCGGTGCACAATCATTGGTCATGAATGGTACTATTGCCGGCTGTTGGGAGGCAATTTCATGCCTTCCTATTCCGGCACCGCTTTCAACTACCACCGGATTTCTCGCGGACTACTTTTTCTATGCAGGTTCAAACCACTCAGCGGGCTGCCATCCCCATACTTTTTACTGCTCACTGGCAAGTACCAATAACTGGTCAACGTGGGCCAGCGCAACGCTGCTAAGTAGCGATTATAACGGAAATATTTTTGACAGAGCAGGCAACTCAATATCTAATTACACTTTCGATACCTGGTACAATGTAAAAATCCGTTACGACAGGATAAGCGTGGATAGCGTAAACCTTCACTATTGGATAAACGGAGTTTGCGCAACAACTGAGACAGTGGCTGCTGATGCAAATGAAAACTCCTTTGCTTACCTCTGCTTTGGTTCAGGTGATGGAAGCACGTGGATAGATTCGTTGCGCTTACTGCAATGCGACACTGCCAGCCTTCCTTTCTCCTTGTTTACCGCCCAACATATTTTATGCCCCGGCACATGCACCAACTTTAATAATCTATCTACAAATGCAAGTACATACCTATGGAGTTTTCCCGGTGGCAGCCCTTCAACAAGCACGGATGCAAATCCGCTGAACGTATGTTACAATACCCCCGGCCATTATCCTGTTTCGCTGATTGCCACAAACACTTTTGGCAGCGATACACTGACGCTGAATAATTACATTACCGTACATCCTTATCCTTCACCACAGGGAATTGCACAGAGTGGTGATACACTCTTTGCCAATGCAGGCGCTGTAAGTTACCAATGGTACTATGAAGGGAACATCATTCCGGGTGCTACTGATTATTTTTATGTTGCAAATCAAAGCGGTGATTTTGGTGTAGTGGCCACTGATGCAAACAACTGCGGAGTAGAAGCGGTGATCAATGATGTGGTCGCCGGTATTGAATCAATAAATAATAAAGTGGAAAATATTTTGTTTCCAAATCCTTTCACAAACGCTATTCATGTAAAAGTAATCGACAACAACCAATCGCAAATAATTATTTACGACATGCTCTCCCGAAAACTTTTACAAAAGTCATTTACAGAATCAACAACATTAAACACCGAACAACTTGCAAAAGGAATTTACATTTATGAAGTGCGAAATAAAAACGGAGTGGTGCAGATGGGAACGGTTGTGAAGGAATGATGCTGAATTTCCTTGCTGTCGGTTCTTCGAGCGATGACTGTGCGCAGAGAGAACCGATAGGATGAAGGAGTAAGCAAAAGTGTTGATTGTACCGGGTCCGATTGCTATCGGTCTCGCTGCGCTAACATCTACCATACAAAGATCTGCCACCATTAGAACACAACGTAGCAATAAATAATTTCGTTTCTTTATTGAAGATTTCGGTGCTGCACTGCTGCAAGCCCCCAAACATTTTCCCAAACCTATAACAAAGCAACCTCATAAAACTTTAGTGAATTTATGACAGGCCTTGAAAAGATTAACGAGTTATTGGACGAAGTAAAGAAGTCTGATGATGCTGACTTCAGCCACTATTGGTCGGCCGTGCTACAATTATTTATACCTGCATCTAAGCCTGAGAGAAGTGAAAGTGCATCTGCTTTTTACCAATGGGCTAACACCAATTCCATTGATCAACCCCTGAAGTTTTACTATGCTGAATTTTTAATGGGAGCAAATTATTTACTGGGCGAGAATCATGAACTGGCTCTTCCGTTGCTTTTAAAAGCCCGGAATTCTTTTGAGGAGATTGGTGATAACGATGGCATAGAAATGTGTTCACTGATCATTGGAGTAACTTATCGCTCGTTGGGGAATTTCGAATTAGCTCTCAGAACATTATTGAAACCCTTTTCTTATTTTAAACAAACCGGGCACTATCCCATTTTGCTCCAGGGTAGTTGCAACAGTCTGGCAAATGTAAATCTTGCGCTGCATAGTTACCGGGAAGCGTTTACTATCTTTCGTATTGGCTATGAAACAGGTGTAGAAACAGGTGATGTCTTCTTTCCGGTACGTGCACTCATAGGTATGGGTAAAGCAAAGATGCAACTGGATAAACCTGCTGAAGCAATAGAATATTTTAACAGGGCATTGGACGAAGCTGAAAAAACCAATAGCCCTATAAACATTGGTGATGCGCTTTTAGAACTGGCGGTATTTAATTTCCGGTCTGGTCATTTTTCCGAAGCAGAGCAATTGAATAAGCAGGCGTTGGCGATACACGAACAGGAAAAACTGACCGGTGCAGCGGTTACCTGTTGCGTTAATCTTGGAGAAATTTATATAAAGCAGTCAAGGTGGGATGAAGCACTTGAGGTACTCAACAAAGGGCTTGCTCTGGCTGAACAAAGTAAAGTGAAACTTAAAATGTACAAGGTTCATTTGTTGCTTTCGAAGGTTTACAAAGGCATGAACAACCCGGCCCAAAGCTTATATCACCATGAGATTTTCCACCAGCTTTGGGAAGAAGTGGAGCTGGAAAACAACGACAGAAAACTGGCTAATGCCAAACTGATATTTGAAGCGGAGCAAACGTTAAAAGAGAACATCATCATCAAAAAGCAGAAACAGGAAATTGAAGATAAAAATCACCGGTTGCAGGAAACCATCGATGAACTCACGATCACAAAAATCAGCCGCAAAGCAAAAGGGATTACCCTCTTTGTTGGCATAGCGTTGATCGTAGCAGAAGACCCTATCTTCTCCTATGTGCTCGGCAATATCGGTCCCGGGAATTTCTGGATAAGTATACTGGCAAAAGTTATTATTATTTTCAGCCTTACACCCATTAACATAGCGATTGAAAGATACTTGCTGCGCAGGTTTGTATTAAAGAAAAGAAAACGTTTGCAGGGAGATGCCCGAAATAACACAATGGATAATCAAGGTTTAATTAATTCCTGATAGCATATTTATTCATGGATTCCTTGCTCTCGGATCTTTGAGCGATGACTGTGCTTAGAGAGACCCGTCAGGATGAAGAATAAAGGTAAAGTGTAGCTTGTGGCAGGTCCGTTAGCTATCGGACTCGCTGCGCTAATAGCTAACACACGAAGATTCGCCATCAAACACTTTTCTCTGGTTAACCTGCACTTTTTAGAAAAAGATCATCCCGTTAACTATCGGGACTTTCAAATCTTCCTCAGAAACTTTAACTAACACCAAAGTCTTAATTAACTCCCCAATAACACTTATTATAAACTGCTTTAGGGACGTTTGCTATCAAACACAAGCAATATGAATTTATCCCGCCGTAAGTTCTTACAATCCTCCTTATTTATTGGCTTCGCCATTGCAACAAAAAAAGGTTGGGCAAACAAAATTCCTTCACTTGCAATTGAGCGCCGTGATCTCTTTCCACAAGGGGTAGCATCAGGTGACCCGACTGCCAAAAGTGTAATCTTATGGACGAGACGTCCGCCGGTAAAAGGTAGTGCTGCTAAAAAACTGGTTGTTGAAATTTCAACAACAGCTGACTTCAAAAAAATTCTTGCAGGCGGAACTACTGATATTGGTGCTGATTCAGATTGGACTTGTCGTTTTCTCGCTTCAGATCTCGAACCCAACCATGAGTACTGGTACCGTTTCATTGATGAGCATGGCTTCGCAAGCAGGATCGGTCGTACGATGACAGCACACGACAACGATTCAGATGCACCGGTGCGTTTTACATTTGTATGTTGCCAATGTCCTAACGAAGGTGCCCTGAATGCTTACCGAAAGATGATCTTTGAAGATGAGGCACTTTCCAAAGAGCAACGACTTAATTTTGTGTTGCATCTGGGTGATTTTATTTACGAAGTCACGTGGTATGCAGAAGATAATCCGAACGGAAACCGTGGCCGTCGCATCAGAGATCTGTATAAGTTTCCTGATGGTCGGAAGGTTAGTA
Organism: Bacteroidia bacterium; assembly: GCA_038206355.1. Taxonomy (GTDB): domain Bacteria; phylum Bacteroidota; class Bacteroidia; order AKYH767-A; family 2013-40CM-41-45; genus JAPLDB01. Next base: position 134,883 of record JBBRAY010000002.1, read on the forward strand.
ATTTTCACCTGCCGGTTACACTGGAAGATTATCGTACACTCTATCGTGCATATCTTGAGGATCCCGATTTGCAGGATGCCAGGGCCCGCTGGCCATTTGTATGCATCTGGGATAATCACGAATTTGCATGGGCAGGATATCAGAGTCAGTATGTGGCAGGAGGCGGATACAACGCTCCCGCACAAAATCAAAAAGTTTTTGCCAATCAGGCGTGGTGGGAGTTCATCCCTGCAATGGTTCAACAGCCCGGTAATCCCAAGCTCGAACATTTCAAAGCACCTGCAGTGGTGGATACTCCGATGGAGGAGTTCAACGATGACGGACTTTCAGAAGAGCCGAACAACCTGTTGGCGATTAACAGTCTGAAGATACAGCGCACACTGCGTTGGGGTAAGAATGTTGATTTGCTGCTGACCGATAATTGGTCTTTCCGTTCTCCTGATATGTCAACCGATGATTTTAATGTGCCCGGATATCCCAGGGTCTTCCCGCAACGGCCTTTTGAAATTATGAATTACGGTCGTCATTATAATGGCGACAATCCACCTGATACTATTCGCTTCAATGGCAAGGACATTCCGAATCCAACAAAAGATGCTCATGCACAGACTTACCTTGGTAGCGAGCAAAGACGCTGGTTCCTGGAACAGCTCGGAGCATCTACTGCGCGCTGGAAAATATGGGGACACGGTTTTGGCACCCTGGAACTGCGCAGCGATTATCAGAATTTACCGGGAGAATTAGGCGCTACCTGGCCAAAAGATGTTGGTTATGCTGACATAGACAATCGGTTCCTTCGTGATAAAGACATTATATTTGATTTCATACGCGATCAGAAAATCACAGGCTTTGCTGTTGTCGGTGGCGACCGTCATGCGTTTCATGCAGGGTTGGTCTGCAAGGCGCTGCCGCCGAAAAAATACGAACCACTGGGTGTGGAATTCATCACAGGTTCTGTTTCGCAGCAAACTCTTTTCGAAGTGCTGGAAGTAACCATGAAGAAAGACCATCCTAAACGTGTGCTGCACCTGATCGACCGGCCCGATGGCACAGTGATCCCTTCAATGAATGTTACTGCTATGCATGGGGTGCTTTCGACGCTGAAGTTAAATGAGACCGGAGATATGGATCAAGCCCGTGCCGTACGCAATCCGGACGTGGCGCCGCATTTATCGTTGGTAGATTTCGGTGGCCACGGCTATGGTTTAGTAACCGCCACCACCGATCAGCTTTCGACAGAGTTCGTATGTATTCCTCGTCCGCTCGAACGCAGTGAGCGTCCTGATGGTGGTCCTTTGAACTACCGTGTTGTACATCGCGCCCGTTTATGGAAGGCAGGCGAGACACCAAAGCTTGAACAGGAAATCCTTGAAGGGAACCCGCAGTATTATATTTAAGTTGTTGTTTCGATTAACTTTGTATGAGTATTCGCCGGATAGACGGAACAAAAAATCCATCAATGAACTTCGTTAATTCCTTTTTCGTCAGGCTGTGCAAATACTAAAAATGCATCTCACAAGAATTGAAAATACGAAGTATTGCTCGGACAGGTGTCTGAAAAAATTAAAGATGAAATTTCGTTTTTGCAAAGACTGTCGTTATTCGCAATGTTAATGCTCTGCTTGAAAATTGTAATGACTTGACTATTTCTGCAATGCTTTCACCATAACGCAACAAAAACAATATTATGGACGAGCTATTATTCCAAACATCAAATTCTCAGATCGGCTCAATCAGGTTTACGATTATTCGCCTGGCTGCAATTTTAGCCTTTACTTTTTCAATTTATGATTTCAATGAAAATAATTTTTTCTTTACAATATTAATTATCACAAGTGCACTGGTTTTTTTTCTGTCCGGCCCGAAGGCAATTTCAATATTCAAAGATCATTTTACAGTATCAAATAAAAGCATTGCAAGGAAATCACCATTTCACCGGAATTACAATTACTCCGGTCTAACCGAAGTCTCAGCTGATATTCCGGATGACCTACCTGATATGGTTCTTAAAAGGGTTGACCCGCTTTCAATGAAATATAGATTTGTGGTAATTCCGAAAACAGAAACGCCAAAATCATTCTGGATTACCACCGACACACAGGAACTTCGAAAGGCAGTTGAATTAGCAAATCAATTAATTAAAGAATCAGCGAAGTAATTTATTTTCAAGCGCTCCAATGAAAGCAGTACCTGCGCATACCGGGAAGTGTGACGCGATACATCAATTAATAATTTCGTTTCTTTATTGAAGATTTCTGTGCTGAACTGCTACAAACCCACAAACGTCAACCATAAGCATAAACCCCGGCCGAAGGATAACGTCTCAATATTTTGTATTGAAATTAGTAGTACATTGAAAAATTATGAAAGAAGATATTGCAAGCAGAATTGATATTGAGTTATTGGTAAATACATTCTACAACAAAGTAAAAAGCAATAAAGTAATTGGTCATATTTTCTACGACATTGCCAAAGTTGACTGGGAAGCACACCTGCCGGTAATGTACTCCTTTTGGGCAAGTTTACTATTGGGTGAAAACAGTTATTCGGGAAACCCGATGCGAAAGCATATTGAATTAAACAAGTTGACGCCATTGACAGAAACCGAATTTTCAGAATGGCTTTTACTTTTTACACAAACGACAGACGAATTGTTTAAGGGCAAAAAAGCAGATGAAGCAAAAGAAAGAGCCGCGAATATTGCCCGCCTTATGCTACACAAAGTTCAATCTGCCTGAGAAAGATTCATTTGGCTTCCCAAAAAAACGCGCCGCACACTTCACTTTTGCTTCGGATAGATCCATCACACATTACCTTTCTTCATGATTGTTTCCGGTGATGCACTTCCGCAAACCATAAACGCCAGGGAATGGTATTGGCTTAAATTAAACTTTAAAGATTCCTCATTTCATTTATATTGACATGAGGAAAATCTACTGAGCCACTACCAAGGAAATATTAAATAATCTAAATACCCCGTAAAATAGTATCTTACGTCTTTAGAAATATCATAAAAATGAGATCCCTGATTCAATGGACAATAATAATACCCACGCTGGCATGGGTGCTGTTTTTTTCGGGCTTAATTCACGATAGTCATGTCTTCCAAATCATTGCAAGTGTACTGCTTATCCTGAGCGTGATGTCGGCAGTACATCACTCAGAAATAATTGCCAACAGAGTTGGTGAACCTTACGGAACAATAATCCTTGCCGTTTCAATTACAGTAATTGAAGTATCCATCATCATCTCGCTGATGGTGTCGGGTGGACAGGAAGCCGTTTCCTTAGCGAGAGATACAGTCTATTCTGTAACGATGCTAATCCTCAATGGAATTGTAGGGCTTTGCCTTTTAATCGGCGGACTGAAACATCATGAGCAAACGTTTTCAAAACATTCTGTTACGATAGCACTGGTTTCACTTATTTCCATTGTGGTTTTTACACTTGTACTCCCCACCTTTACTGAAAGTGTTCACGGATCCTACTACTCTACCCCTCAACTCATTTTTGTTTCTATTGCATGCCTGATTATTTATTCCTTCTTTTTAATTGCGCAAACAAGCAGACATAGAGAATATTTTCTTTCATCAGAAGATAATGATAACGTAAAGTCAGTAACAATCAGCAGCCGGGTATTAACATTAAGCCTGGTATTTCTTATCATCAGTTTAGGAATTGTTGTACTACTTGCAAAAACACTCTCTCCGACAATTGAAAGTATTATTGTCAGCAATAACCTGCCTTTATCACTGGTGGGAGTTATCATCGCCGCAATCATTTTATTGCCTGAAGGAATTGCGGCAATCAATGCTGCAAGAAAAAATAAACTTCAAACAAGTTTGAATTTGTCCCTGGGGTCTGCGTTGGCAAGTATAGGATTAACCATTCCGAGCGTTGCAGTAGTTTGCATCGTCTATGATATGAAAATCATTTTAGGACTAGACATTAAATCCATTATTCTACTGGGGCTATCAGTATTCACCGTAATGTTATCATTAAGCAGCGGCAGAAGTAATATTGTTTACGGGGTGGTGCTTTTAGTTAATTTAATTGCTTTTGTATTCCTGATCATTTACCCGTGACATTCGAAAATACAAAAAAAGGCGGTAACATTTTTCACAGTTATTTTCACGCTTCATATCTTTTCGCAATCGTTCAATCAACCTGTTGCTTGCTTCAGTCAGCATATATCCCTGTTCAACATCTTTTATTAAGCTATCCCCTTTAACAGAGGTACTTTTGAAGCATTAGAATTAGAATATTCAATTTGCTTATACTTTTTTATCCTCAACACAGTTTGTTTTTATCTGAACAAAATTATATCAAGTAAATATCTATAATCAATCTTATTGAAATCTAAAAAATAATGAAGCAAATATTTACAACTTTATTCTCAGGAATTATACTGTCAATTGCTACTCCTCAATATCTGCAAGCCCAATCAATCCAATGGATTCGTGATGCAGGTTCAACACCTTTCAGCGCTTACGAAAACGGAACTGCTTTAGATGTTGATGCAAATGAAAACGTTTATGTACTCGGACACCTTGCCATTGACAGCTATTTCTCCTCGTTTTTTGTTCCGGCCGTACAAGATGGCTGTCTTGCAAAGTATGATGCAGCGGGCAATGTGCAATGGGTGCGGACATTTGGCGGTCCTGGTGCAGTTGACATGCAACAGGCTGCAGTAAAGGTTTCCCCCGCTGACAACGCTGTTTATGTTTGCGGGGCTTTCCGTACTCAATTCGCAAACCCAACCGTTACCTTCGATACAATTTCGTTTACTTTTAATGGCAGCAGCCGTCATGGTTTCCTGGCAAAGTATGACCTGAACGGAAACATAAAATGGATGAAACATGGAGGTGGCGGTACAGGATTTGGCGCAGGCTTCAATGATATTGATATTGACGACGAGGGACGTATTGTTGTTGTTGCAACAGTTGACGGTACAATTCTTTTAGATACATTATCCCTGACATTCGATGGTGGAATTTTGCTTCGGTACCTTCCTGACGGCACACTTACGGACCTCATCCAGCTTAATGATACCAGTGCCATTCATCAGGATGCACGAGAAGTTGAAGTTGCACCCGGTTCAGGAAACATCTATGTAGGCGGTGCATTCTTTGACAACATCTCACTCAACGGTTTTTCTGCAACTGCTTCAGCCTTTAATATTTTTGAATTGAAGCTGGATAGTAATCTCACTTGTGAATGGTTAAGCACCGGTGGTGGCTCGAACGGAACTTTCATTTACGGATTGGCAATTGACGATAACGAGAACAGTTACCTTACTGGTCTTGCCAGTGGAGATACGGTGAAATTTGGTGCGCATTATTTCAATGGCTATACCATGTTCGACAATGAGATAATTACGTTGAAAATAAATGATGCCGGAACACCGCTATGGCTTCGTCATGGTGGAAGTACCGCAAATGATGAATCGCTGGACATCATTGCAGATGCAAATGGCAATACAGTGATAACCGGATACCTCGGTGGCAATGTTTTGTTTGCAAATTTCGATACGATTCAGGTTCCGATTTTTACGCAAAGCGCACATTTCTTTCTTGCCCGATACAATCCTGACGGGCTTATTACCTATGCAAGGATTATGGGAGGTGGCTCTGATGATGCCGGTTTTGGACTTGCATTGGCTAACGACAGCACCTATTATGTAACAGGTACAGCGTCAAGTTCAGCACCATGGGATACCATTTTATATTCACCCTGTTGTCTTGATCCGAATCTGATAGTGGCAAAATTCCATGACACATTTAATAACATAAGCACAGGCATCTCTGAACTTTCGAAAAAAGAAATTTCAATATTTCCAAATCCATTTTTACTTTCGACAACACTGCAATTTAATTTGTCAGATGCAAAAAATGCATCCATTGGTATTTTCGATGTAACAGGAAGATCCGTTCAGAATATTTCAACCCGGGAGCTTCAACAAGGCGAAAATAAAATCGCAATTGATTTATCAAAACTGAACAGTGGAATTTATTTCTTTCAGGTGAAGTCAATTGATAATATGCGAACCATCAAAATTGTGAAACAATAGATTTATGGATTCCTCTTGCGAAATCATATTTTTTTCGCAACAAATTTCAGTATTTACGCCGAAATAGTTTTTGAATAACTCTTCAAAACGGAAATACCCGCTGAGCGAATTGAAGGTGAGAAATCCGAAAATAAATATTCATGGCAGCGATTTAAAATTCGGACAATAACATTAAACGGTCGTAGAAAATATTCTCCGGAGAGTACATGCTATGTATCTTTGGTAGTATCAATTTAACCTCCTCTGTACGAAATCATTTTATTCTCCGGCAATTTTTATATTGCTGAAGATTTCTGATATTACCGGACGAATGGTATTCTCCAAAGAAAGTTTTGCTGAATTTCATCCAATTGATTTAGCTTTTCTTAATAATGGAATATACCTCCTGACAATCCAGACTGAAAAGGAAAATCAAGTGAGGAGATTTGTGAAAGAATGAGTGAATTAGGTATCTTACAATAAATATATCATCACTGTCCGACGAAATATAATGAGATTCCTCACTGCGCTCTGAATGACAGGACTTTTGGAGAGTAAATATATCTTAAACCGGTATCATTTTAATTTAAATACATCCTGAATCGTATAAGCTTTAACACTAATTATTATAAAGTATGACCGGCAACACTTCCCTTTCCTCCCGACTTCGCGAAGTTCTTCTGGATGGCCATTGGGTAGCCAATACCAACTTCCAGGAAAAGCTCTCAGATGTAACCCGGGAACAGGCCACTCAGAAAATCGGAAGCCTAAATACCATTGCAGCACTCACTTTTCATGTCAATTATTACCTGGGCGGGATAATAAATGTATTCAATGGTGGCGAACTGGAAATACGGGATAAGTATAGTTTTGATATGCCACCCATCACATCTGAAGAAGACTGGAAAATAATGGTAGATAAGTTTCTAAAAAACGCTGAAGAATTTGTTGATCACGTTGCGGAAATGACGGAAGATAAACTCAATGAAAATTTTGTCGATGCAAAATACGGAAGCTATCAGCGTAATATTGAAGCAATGATTGAACACTGTTATTATCATCTTGGGCAGATTTCATTGATCAAGAAAATGATCAACCAATAACGTACTTTGCAGCACTGACATTCAGGTACCGAATGATCAAAAATGTTATTGTCTGAAAATCTGACATCAAAAAATACTTATCTCTTGAAAATAATCACAACACAAATTCTGTTTATATTTCTTTTAACGCAAACGGCAACTGCACAGATATTCGGATGTACAGATCCGCCGGCAACAAACTATAATACTTCAGCGACTGACAATGACGGAAGTTGTTTATATCCCAATACTTCTGTTTCGCCTGTAGCAAGTTTTAATTTATCCAACAGCATTACTGAAACTTCCGGACTGATCAAATGGAACGACCGGTTATGGACGCACAATGATAATTCCGATATCAATCTTTATGCGCTGGATACGCTCAACGGAAGCATCATTCAATCGTATCCGCTTGCAGGATTGGTGAATAATGACTGGGAAGAAATATCTCAGGACAGCAACTATGTTTACATAGGAGATTTTGGAAATAACGTCAATGGCAACAGGACCAACCTCAAAATTCTCAGGGTTGAAAAAAATTCAATTCTTGCTTTGGCACCCATTACTGATACCATTTCATTTTCCTATTCCGACCAGACCGACTTCACTCCTACCGGTGCGAATAACACAGACTTCGACTGCGAAGCATTTGTTGTAACGACTGATAGCATCTACCTTTTCACTAAACAATGGGTCTCCAATAAAACAAGTCTCTATTCACTACCTAAAATTCCCGGTAACCACGTTGCCAACTTTCAGGCAACATTAAATGCACAAGGCCTTATTACCGGCGCTGTTCTTCTTCAATCAGAAAGAATCATTGCATTGTCAGGTTACACCAATCTGTTGCAACCATTTACGTGGCTCCTGTATGACTTTTCCATTCCGGAATTTTTCGGCGGGAACAAACGGATGCTAAATATTCCCTTGCCGTTTCACCAAATAGAAGGGATTACGACTTCCGATGGTTTTACTTTTTACATGTCGAATGAATATTTTTCCATCATCCCTACATCACAGAAATTACATCGCTTCGATTTTAGTCCATACCTCGGAAATTATTTAAATAATATCACGCAGGATATTTCAATGACTGCAGCCCGGGATCATTTTTTCATTTATCCGAACCCGTCAAACGGCTATGTGATGGTGGAACCTGAAGTATTCTCTACAAACTATGAGATCAGCAGCCCATCAGGATCTATAGTAAAGAAGGGAATTCTCGAAAAGGGAAATTCGCTAATTAATATTTCGGGTTTGACAGAAGGAATGTACTTCCTCAGGATCGGAAACAGGAAAATCATGCGGATACTGGTCAGTAAGTAATGTATTGTTTTCAGGTATGATGGCAATTCCATTTATGCTGAAAAATGAAAGTCAGTTTCAGATGCAATTCTCCTTTGCTAATTTCCCATTTGAATTCATAAACATGACTAATTATACGAAAATCGCGTGGCATGGAATTCCTCGCGCAATTTTTGCATCAGCATAAATCTCCTGTTATTTTCCCTTATTCATTAGCTTTGCCGCATGTCAAAAAAACTAGCCTCACTCCTGCTTTGGGTTTTATTCATCAATCATTCAAATGCTCAGCCACCGAACTGGGCCTGGGCAAAAAGTGCATGTTCACTTTCCGCAGCAACAAGCATTACTTCGATTACAACTGATCCGTCAGGTAATATTTTTATCGGAGGAAATTTCCGTGACTCTGCTTTGTTTGGAAGCACCGCTTATCATCCCGTTGGAACGGCGAATCTTTTTCTTGCCAAGTATAATACTGCCGGAGATTTTCTTTGGATGCAACAGGCAAAGGGCGCGAATGCTCCGCCATACGATCTCATCACAGCGATCTGTACCGATACATCAGGCAACTGTTACATCACAGGATATTTTAACGGACTTAAAATTTTCGGTCACGATACGGTTGTATCGATGGGTTCAAATCCTGACGTGTTCATTGCGAAATACAACCCTTCCGGAATACTGATGTGGCTGAAACAAGGAACAGGTCCGGGTTCCGACTATGCCAATGGTATCGGACTGGACATTGATGGCAATTGTTATGTTGCCGGATCTTTTGAACAGGGAATTACATTTGGAAGTACTGTACTCTCTGCAAATAACTCCAGCAACGATATTTTCATTTTAAAAATTGACCCATCCGGAAATATAATCTCTGCACATGGCACAGGCGGCAGTGCATTGGATCTGATGAATTCACTCGCTGTTGACAAAGACGGAAACTGTTTTGTGACGGGAACATTCAACAGTCAGAATATAATATTCGGTTCTGATACATTATATTCAACGAATACAAACGTTGATGCTTTTATTGCAAAGTTTGACTCATCAGGAAATGCATTGTGGGGTCGCGCAGGATCCGGCCCGGGAAATCAGGAACCATCAGGAATCGCCGCTGATGAATTTGGAAATTGCTATGCCACAGGAATTTTTAAAGGGGATACAATGTTTCTTGATACCACTACCCTCGTAACTTATGGCTACTTTGATTTCTTCACTGCTGTGTATGACGGATCCGGATTGTTGACGTGGGCCGGCCATCAGGGCAGTGCAACATTTGGAACTGAAAATTCTACTGCCATTACCACCGATACTTCAGGAAATTTTTACACAACAGGACAAGTACGCAACCCTTCAACATTCGATCCCATTGTGTTGAGCAGCGCAGGGGCGCTGGATATTTTTATTGCAAAGTTCAATGCTTCAGGAAGTGCAGAATGGGTTCAGCAATCCGGTTCTTCATCCAGTACGCTTACATCAACTGCCATGCACAGGGATGCGGATGGAAATATTTTTATCACCGGAGTGTTTGAGCAAAGCACAACAATCGGTACAGATAGCTTATTAGTAGTGCCGGGATATATTTCAGGTTACTATATTGCTAAACTTGGAAATGGAATCAATACAGGAATTCAAAATACCGGTGTTTCAAGTTCTCCGGTAACTATTTATCCAAATCCGGTTACAGATAAACTTCATATTACAAACGCATTTAATCATTCTTCCGTTTCAGTTTATGATTTAACGGGAAGTCGAATTTATCAAACTGAAGAGCCGGGAACAGAATATATTGACGTAAAATATTTTCCTTCCGGAATTTATTTTCTGCAGATAGCCACCGGCAGCTCGATTCAGTGGAAGAAATTTATAAAATTATAATCTGGCTGACATTCCCTTAAAATTTTTCTCTTGAAAAAAATACCGGCATTCATCGCAAGGCTGATTGAAATCCTTGCAATCGTTTGTCTGCTTTTCGCTACGTACAATTTCAGCCTTGTTGCATACGGAATAACGCAACTAAAAGGTCAGCTTTCTATTGTATGGAATGCAAAACCTATAGCTGATGTAATTTCAAACCCAGACTTTCCGGATTCATTAAAACAGAAACTAAAACTGATTGAAGAAGTGAAACAATTTGCAATTGATTCGCTTGGTATGAAATCAACAAACAATTATTCCACGCTTTATGATCAGCATGGAAAACCCTTGTTGATGAATCTGACGGCAGCAGAAAAGTATCAGTTGAAATCTTATACCTGGGATTTTCCCTTACTCGGAACAGTTTCGTACAAAGGGTTTTTCAATTTTGAAAAAGGTAAACGCGAAGCAGAGGCATTGAAAAATAAAAATTATGATGTGGAATATTCACCTGTCAGCGCCTGGAGTACGCTTGGCTGGTTTCGGGACCCTGTATTTTCAGGTATGCTCAGACGGAATGAAGGTCAACTGGCTGAACTTATTATCCATGAAATGACGCATGGAACAATTTATCTCAAAAGTTCTGTTGATTTCAATGAAAACCTTGCCAGCGCAGTTGGAGAAACAGGAGCAGAAAAATTTCTGGCGTATAAATACGGGAGCACTTCTTCTCAACTAGAAACATACAAAAATGAACAAGAGGATTACAACCTCTTTGCAAGGCACATGCTTTCCGGAACAAAACTACTTGATTCACTTTTCACTTTGATAAAAAGCAAACCGGATACTGAAAAAGAAACATTAAAAAATAAAATGATTGCTGTCATTGTAGCATCGCTTGATACCGTTCCATTTTACAACGTCAAATACAAAACACGATTTTCAAAAGACGACATGCCCAACAATGCATACTTTCTTTCATTTGTGAGGTATGATTCACAGAAGGATGAGATGAAAAGAGAATTAAATAATAAATTTGGAGCGGAAATAAAAGTCTACCTCGATTATATTAAATACAACCACTAAGCCGATACCTGCCTGACCGCGACATTCAGACGAGTCGAAAGAAAATGGTGCAACACGGTCAATTAGATGACGAAATCAAATCAGTTGCAGCCAAAAACATTCCTTGCAAATACGGTCTGGCTATTTTCTTTTAGGATGGAGAAAAATATTCTAGCTTTTTCAGAACAGCCTTGTCCCGATAGCTGTCGGGATCAATGGTTCTTTTGTGTCAAGACAAAAGAACACGTTAAGAATCACTACTGTCCGACTAAAAATAATTTTGCTTTGAAAGATTCATCGCTACGCGCTGAATGACAATGTTATCAGGTATTTGCAAGGAGGGTGTTGGGCCCTCCTTGATATTTACTCTCCAAAAGTCCTGTCATTCAGAGTGCAGCGAGGAATCTCATTAAATTTAGTCGGACAGTAATGATTAAGAATATCTAAATACAAATCCTAAATTCACCCATGAATTTGCGCGAGGAAATCCTGAAAGAACATTCTAAAAAGCAAACAAACAAAATCATCAAATGGATTGGCAGTAACCTGAAAAAATTTGATGCACTCATTGAACTTTTTCTGAAAGGAGAATACCGCGTAACCCAACGGGCAGGATGGCCACTCAGCAACATTGCCATTTCTTATCCTCATCTCATCTCAAAGCATCTTAAAAAACTATTATTGAATCTGAAGAAGCCTGATTTGCACAATGCCGTTATCAGGAATACGCTTCGGCTACTTCAGTTTGTGAAAATCCCGAAACACCTGCATGGAATGACTGTTTCCATTTGCTTTCATATGCTCACCGATAAAAAACAACCCGTTGCCATTCACGTGTTTTCAATGTCAGTTCTCGGCAACCTTTGCATGGATCATCCCGATCTGAAACCGGAGTTAAAACTTTGTATTGAAGAACAATTGCCCTATGGATCGGCAGGATTCAAATCGCGGGCGGGAAAAGTATTGAAACAAATAGCGAAATGAAATTACCGGGGAAACATCATCGGCTAACACAAATTATTTTTTCACAAACCGACCATATAAAAAATCCCCACTCAAATGATTCGTGATTTTAATAAAATAAGTTCCTGATGGCAGGAAGGAAATGTCAACTACGTCGTCATCACTGTTTATTATCCGGATTGCAGGCTTCAGTACTATTTCTTTACCGATCAAATCAAACATTTGCACATCATATATCTCTTCCTTTCTCAAAAACTGAAAATATATTTTATCAGTGGCAGGATTTGGGAAAACGATCACGGAATTATCTTTGTCGGAGCGGATTGAAATGGTCCGTGACAAAGTGCTCCTGCCATCAACATCAAATTGCCTGACGTAGTAGTAGTCCACCCCACTCAGTATTCCGTCATCTTTGAAATAATAGTTGCGTTGCATATTTGAATTTCCTGCTGCGTCAACTTTTCCGATGGATGAAAAATATTGTGCGTCCGAACTTTTCATGACTTCAAAATAACTGCTATTCGTTTCCGTAGCAGTCGTCCATTCTAAATCATTTGCGCGCTCCGGAGCATTATACCGTCCTGTGAAATTCAGAAATTCAACAGGCAACGGAGTCGCGGTAATAATTTCAAGGTCGGATTCCCACAAACCCCTTCCATTGGTGGCAGCGCGTATTTTATTGATTCCATAAGCAATCTCCAACTCCTGCACTTCTACATTCGGCAGGCCATTAAAAAATGGTTGCCATGCCGGCAATGAATCACTGAAAAAATATACGCCTACATCGGTTCCCACATACAATCCATTGTTCGTGTTATTCTGATAAACAATACAATTGACAGGAAGGTTGGGCAAGCCGTTGGAATAATTTGTCCATGTAGAACCTGTATCAGAAGAACCCCATACTTTATTTGCTGCATTGTAACCTGAAAAAGTGACCCAGACTTTTTCCGGCTGTGTATTGCTCACTGCAATTGCCGTAATCTGAGAAGCAGGAACCGGTAAACCGGCAGAACGTTCAACAAAATTATTCCCATCGGTGGTGACAAAAAAATGATTGGACTTTGCCGCATAAATAAAATCCGGATTTGACGGTGCGTATGCAAGTGCTGTCATGTTTCCTCCTGTGCCGGGAATATTTCCCACCTGCGTAAAACTTGTTCCCGCATTAATGGTTCTGTAAACCTGTGCCTTCCCCACAAGTAAAATGGTGTCAAACACAGGATGCATCACCACCGGCGTTAACCAGTTGCCATTGGCATTCACACCTGCTCCGCCAAAAGTGCACACGACATTAAATAATGGAAAAGTATTTATTGTTTTTATAATCCTTCCATTGTAAGATTCCAGATACATGATGGTGTCGTTATCGTATTCAAAAATACTTTCCATTCCATCACCGGTATTCGGTGTAATGATATCCCAGGTGTTATTAATAAGGCGGTGTGTAGCCATATCCTGATGCCCCGTTATGATGGTGTACGGATTTATTTTCGACGTTCCCAACTTATACATCTGCGCAATCTGCAAACCTTCATTCAATGGAATCCATGTGGTCCCGTTATCGTTGGTTTTCCATACACCACCATCATTGCATGCAAAAAAAACGGTGTCTGTACCGGGGAGGTATTCCAGGTCATGAATATCAGGATGAATAAAAGGAGCACCTGCACCGGTCATGCTGGTCATCTTCGTCCACGTTACTCCGCCATTATAACTTCTCCATGATTCTGTTCCTCCTACCATCAATGTATCTTTATTATAAACCGATACTGCAAGAGCAAGATTATAATGCGCCTGTGATGCCGGAATACCTGCAAGAATATTCGGTGCATTTGCCTGAAGCGTAAAATTATCTCCGCCATCCAATGAGCGATAAAATCCATAAAAATCTTTTGTAGCAGCTTTCACCGCAATGAGGTAAACACAATTGGTATCAGCAGGTGTCACAGCAATTTCCAAGCGGGCCACATTTGCACTCAGTGGCAGGCCGGCTGCAGCAGTGCTGAAAGTAGCACCACCATTCACCGATTTATAAAATGTTCCTGTGTTCTGAATACCTGAAGTCGCATAAACAATGGTTGGATTTCCGGGTTTGAATTCAACGTCGGTAAACGGACCACCCACCATCGTCGACCAGGTAGTGCCCGCATTTGTCGTTCTGAAAAGTCCTGCAGATGTAGCAGCAAAAACAATATTCGGGTTAACAGGATTGATCAGCAATTTATAAATGCACCTTCCCCAGCTCGGTTGCCAGTTCATTGTATTGCTTGCCAGTGGCCACGTAATACCGCCGTCAGTTGATTTCAGAATACCGATACTGCTCTGCCACAACTGAGAACCATTTCCGTTTCCGTCGCCTGTTGCCAGATACATGATCATCGGATTTTGCGGATTGATGGCAAGGTCGGTGCAACCTATAATAGGCAACTGATCTGTATTTGTTGTCCAGTTTTGTCCGCCATCAGTTGTTTTCCACAGGCCTCCCGATGGCGCAAAGGTCCACATGGTGTTGCTGTTGGAAGGATCAAAGCGAAGAAAACTAACACGTGCCGCACCTCCGAAATAACTTTTCCAATGCGTACCTGTCGGACCAAGCGGAACCCAGTTGCCACCAAGTGTGTGTGCTTCGGGATCTGTATTTCTGTAGTCTGCTTTGTTGAGGTATTTTTCAAATTCCTTTTGTCTTGTTGAAGGCAGCGTTATATCTCCGGTTGGAAACACGCGCGGTTCCATGTATGCCTCCCAGCGCTTGTACTGCATATAGCCCTCAAACTTTCCTTCATTCTCCCAAATACCGTTATCGCTCTCTTCATCCTTTTCAATTTTATGTTTCCTGTCAAACTTTTTTTCATACGCCTGAAATGCTCTTTGAATATCATAAAAATTATAATTCCCCAGACTATCCGGCTTACCTTTCAGAAAGGGAGATTCCATCCAGCGCTGGGCCACGACGTTTTGATAAACTGTTGATACGAAAAAAAGGAGGAGTAGGAGTCTTGATTTCATATTATTTCTTGTTAAGTCTAAGTATTGAAGCGATAGTGAAAACTGCGGGAGTGACAATAAATCCTGAATGCAAACACCCTCAGCATCTTATTTTACATGATGTAAATTTCGCATTAAGAATTACCTAAAAAACAAGCAATTGACGAATGGCAGGAATTCCTTTACAGGCGGTAAAATATCTCTGATCTATAGCCTGGAAAAGTGCTTTAAAAATGCCTCCTTCTTCCTTTTGGAGATATCAATCAGATCACCATTACTCATTACGGCCTGTCCGCCATCACCCCGGATATATTTTTTTACTTCGCCAAGATTTATCATTGCTGAATGATGAACCCGTAAAAAATGATGCTCCGGCAAAAGGTCTTCATATTCACCAAGATTCTTAGAAGTCATGATTTGAGCGCCCGACTTCAGAAAGAATAAAGTGTATTGCCTGTCAGATCTCAGGTATAAAATTTCTTCCACTTTTACGATTGTCATTCCTCCTGTGGATGGCAAAGCAATCTGCACCTGCGCACTGCTCTTACTGTGCATATTCATCATAAACGCTTCCATCTTTTTATTGAGCTGATCTCTCTGATGACTACGTTCAACTTTGTCTACCGCGGTTTTCAGTTCCTCAACGTCAATCGGCTTCAGCAAATAATCAATTGCACAGAATTTTATTGCCTTCAACGCATAATTTTCAAAAGCTGTTGTAAACACAATTTCAAACCTGATCTCACTGAACTTTTCGAGCAGATCAAAACCGGTTTCCTGCTGCATTTCAATGTCGAGGAAAATCACATCGGGAAGATTTTTATTTATCAAACTAAATCCTTCCTCTGCAGAATTTGCAATGCCAGCCAACTCAACATTTTTACAATACTCCTTCAATAAATTAGAAAGCAGTTTAGCACTCCGCTTTTCGTCTTCAATAATTATTGCTTTAATCATGCGTATTCATCTGTTGCTATTTCAATCTCTACCCTGGTACCGGAAGAAACACCTTTTTCATCATTCAAATCAATTACTTTAATAAATACCCTTTTACCTGAAATGCGCTCCAGCATTTGCATTCGTTCAGTCGTCAACTTCATTCCCAATGATTCATTGCGTAACAATTTTTTATTTTTAATCGCTGTTGCTGCGGTTCTTCCAATACCGTTATCTTCAATAATACACATTAACCCGGAATTATTTTTTTGAATGCTGACTTCTAATTTTCCCCGGTCAGGCTTATTCAACAGTCCGTGAATGATTGCATTTTCAACGAATGGCTGCAAAAGCATAGTTGGAATTTCAGTAATGTCTTTTACAATACCGTTGTCAACTAAAATTTCGTATTCAAATTTATTTGAAAAACGAAGCGCTTCAAGTTCCAGATAAAAACCCAGCATGGCCTCCTCGTCGGCAATGGTAATCATGTTTTTCCCTGCACCCTGAAGTACAAGCCTGATCAGCTTTGAAAATTTGGAAAGGTACTTCAGTGCATTTTCCTTTTCAGACTCAGAAATAAAATGCTGAATGGAATTTAATGAGTTGAAAATAAAATGGGGATTCATCTGTGCACGCAAGGCAGTAAGCCGGGCCTCTGCGATCTGCTTTGTAATTTCACGCTTTAACTCTTCTTCTCTCTTTACCTTTCGAATTCTCCGGAAATAGATAAAGTATGCGATTCCACCCAACAGAGAAATGATTAATAGCCTGAACCAGTTTGTATTCCAGTAAGGTGGCTGAATGTTGATGGCAACCTTTGCACCTTCCTTATTCCAGAGGCCGTCATTGTTTGATGCAATGATATGAAGAATGTAATTTCCGGGAGGTACGTTGGTGTAAGTAGCCGTATGATTGCTGCCACAGTAAATCATCTCTTTGTCAAAACCTTCGAGCTGATATGCAAACTGATTTTTCTCCGGATGGTCAAAACTCAATGCAGCCATTTCAAAAGAAAAAAAATTCATGTCGTGGCCCAGTTCTATATCCTTACCACTATTCAGGTTATGCAACGAAATCGTTCTATCAAAAACTTTGAATGAAGACAACTGAACAACAGGAGGGGTTTTATTAAATATGATCCGGGCGGGGTTGAATAAATTAAATCCGTTGTTCCCGCCGAAAAACAATTCCCCGGATTTCAGTCTCTTCGCTGCCTTATAGTTAAAAATATTGCTTTGTAATCCGTCAGCATGAGAAAAATTTATTACACCTGTAATTTCATTTTCACTGTTCAGGATCACCTGAATCAAACCCATACCTGTACCTGCCCATAACGATCTATCATCAGCAACAGCAATCGTTTTAATATCCGTATTTAAAGACTGCTCTCCGCTTTTAAATTTATTGAGCACTGACTTTTTACAATCCCACCAATACAATCCATCGTCAGCCGCAATGATGATATTACCCATTTTATCCTCTGCAAACTGATGAACCGTGCTGCCATCAAATCCATCCGGCTTACGGTACCAATGAATAATATTCAATGCGGAATCCAACTGATAAAATCCGGATCGACCTGTTGAGACCCACTTCATTTTTCTGCTGTCCTCAAAATAGACCGGGTAAAAAGCCCGCAGCAGTTTACCAATCTTATCATTGTTATACTGACAGGAAAACTCCTCTGTGACCGGATTAAACATTGCAATACCACCACTCGTACCAAGCCATATTTCGTTTTTACTATTTACCACTACGTCAAATACGCCGGGACCGGGCAATGAATTCGGATCTTTCTCATTGTTGAAATAGTGTTTCCACTTTCCGGTTGATGGAATAAATAAATTAAGACCATTCTCTGTACCCATCCATAAGTTTCCTGAAGCATCAGTTGCAACCGCATAAACTACATTGTGAGAAAGAGAATTGTTGTTTTTATCATCATGATAGAAACACTTAAATTCATTTTCCTTCCTGCTAAATAACATCAATCCCTTATTGCTTCCGATCCACAAATCACCGTCGCTTGTTTCACAGACAGAAGAAATATCATTTTCACAAAGTGAATTCGGCTTCCCGGGTTGAAGTGTGTATGAATAAAATTTATCCGGACGCTTGCTGATGCAATCCACTCCTCTGCCTGCAGTTCCTACCCACATCATTCCCGATTGATCTTCGAAAAGGGTTGTTGTCTGATTGTCAGAAAGAGACTTAGAATCAAATATATCATGCCTGTAACTGACGACTGAACTGTCTTTTGTATCTACTATTCTGACTCCCTCATAGGTCGTTGCAAACCACATTCTTCCATCTTCTGCTTTAGCAATCTTTAGTATGTTTTTAGAACCTACGCCAAAAATATTTTGAATAGCCGGAGGGAATGTAAATTCCTTTTTAGCTGTATCGAAAAAACAAATTCCGGAATTCATGATCGAGAGCCACAATCTTCCTTCAGGATCAAATAACAAAGCGGAAATATGATTTCCGGTGCGCGCTGATGCTATTGTATCGGTTAAAAAAGTATTAAACTGATGATCAATAATTGAAAATTGATGCAGGCCGTCAATAGTTGTCATCCAGATATTTCCCTTGAGATCAGGAACCATGTCGATGATTCTGTTTCTGCGATACACTTCAAGCGTACTGCCTGTGGTATCGTGAAGGAAAGGAGTAAATTTTTTCGTTGCCTCATCAAATAGAAACAATCCCTGTCTGGTGCCAATCCACATCAATCCATTTTCATCCTGTGTTATTGCTGTAATATCATTATTGGTTAAGCCATTGGAATTATATTTCCCGTGCCGGTAACAAATAAATTTCTCCTCCGACGGATTACAAACCATTAGTCCGTCGCCACCAAACCACAAGCGACTACTCTTGTCTTTGAATGCGCACGTAATTGCGTTCGAACAAACCGAAAAACTGTCTTCAGAATGTCTGAATATTTTTGACGAGTGGCCATTGAATTTATTTAACCCGTCCTCTGTTCCAATCCAGATGTATCCATCAGCATCCTGGATGATGCAATTGATCCTGTTATCGGATAAGCCATTATCAATCGAGAGATGTTGAAACGAAGACGCGTTGCGCTGCGCAAATACATTTCCCGAAACAACAGGAAGAAAAAGAATCAAAAATTTAAGCAGGAAATGCTTTAACGGGAGCATAGTTCAGATTAATGTGCCCAAAGTTAAGTATGCAATTGAAAAAGATACGATTCATACTAATCAATTGACGCGCGGGAGGATTGGGTTGACAGGAGGGAACTAAATACAATATTTGGCAGCAACGCATTGAGTTAAACGCACGTAAAATTCTACATAGTACCTATAAATAAAACTCAATTTGACCATGCTAAAATTGCTGAGAAAACAGTCAGGAGTATTGTAACAGGAGTAAACAACATTTTTTCTATTTTATTTTTTGAAAAAGCATTTCCAAACGTATTTAAACTAAACATTCCGGTCATAAGCCATAACGCATAGGTGAGAATTTTTTCAGGGAAATCAATAGTCCAAAAACCAGCATTCATAAAAACAACCCCTATAAACAGCGCGTTTACCAGGATAGAAAAGATTTCAAACCGATACATTTCCTTATCTGATTTTAACCGGCCACCCCACACCAGATTGTATGGGATGATTTTCAGAACAATGATGATATGCAAAAGGAGAAAAAGTGAGAGTAAAATTAACAGTCCGGATTGTGCTATGGCAATCATACTTTAGAGTTAGTTACTTAAACTATTAAAGGTCTTTTAATTTGAAACACCGGAATCAGCGACGTTCAATATTTTTTACAATTTAAATTTGACTCTCTACTATCAGTTCAAAAGGATATTAATTGTGATGATGTTGATGAGTTGAAAATTCCTCCTCGTATGATTTGCTGCCGTCAATTACTTCAAAGTTTGCCATCATTCCGGCTGCATGGTGTTCAATGATGTGACAATGATACATCCACATTCCCGGTCGGTTATCGGGCATCCATGCGATTTTTACTTTGCTGCGGGGAGTCAAGTTGATGGTGTCCTTCCACGCCATGTAATCCGGTGCTTTACCATTCTCCTCAATGACCTGAAAAAAATATCCGTGCAAATGGAAGGGATGATCCATCAGACTGGTATTTGCTACTTCCCATATTTGCAGCTCACCAACCATGACCGGTTTGTCATCAACATGCATATCATTATTCACCAGAAAATTCATTCCGTCCTTCAGACTGGGGCCCACAGAAAGTTTCACTTTTCTGTTAATTATTGCATCCTGTTTCGCCAATGGCTCGATCGTTCTCAGCCGCTCAGGAATATTCGCTATTGAATTTTTCTGTTCTTTAACTTTTACAGTTGCAAACGTCTGACGTTTTGGCCTGAGAAAAGTGCTTCTGTTATATTTCAACGATTCTATTGCAAAAGATTCTCCTTCGTTAAAAGGTCCTGCTGCAATATCAATCCTCTCTCCCGGAGTCATCAATACTTCAGTAACGGTTCTGGGATGTTCAAGAAGTCCGCCATCAGTACCGATAATTTTAAATTCCCTTCCGCCAAGATGAAGTACAAAATATCTCGCACTGGAAGAGTTAATAAACCTCCATCTTTCAATTTGTCCGGCGTGAATTTCAATCACCGAATTTTCTTTGCCATTAATCAAAAGTGTATTGCCTTCACGGCCATCATGCCTTTCAATAATACGTGGAGCAAACCATGTTGGCTTTGTAAATTGATACTCATGATTGAGTTTCATGTCATCAATCATCAAAACTTTTTCTCCGTCCACTACAGGATCTGCTTTATCTTCAACGATCAACGCCCCATACATTCCCCGTTCCATTTGAACCGTTTCATTTGCATGAGAATGATACCAGAATGTTCCTGCATCAGGGACGACAAAACGGTATTCAAATTTTTCACCCGGTAATACCGGCTTTTGTACCGCACTTGTTCCGTCCATCGCAGCAGGAATGCGGAGTCCGTGCCAGTGAATCATCGTTGGTTCATTTAGATTATTGGTGAAGCGGACAACCAGCGTGTCACCGACTTCGGCTCTTAACACAGGCGCGGGCAGTTGCTTATTGAACCCCCGGGCCCGAATTGTTTTTCCGGGTGCAATGTCCCAGCTAAATTCACTTGCTTCAAGATTGTATTCTTTAATTTTAGTATGTGGCTTCATTTCAATACTTTTTTAATTATTAGAATTTTAAAGTGTCAGTGGAATATTACTTCAGTCGAATCCCCACTCCTATTTCAATTGCGAAATTTGCCATGTTACCATCCAGCGACCATGTATCCAAAGTCTTAACCGGATATGGATATAATGGTATGTACATGCGATAACTGAAGAAGTATTTCTTCTGACCGATTTTCAAATTGTACATCAGGCCGAAATCGGGGCTCAACGAACTGGCAGTCACCTTCACTTTTTCAAACTCAGGATTATCCAGCGTCTCTTTATAATCATCATATTTAATACCCGCCATCAATGAAAAGGTGTGAGAGAAATGTGTTGAAGAAAGAGTGGTTCCAATTCCAAATTTCTGGTTTAGTGAATAATTGTAATTGGTTTTTACATAATTAAATTCACGCAGGAAAACATTATTATAGACGTAAGCGCTATGTGAAATTACGCTCAACCGTTTTTTGATATTCCATTGCACCAGGTTACTGATGATCAGATCCGACATTGGCATTGGGTTTATTCCGATTGCTGGTTCAATGGTTAACTTTCTTACAGGATAATCATTATCGTTTTTTTCAAAGGAATTCTGAAGTGCTGCTGAGGCCGTTAGATTAATTGACAGGAATAAGATAAATATATATTTTGAGGTTTTCATTTTGTTGTTGTTTTTATTGATTGATGATATGATGTGAATGATGGAATTGATTATCTGTTTTGAAAATAATAATCAAGACCTTCAATGATATTAGGTTTCTCTGAACCTCTGTGATCGAGGTGCGGTTCAATATGACTTTTTATTTTTATGCCGGGATAGTTGTTTTTCAACCGCTGATAAAAGGCCTGATAAGGAGCCTGCATCCTACCGGCATTTTCCAGTTCACCAATGCCCATAAAAACAAGCTGACTATTGCTTTTATTGATGCTGCGGTTATCTCCTTCCAGCCTTAACATGATTTCATTGTCGTACCAGATCGATGGACTTAAGATGATATAGTTACCAAATACACTGTTGTAATTTGTAAAAGCATATGCCGCGCACAACCCGCCAAAGGAATGACCGAGGATGGCTCTGCTTTCCCTTGTACTACTGACGCCAAATTCATTTTCCACTTTCGGGACCAGTTCATCTTTTATAAAGCGCATAAAGTTTTCTGCTCCTCCTCCACCTTCATTTGCCTTGGTTGGCGTGTAATCAAAAGCGCGGTCATTTCCGTAACCGATTGCAACTACCATTACATCGTCACCGGCTTTGCTGACTCTTTCAGCGACAAAATTGAAATTCTCTTCGCCATCAAGAACATAGATGGTTGCATATTTTTTAGATTCAGGGTTGAAGTTTTCGGGTAAGGCGACTTTTATGTTATAGTTCGCGCCATTTGAAGTTGACCGGATTGAAAACTCTTTCGTTAAGTTCGGACTGAACTCTTCTTTTTTACAAGAAGCAATGGAGAGAATAAGAAGGATAAAAAATAAATTTTTCATTTGTTTGTTTTGTTAGTTGTTGTTTACATTAAAAACCATCCCGTTCAAATATTAAGAACGGGATGGCCTGATCACTTAGCAGCCACAAGTGCCACATTTGCACGAAGTACCGCAAGTGCAATTACCGGATTTAGAAGTACCACAATTACATGTTTCGCAAATGCAGATTTCGCAAGTGCAATTGGCATTTCCATTGTTGGATTTGCCGTCGGGAGCGTTTAGGCTCATTGCTGTTTTTTTCATTTTATTTATTTATTAAAATTTATGAGGCAAAAGTATATCCGCCACCCTGCAGGGATGTTACATTAACTTGGGTAAGCGTTATATAATTTTGGGATTACACCTTATCGAGCGCTTTACGCTTGGCAATTCCCACTTCTTTAAAATAAGAAGGCGTGAGTCCGGTAATTTTCTTGAACTGGGCGGAAAGGTGGGCTGTGCTGCTATAGTCAAGTTCAAAAGCAATTTGTGAAAGGGTCAGTTGATCATAGATTAAAAGCTCTTTTGCCTTTTCAATCCGCTGTTCAATAAAAAAATTTTCAATCGTCCTTCCCTCCACTTCTGAAAAGAGGCTGCTCATGTGTGTATATTCGTAATGAAGCTTTTCAGAAAGATATCCGGAGAGATTTAATTTGATTTCCTTTTTATTAATTTCATTCCGCGCCTTCTTAATTACAATTGCTTTGATTTTTTCAATCAAGCCACTTGTGTGATTGTCAATTAATTCGAACCCCACATTTTTAAGTCTTTTCGTGAGTTCTTCCTTCTGATCATTAGTTAATTCATTAACCAGATGAATCTCACCAAACATGACTGAATGAAAAGGTATTCCTGCCTGCTTTAAAATATCTTCAACAGATAATACACAGCGATGGCATACCATATTTTTAACGAGGGCAATGGGTGAGGTCATATCACATGAAGATATTATATGACAAATATAGCATTTCGCATAATGCAGACCGGGCTTTCAACTCTATTCTAATATGCACAACTTTCAGATTTAATATTCTCCAATGAGAAGAATTAATCTTTTTATCCCGCAAAACACAACGAAATATGGAACTGGAAACCAACATTGAAAATGGTGTACTTTATGCTTCATTCAAAGGTTTATTTACATTGGAGGAATCAAAAAAAAAATATTTGTGCGAATGATTGAAGAAGTGAAGATCCACCGTACGCTTAAAGTAATTATTGACGGACGCCAGGTTATCGGTGAGGCGAAACCAATGGAGCGCTTTTATTAAAACGCAAGATGAGGTTCAGAAAATCATTCACGAACATTCGCATGAAAAAATGTGTGGACGGTTCAGAACAGATCAATTGGCGAAACCCGTGCGCCTTCAATTTTCACTCTCTTCATTCGGGAGCCGTTTATCATCTGTACAGGTATTTCTTATTGCATTGCTGTTTGCATTTGGAACAACTTTAATAAAACAATAATCCTATAAATTGATTTCCTCATTTTGCCACCGGCATCACAATTATTTATCTTTTCATAAAATAATTAATTCCAATTTCCGTTTACAAAAAAGACATCATCCCTGAACTAAATAAAGGCGCGCCACAATTACCTCTTCTTTCATTTCTAACAATTTAAAACAAGGAGGTATTTATGTCAACCAATCCCATTCGCAAGCCCAGCGCTGCTTCTGAATCATTCGTTACCGCACTCGCAATTTTATTCTTTGCTTCACTGGCCATTCTATTTATGTGGCTGGACAACAGGAAGCATACTGAGAAACATCTCCAAAATGCAAATCTGCAGGCGAAGGAAAAGCATTTACCTGCGGAGGAAAATATTACGATGGCCATTCCTCCTCCATTGAATTTCTCTGAATAGCAGGTAAAAGAAATTCTATTTTATTGGTTTCACATGAATAATTTGTAAGATAGTTTTGCGACTGTATTTAAAATCTGCTGATGCAAATAAGTACAAAGATTTTAATGCAACAATCAGTCAAACAATTAAAAACTAAAAACTATGCAAACCAAAGATGAACTAAACGCCGAAAACCTCCTCCTCAAATTAAAACTTGAAATGGAGCATGGGATGATCATGAGTGACACTTCAAAACTCGACCCTGAAACCGAAAACCAATGGTTATCCAATATCCATGAATTCGAAAAACAATTTGAAGCCGCAAAGCAAATAAAAGTATATGACCTTATCGGGCGCCCTGACTTTAAACCATACAATGAGTTAACCGAAAAAGAAACAGATCATGAGTTAACCCGGCTACTGAATATATTGCAGGAAAGTCAAATCAGCCTGAGTTGCATCTGCGAATATGAAAATGAAACCATATACCGGTTTCTTACAGAGGAATTTTTCGATCACGAAGTAGACAATATCATGATTGAGGGAATGATTCATCATTTTATTTATGAAGAATTTCATCCCAATCATGACTACGATTTAAGGAGGTCTGTAACGGAATTTATCGATAATGTTTTGCAGAAAAAATGGAATCCTGAATTTGACCATTATGGATTTGCAACATCCGTTACATTTCGCGGGAAAGAATATGATCGCCTTTCAATTTCAAAAATCATTCAGACTTTTCAGGAGACCTTTCACCCAATAAATATGAATGTACAATCTATCGAACACGTAGAGATTGATCTTGAAAATCAGTTTGCTTCAGTTCGTCTGCAACTGAGCTATTCATCACAAGCTGATAAAGGAAAAGTGCTCACCTATACCGGCAATTCATTTATTAGTTTTAAAATGGAATACGACTATTGGAATATCAGTCACTTTCAGTTGCCGGGGTTTGGGGATTAATTAGTGCCGTCCGACCGGTTTGCACAAAACACCTATTCACTTTAAGCGTTTTTTGCGGGTGTCCTTCTATGACCTTGTTAAAATCACCATATCTATAACAATAACAAGCTTCAAAAGAAGTATTAATCCACCTTTAAAACTGTTCGATGTTACTCTACAACAAACTAATGTTGACGCTGGCGCCGGACAAATCATTACATCAAATTATCACTCTGTAATCTCCATTCCGCCAAATGCCTTTGTAGATAAAGATGGCAAAACCTTTTCAGGAAATGTAAGTGTACAATACAGGGAATTTTACAACTACGTGGATTTTTTCCTCAGCGGCATACCGATGAATTATGATTCCGGAAATGCTGACCTGCAACTGGAAAGTGCAGGCATGTTCGAACTTACAGCTTTTAACGGAGATGAAACCTTGTTCGTCAACCAAAGCAACAAAATTACTGTGATGATGGCCTCTTTGAAAAATACACCGGACTACAACCTCTACTACTTCGACAAGCAACAAAATAAATGGATTTATAAAGGAAACAGCGCTGTTACTTTAGACGACCAGGGAGCGCAAAAATTCCTGAATTCACCCGGGCAGGAAGATTCCGTGGAAAAAATATTTACGTACACCCCACCCACCTATTGCATGCGCATGTCTTGTATGATGGAACCGGCACCTAAAAGAAAATTCCTGCGATTCAAGAGGCCCGCTACAGAAAATTTCCGCTTTCATTTAATCGGTCTGCAGAAAAGTATACCGGAATTGAATTCCCTAAGCAGGTATACCTGGGATTATACAGGCAGTGATGCAAGAGCTGTATACAGAACACTATTCGGTAAGAATAATAATATTCAATTATTGTCATGCGGATTGAACGACATCAACATAGTGCATATTGATGCAGATGATACTTATACTTTTACACTCAGAGATGATGGGGATAATTTGAATATTAATTTCCGGCCGCGTCTATCATCAGGAAGCGCACGCAAGAAATTTGCTTCGCGCTTTGAGGCATACAAGGAATTCCGCGATCAAAGAAGAAAGAAAGAGGCGGAGGCCTACAGGAAGTTCAGTGATGACACAACAAAGTATTTTGCAGAGAACCCGCACTTTGTAAAAAGAAATCAGTCAATGGAATCTTATGCCATGCGTCAATTTGCCATAGATGGATTCGGAATCTGGAATTGCGACAGGCCCATGAAAATTCCAAACGCAACTATCGTAAAGGCATATTTTGTAGATCAGGATGACAATAGAATAAATCCTGTGCAGGTTTACCTGGCAGATAAGGCTTTCAATACCGTTTACAATTATGATAGCCAATCACTCAATAAATTTAAATTCAATCCCGACGCGTCGAACCTGGTATGGGCAATATTTCCGGGAGAAGTATGTGTTGTTATCAAAACCAAAGAATTCAGAGAGAAATATTCGAAATCAAAATGGGTATGTAAATTTCAGGTGCCATTAAACAAGAATGCGGTATTGTCAGAAGATGAATTAAAAAAACAACTGGTGTTTGATATTTAATATTCCGGTGATAAAAAAGGTTGAAGTAACCGGCATATTGAATGACGAAAATTATTTAAACAATTTTCGCTTTACATTAGCCTGCACTTACTTTTACCTTTTATGCGAACGCCTTCCTTCGATACCTGGACAACCTTATTCCTCTTTGCTGCCATCCAGGGATTATTTGTTTCTGCTGTTCTCTGTTTTATCAAAAAAGAAAACAGGTTTAAGAATATCCTTCTCGCCCTATTGCTTTTTCTTTTTTCAGTTACACTGATAGAATACGTTCTATACTGGACAAATTACATTTTTGAATATCCGCATGTGATGGGAATGAGTGCTGCATTTCCATTTTTGTTCGGGGGGATTTTGTATTTCTATTTCAGGAATGTTTTTAAAGGTGAAACCATCAGTTCAAAAGATGCGATTCACTTGCTACCCTTTGGAATAAATGTCATCTACCAGATTCCATTATACCTGAGTTCTACTGAAGTAAAACGCCGGTGGTTGCAGGGTAATCCCGTTGAAGCTTCTCTTTTCAGCTGGCCCGAAGAAATGAGAAACCTGTATTCATGGTTTCCGTGGCTTCAGATTATACAAATGGTTTGTTATGCTTTTGTAATCTACCGCTCCTTTTATAGCATCAGTAAAACGAATGCCGGTGTGCGAACCTGGTTTCTATGGCTGACCGGGCTGTTTTTTTTATTCGTCACGAGTTTCACTTCCTATTATGTACTTAGCCGCTTTTCCTTTTTTAACCTCACATGGGATTACATGATTTCCGTTTCTATGACATTCTTTATTTATTTCATTGCATGGTTTGGATACCTGCAACCACAAATATTCAGTGGCTACTCTATTAATCAATCGTTGAAACCGACCGGCAGGTATAAAAATTCAGCCATTGATAAAGAAGTGAGTGATGAGATATTATTTAAACTTGAAACAGTGATGGCGGAAAATAAACTCTATAGGGAAAATGACCTTCGGCTCGATACCCTTGCCAATTCAATAAATGTTTCGAAACACCACCTTTCTCAGGTTATCAATGAACAAAAGGGAATGAGTTTTTTTGAATATGTAAACGAGCAACGAATAACTGAAGCACGTCAGTTGCTTGCAAGTACTTCAAAAAAGGAATTGAATATTATTGACGTGGCCTATTCGGTAGGATTTAACAATAAGGTTTCATTTAATACCACCTTCAAAAAAATAACAGGAAAAACGCCAACGGAATTCAGGAAGGAAGTGGAAAACGGGAAATTGAACACATGAATTCGTAAATCTTTATCCGTTTTAACCCCTTTATAAATATAGTATGTTTTTTTTGCGGGAAAAATTACTTTCATGAAAAAAATCTACTCATTACTCGTCTACTTTATCCTTTCCTGCAATCTTATTTTTGCCCAGGGAGGTTTCAGTAAAATAATTGATTCTCAAAATCCTGTTACTACTTTCACCACCACAGGTTTTTATAAAGGAGCTGCCTGGGTTGATTTCGATAACGACAACGACCTGGACCTATTTGCTTCCCACAATATCCTTTTCAGAAATGACGGCAACGGTGTTTTTGTCCGGCTGGCCCCCTTTAATTTTACCCCCGGTCAGGACGCAGGAGGTGTCTCATGGGCCGACCTGAACAATGACGGCTTTATTGATTGCATCATTTCACAGTATCCTTCTTCCGTGTATCTGAATAATGGCAACGGAACATTTACCAATATTTCATCGCAGATTCCCAACCTGAATGGTTTTCCTTCCTGGGGATGTGCCATCGGCGACTGGAATAAAGATGCATTTTCTGATTTTGTTTTCGCCCATGCCTCGGGCTTTCATCCAATAGGACCGTTCCCATCAAAACTTTACCTGAACACAAGCAGTACTGTTACCCCACAAAACATTACCGGTTATACACTCACGGATTTGAATAAACCCTATACCGTTCCTTACTGGAGCGACTATGACTTAGATGGCGACATGGATTTATTTGTGGCCAGTGGTCCGGGCGGATCAGCGGGCCCTGACTTCTGCTACAAAAATCTAAAAATGGAAACGGGACTTGATACGCTTGAACTGATGATAACAGAATTATTTGCAACACAATTGCAGGACGGACAATGTTACAATTTTATTGACTATGACAACGACGGTGACCTCGATCTTTGCCTCACCAATTATACAGGTGCGCAATCACGGTTTTACAAAAACAACGGAGGGGTGTATTCATTGGTGGGCATGCCTTTCACAGCCACAACTTCCAACCTCACCAATGACTGGGGAGATTTTGATAATGATGGCGACCTTGATGTAATCATCACCAACGACCAGCAACCAACAAAATATTATGTCAACAATGGTAACGGAACCTTTGCTTCTGCGATCAGTATTGGGATTGCAGGTGGCAGCGGAGTATCAAACGGCGACTACGACAACGATGGAGACCTGGACCTTTTCATTCACGGCAATGGAAACGCCAGGGCATTGTACAGGAATGATTTTGCAGCACTTGGAAACCACTGGATCAATCTTAAATGTACGGGAACAATTTCAAACCGCTCTGCATTGGGAACCATTGTACGATTGAAAGCAACGATCAATGGAAATTCCTACTGGCAACTCCGCGAGATTAACGCACAGAATGCCTTTCAAAGTCAGAATGATTTGCGCGTGCATTTCGGATTGGGCGATGCAACAATGATTGATTCATTGATTATTAAATATTCAAGCGGTGTCACAGAGACATTCACCAATTTACCTGCTGATATTTTTTATTGCCATGAAGAAGGCTCCGGGAGTCCTTGTATTGTTGGCATTAATGAACCAAAAGAAACTGACCGGACTTTTAAGATTTATCCTAATCCGGTTAAAGACCAGCTGACAATTGAAATGCTAAATACCTACATACGTAAAATTGAAATTTCTATTATTGATATTTGTGGGAAAATAATCCTGAATAAAACAGAATCTTCAGGCAAAAAACAGCTGACAATTTCAATGCAAAACCTCACCATTGGAACATATTTCGTAATGGTTAATGCAAATGGAATGACATATACGAAGAAGTTTGTAAAGAAATGATCAAACAGGTTTAATGTCCTTTTCATAACTTCCGGAGTCAAAATACGCTACAGAGTTCCGGAAATAACACTCTTTTTTATTGAGAAGGCAATGAATGCTTCCTATATTTTGGAGTGCAACGCTTTTTTATCTTTGCCCTTCAATGAAAAAACCTGACATCTACCATCCCCAAAATAAGATCCGTATTGTCACTGCTGCCTCGCTTTTCGACGGTCATGATGCTGCCATCAACATCATGCGCAGGATCATACAAGCCAGTGGCGCTGAAGTGATTCACCTCGGCCATGACAGAAGTGTGGTAGAAGTAGTTGACTGCGCCATACAAGAAGATGCGCAGGCCATTGCGATGACGAGCTATCAGGGTGGGCACATGGAATACTTCAAATACATGTTCGACCTGCTGAAAGAAAAAGGATGCAGTCACATTAAAATATTCGGCGGAGGCGGTGGAACGATATTGCCTGAAGAGATCAAAGAGTTACAGAATTACGGTATCACACGCATTTACCATCCTGACGACGGCCGTAGTATGGGATTACAGGGTATGATCAATGATCTGCTGGAGAAGGCGGGAAGCCCATCCCTTACCCTTCCCGATGGGACGGGAGAAAAAAACAGCCAACAACAACATGAATATAATTTCCTGCTGAATGGATGGCAAAAGGATCTGATTGAAAAAAAATGGCCAACGATTGCTGAACTGATCTCTTGTGCTGAAAATGACCATGAACATTTTAAAGAACTATTCGAAACACTTCAAGAAAACGGGCATTCGCCAAAAGAAAAAGGAAAAACCTTAGACTCCGCAGCTACTCCCCCTTCGGGTGCCGGGGGGGCTACCCCTGTTCTAGGAATCACAGGCACAGGTGGTGCAGGAAAATCCTCTCTCGTTGATGAACTGGTACGCAGGTTTTTGCTCGACTTCAAAGACAAGAACATCGCCATCGTTTCTGTTGACCCAAGCAAACGTAAAACGGGTGGAGCATTACTCGGTGACAGAATCCGGATGAATTCGATTTCCAATCCGCGGGTGTATATGCGTTCACTTGCTACAAGGCAAAGCAACCTTGCATTGAGTAAGCACGTGCAGGATGCAATTGATGTACTCAAAGCTGCGCATTACGATCTCATCATCCTTGAAACTTCCGGCATCGGACAAAGTGATACAGAAATTATTGAGCACAGCAACGCTTCATTATATGTAATGACTCCTGAGTACGGCGCTGCATCTCAACTGGAGAAAATTGACATGCTCGATTTTGCAGACATCATTGCACTGAACAAATTTGACAAACGTGGCGCCCTTGATGCCTTGCGTGATGTGAAGAAACAATACAAGCGCAACCACAACCTGTTTCAGATGAAAGATGAAGACGTTCCCGTTTTCGGAACCATCGCTTCCCAGTTCAATGACCCGGGAATGAACCGTCTTTACAGGGCTGTGATTGACAAGCTCAATGAGAAGTCTGAGACAAAGCTAGAATCACATTTTGAAATCACGGGTGAGATGAGTGAAAAAATTTACATCATCCCTCCTGCCCGCATCCGTTACCTGAGTGAAATCGCGGAAACCGTTCGCGGATACAATAAATGGACGAAAGAACAAAGTGAAATCGCGAATAAACTTTATGCGTTACACTCAACCATTGACCAATTCAACAATTCAACTATCAAAGACAAAGAAAAGATTGCTGCTAAAATAAATGACCTCTATCACGAAACAGAATTACTTCTCGACGGACAAAACAAAAAATTACTGAAGAACTGGAAGAAAAAAGTACAGCAATACCATGATGATGTTTTTATTTACAAAGTGCGCGACAAAGACGTAAAAGTAAAAACGTACACTGAATCGCTTTCGCATACGAAGATTCCAAAAGTGGCTACTCCGCGCTATGAAGCGTGGGGGGAAATATTACAATGGAACCTACAGGAAAATTTCCCGGGAGAGTTTCCCTATACAGCAGGCGTATTTCCTTTCAAGCGCGAAGGCGAGGATCCTACACGCATGTTTGCTGGCGAAGGCGGACCGGAAAGAACGAACAGGAGGTTTCATTATGTCAGTCTGGGATTGCCTGCGAAACGACTGAGCACTGCTTTCGATAGTGTTACACTTTATGGGCACGATCCAGATCACCGTCCTGACATTTACGGTAAGGTTGGCAACAGCGGCGTTTCAATTTGCTGCCTCGACGATGCAAAAAAATTGTACAGCGGATTTAATTTATCCGACGCTAAAACCTCTGTGTCGATGACGATCAACGGACCGGCGCCAATGCTCACTGCTTTTTTCATGAATGCCGCCATTGATCAGCAATGTGAACTGTACATCAAAGAACATGGGCTGGAAAAAGAAGTACAAAAGAAGATTGACGACATCTATAAAAATAAAAAAGTTGCACGTCCCGCTTATCAGGGAGAATTGCCTGTAGGGAATGACGGACTGGGACTGATGTTACTTGGTGTAACCGGCGACATGGTTTTACCGGAAGACGTTTACAAAAAAATCCGCGAGCAAACGTTGCATGCAGTGCGTGGAACGGTTCAGGCAGACATTCTGAAAGAAGACCAGGCGCAGAATACGTGCATCTTCTCAACGGAATTTGCATTGCGTTTAATGGGAGACGTACAAGATTATTTTATCAAACATAAAATCAGAAATTTTTATTCTGTTTCCATCAGCGGCTACCATATCGCTGAAGCCGGCGCCAATCCTATTACACAGCTTGCGTTGACAATATCCAATGGTTTCACTTACGTAGAATATTACCTGTCACGCGGAATGGACATTAATAAATTCGCACCCAATCTTTCCTTCTTCTTTTCAAATGGCGTAGACCCTGAATATTCTGTGATCGGCAGGGTGGCAAGAAAAATATGGGCAAAAGCAATGAAGTTGAAATATGGTGCTGATGAGAGGTCACAAATGCTGAAGTATCACATTCAGACTTCAGGTCGTTCATTACATGCACAGGAAATTGACTTTAATGATATCCGCACCACGCTTCAGGCCTTGTATGCGATTTATGACAATTGCAATTCACTTCACACCAATGCTTATGACGAGGCCATCACCACTCCAACTGAAGAAAGTGTGCGGAGGGCCATGGCAATCCAGCTGATCATAAACCGTGAGTTGGGTCTGGCGAAAAATGAAAACCCGATGCAAGGTTCATTCATCATCGAAGAACTAACCGACCTTGTGGAAGAGGCCGTGATGGTGGAATTTGATCGTATAAATGAACGTGGCGGCGTATTGGGTGCAATGGAAACAATGTACCAGCGCGGAAAAATTCAGGAGGAAAGTTTGTATTACGAAACGTTGAAACATACCGGCGAATATCCGATCATCGGTGTAAATACTTTTTTGTCAAGCAAAGGCTCACCAACAATTTTACCCAAAGAAGTTATCCGTGCTACAACAGAAGAAAAGGAATACCAGATTACGATGCTTAAAGACCTGCAGAAAAGAAATGAGGACAAGCGTGATGAAATTCTGAAGCATCTGCAACTAACGGCCATTCAAAACAAAAATCTTTTTGCTGAACTGATGGAAGCCGTGAAGTATTGTTCGCTGGGGCAAATTACGAATGCATTGTTTGAGGTTGGAGGACAATACCGTAGGAATATGTGAGATCCTTGTCCGTAAATCCGCCTCAGGAGGATGGAGGGCAATACAGACGCAACATGTAGGTACGAATAACCAATAATTACGAATATTCGAAAAACGAATATCAAAAACCGAAAATTAAGTTTCGTATTTCGTATATTAGCATGTGAATTCGTTATTCGATGGGGTAATGAAATATACTTATTATAAATAAATATGAAGCTAACGGGATCCAACGTCACCATCATGGTGAAAGACATGACAAAGTCGATTGCATTTTATGAAAGCATCGGATTAAAATTACAGCAGCGCTGGGGCGATAATTATGCAATGATAGATGGGCCGGGCATTACATTGGGCATTCATCCCGGTGGCAATGAAAAATCAGGATCGGGTGATTTGTCAATCGGATTTATGGTAGAGGATTTTGATGAAGCAAAAGCACTTTTAAAAAAAAATGGCATCACAATAACCCATGAAGCAGAAGATGGAAAGAGTGGCAACTACCTTCACTTCGTCGATCCGGATGGAACTACTTTGTATTTTGTTAAGCCAAAGTGGTAAGCAATCAATAATTTAAAAAACAAAAATATTTGTGACTAAAATAATTGTCCTTGGCGGAGGAATGGTTGGTAGCGCCATGTGCGCCGACCTTGCATCTGATTTCGAAGTTACCTGTGCTGACTACAGCGTTGGCGTTTTGAAATCCATAGAATCTGAACTCAATATAAAAACGCTGCAATGTGATTTCAGCAAATCAGAGGAAATAAAAAAAGCGATTGCTCCCTTTGATCTGGTGATTGGCGCCGTTCCCGGATTTCTTGGATTTGATGTCCTGAAAACAGTTATAGAATCGAAGAAAAATTGCGTCGACATTTCTTTTTTTCCTGAAGATGCTATGCAACTCGATGCATTGGCTAAGAAAAACAATGTGACCATCGTTGTAGATTGCGGTGTTGCACCGGGCATGTGCAACATGATGGCAGGCTACCATTACAAGCGCATGAAGATGACAGGCTATGAATGCCTGGTAGGCGGATTGCCTGTTGTCAGAACAAGGCCATATGAATACAAAGCCCCCTTCTCCCCTATTGATGTGATTGAAGAATACACGCGTCCTGCGAGATATATTCAGGATGGAAAACTTATTACGATGGAAGCGCTTAGCGAACCTGAGCTACTGAACTTTGATCAGGTTGGAACGCTGGAATCATTTAATACTGACGGCTTACGCTCTCTGGCATTGACGATGCCTGACGTACCAAACATGAAAGAAAAAACACTGCGCTATCCGGGGCATATTGACTTGATGAGAATCTTTCGTGAGAGCGGACTTTTTTCCAAAGAAAAAATCAAAACCCAAAATGCAGACATTGCTCCACTGGAAATTTTTTCAAAACTTTTATTTAAAGAATGGAAATATATTCCCGGAGAAGAAGATTTTACAATTATGAGGGTTACCATTGATGGCGAAGAAGCCGGGCAGAATATTAAATATATCTACACCCTTTATGATCGTTACGATAAAGAAACCGGAGTGATGAGTATGGCACGAACCACCGGATATACTGCAACAGCGGCAGTCAGGCTTGTTCTCGAAAATAAATTTTCACGAAAAGGAATTTCGCCTCCTGAATATATGGGTGAAGACCAGGCCTGTTTTGATTATGTTATAAAATATCTGGAAGAAAGAAAAGTGTTTTATAAAATAGAAGTATTTAATGGTTAAGAATTCAAGCCACTAATTTCACCAATTCACACAAATTGCTTATGTATTCAATGTTTAAATGCGAGGAACTGAAAAATGCTTGAACTGAAATACGATATTTTTCCTATTCTCGAAACGGAACGTTTACGTCTGCGTCAAATGACGATGGACGATGCTTCATTTATGTATGAACTGCGTACAAATGAACGCGTAAACATGTACACTGACCGGGCCAAAATGAAAACCCTGGATGAGGCCGTTGAAAAAATGAAGACCATCATTGACATGGTTGACAACCGCAATGGAATAGCATGGACTATCGAATTGAAAAAATCAAATCAGCCCATCGGCGATATTAGTTTCTGGAGATTGATCAAAGAACACTACCGTGCAGAGATCGGATATTCTTTACTTCCTGATTTTTGGGAGAAGGGTTATATGACAGAAGCCGCGAAATGCGCAATTGAATATGGTTTTACCAAATTAAACATCCACAGCATTGAAGCGAATGTAAATCCCAAAAACATTGCTTCCTTCAAACTTCTTGAAAAATTAAATTTCGTACGCGAAGCCTATTTCAAAGAAAATTATTATCACGATGGAAAATTTTTAGACAGCGCAATTTATTCTCTGCTGAATAAATCCTGATATATACCCGTTGATATACCCGTTGGCTTTAGCCAACGGGAATAATCACATAGATTAATGCATAATCATTGAACGACCAATTTCCCGGTAACATTCTGCATACCGCCTGAAATAATCGAATAAAAATAAACTCCCGGAATCAAATCCAGCCTCACCTCTTCCATTGCAGAATGATTTCTGACCATAATATTTTTTTGAAAAACACTTCTCCCCGTTATATCAAAAACATGAAGTGAGACATCAGTTGTATTTTTATCTGCATATCTGATTTGAAGCGTAGTAGATTTTGAAAACGGGTTGGGATAAAATCTGCAAAAAATATTCCTTTCATCTTCCACAGTTGATGTTGTGAGATTACAAACACCGGGAAGATTGTTATCCATCCATGTTGAACGGTCGGCAATCCATGTTTTCAGATAATCAATCTCATCCTGATATGTTTGTCCTACAAAATAATTCCAGTTTACAAACTGACCGAGTATCGGCCACTTCTGAAAATTACGTTGCTGGGATTCATTCAAGTAAGTAGCCATAGAATCAATCCAGGAGTTCACCGAATCGGTATTCAGGAAACTTCCCCTCATCTGTTTCCAGCGACATTGAACCTGATCAGCATAGGCAGGATCCTGAAGCAACCGGCTCCACCAGAAAGGTACGTGCGGATTATAGTTGGTGCAGATACTATTGAACTGGTATTGATATCCGGTGGTATCGTATGCAGCGCAATAATTACAATTACCGAATGAAAGATTAAAATCCCACAAGGGCCCCATCGTCAGCTTGCCGGCCCTTGAGTCTTTGTCTTTATACATAAAACAGCTGGAACGATATCCGTCAACAGTTCTTCCGAGTTCCTGCATCAGAAAAAAATCAACAAAAGATGATACGTCAATATACCTGATGTACCCGGAATCAATATCTGTAAAAGCAGGTCCCTGTAAAGCAGTTTCAAATTCATAAACATAATTCTGAATGTAATCTTTCTGCACCTGGACAAGATCAACGTCTTCAGGATAATCAAATTGAAAAAAAACATTTGCGTCATATGCGGAATACCATAAATCGGTTCCATTGCCGGTTGTCTTGTCAATTTTAATGATGTACCCACCGGTTAAACTATCACCCACTGTATCTGCAGGTGTAAGTTTCGCAATGGCCACGCGATGATTGTCTCTTTTTATTTTTTCCATCAATTCATAAACGCCCCGGTAGCTACCGTTTCGCACCAGTTCCACGTGTTTTGTCCGCGAGGCATAATGTCCCATCCTGTTGAAAGTGTAAAAGGCAAA
Organism: Bacteroidia bacterium; assembly: GCA_038206355.1. Taxonomy (GTDB): domain Bacteria; phylum Bacteroidota; class Bacteroidia; order AKYH767-A; family 2013-40CM-41-45; genus JAPLDB01. The sequence goes on from JBBRAY010000002.1 coordinate 172,417, forward strand.
TGAATTTCTCAAGAGCGTTTTGTCCGGATAAGCACCATAAAGAATCCAGTCATTCTCCTCAGGCATTTCAAGGAGAGAAACATTGGTATCCATTAATACTGAATCACGGGTCTCAAAACCATACGATTTCTTGGGATATTGCTGTGAGGTAGATCCGCGGATTTCAATTGCCACCTGACCGGAGTAGTCATTTTGCGGGTCTGTTACATAATTTCTCACTCCATATCCATTGTATATCATGCCCAAATCAATGATAATGCGGGGATCATCGGGAATAGTCTGACCATGGGTATCCATGATAATAATTGGCAGGTTGGAACTGGTAAGTGTTTGGGCGGTGGAATAATTAATAATAGTAAGCTGAAAAGCAACTGAAAAGGGCATCAGCGGTAGCAAAGACTTTAAAAACTTCGAAACGATTCTTGTCATAGCGGGAAATATGAAAATAAGATTCCAAATATAGACGTAAACAGAGGATTTCCCCACAAAGAATGACTTAAGTAATACGCGACGTTGCCAATATGATTAAAGAGATGGTGAATAAGCTCTTAACTTCGGGCTTTGCGGTTAAAGGGAAAAAACTATTTTTGCACCTCATTTTAAAGAAAACCAATGGCTGATACACAAGAAGGGCAAGGGCTGAATATTGAGCAAACCCTGGGAAAAACAGAAGATTTTATTAATAAAAACAAGAAAAGCCTGATGATTATAGGTATTGCAATTGCTGCAGCAGTTGCCGGATACCTCTATTATCAGTATTCATATGTTTCGGGAAAAGAGAAGGAAACCCGTGCTCAGATGTTCCGCGCTGAAGAATATTTCAAAAATGATTCATTAAAGCAGGCCATTAATGGTGACGGTAATTTTCCCGGCTTTGAAGAAATTATCAACGATGACGGCGTAAGTCCGTCTGCGAACCTTGCGCATTATTATCTTGGAATGTCTTATCTGAAAAATAAAGAATACGACAAAGCCATTGAATCGCTAAAAAGTTATGATGCAAATGACCAGATCACTGCATCACTCACGCTGGGTGCAATCGGTGATGCTTATATGGAACTGAATAATACCGAAGATGCAATTTCATATTATGAAAAGGCTTCAAAAGAAAATGTAAATAATTTCACGACTCCGATTTTCCTGATGAAACTCGGCGGTGCACTGGAAGCCAAAGGCAATTACCGTGAGGCTGCTGATATTTATAAAAAGATAAAGAAAGATTACAGTTCTACAAGTGAGGGCCAGCAGGTGGAAAGATATCTGGCGAGGGCTGAGGCGATGACGGAGGGAAAGTGAGCAGCCAAGTCATAAGTCATAAGTCACGATGATACCCGCTACAAGTTAAAATTTAGAATTGAACCATAAGCAGCCAGAAGCCAGTTTCAAACTGTAATCAAATCGAATAACTGAAATAATATAAATTCAAAAAGCCGGACTTCACAGTTCGGTTTTTTTATTTAGTATTGTTGGAACGGGAATATCAACTGAAACAGGAATCAACCAATCAACCACTCAACCAATGCCCAACAAGAAAACCAATCTTTCCTCTTATAAATCAAAAGAAATTCCTGATGCAAAAGGAATGAAGATTGGAATCGTGGTTAGTGAATGGAATCCGGAAATAACGGAATCACTTTTTGACGCCGCTTATGCTACCCTACTCACTCACGGATGCAAAGCGAAAAATATAATCCGTATCAATGTTCCCGGAAGTTTTGAATTACCGGCAGGTGCTCAGTTTTTACATGAAAGTAAAAAACCTGATGCTGTTATTTGCCTTGGGTGTGTGATACAGGGCGAAACACGTCATTTTGATTTTATTTGCAATGCCGTTTCCAATGGGTTAATACAACTATCCCTGAAATTCAGCATACCGTTTATTTTTGGCGTACTGACTCCAAACAATATGGAACAAGCGCTGGCTCGTGCGGGAGGAAAACACGGAAATAAAGGCGTAGAAGCAGCGGTAACGGCTATTAAAATGGCGGCACTAAAGAAATTGCTGAAATAGATTTAAACCCTATTTACAGCTTCACAAGTTTTATTATCCCCCTCGCCTTTTCATCTTTTACCTCAATCATGTAAATCCCCTGTGGCAGGTTTTGCAAATCCATTTCATACCAGTTGTCTTTTGCAGGATGAATGGCGACTTCAAAAGGTTTTCCGTTGAGGTCAAACACATGAATGCTTTGCAGAGAAACTTTTTTATCAATATGGAGGAGTGCTTTATCTGTTGCCGGATTTGGAATCAGGGCCAGCGCAGCAGACTGCACCGGAGCAGTAATAATACCTGTAGGAATACTTGGAATACAACTGCCATCAATGTAAGTCACTATTCTTTCCGCATTGCTGTTTACGATTTCGCGGATGCTGCTGATGCAAATCATCGTATCAGTAATGTTGCTGTAATAAATACGACATACCACCCTTTGTATTGAAGTGCGGTGAATGAATGAATCGACAGGACTCATCGCAAATACTTCATTGGTATTTGTATTGAATCGAATGTCGGCAGGAAACTCAACAGGGTTAATCATACTTACCACATTCTGAATTTCAATACCGTGCATTGTGAACTGATATCCTTTTACATCAGGATAAAAATTTTCGATCTTAATGTCTATCCATTGCTGATTAAAATCCCATGCACTTATGAAAAGTCCTGCTGTATCATTGGGATTAAAAATATCTCTTGGAAACTGACAATGATTGTGCTGTCCCGGTAATCCTCCTGTACGCATACACCAGTTCGCAAGCACTGCATCCGTTACAGTGAGGATACTGTCATTATTCAAATCATTGCAAGTAGTCGCAGGAAAAGAATTATTCTGAATAATACTCATGTACATCGGAACGTCCATGGAATCGAGCACGCCGTCATTATACACGTCACCAAATACCGCAAGTCCGTTACATGCACCCTGACAATCAGGAACTGCAGTACCACCGGGTATTCCTGAGCAATCTACAAAGGGTGTACAATTCGGAAGAAAAGAAAATGACGGAACGCCCTGCGTATTGCGCGTGATGTTGATGCATACCTGCGTAGCATTGTTTAAATAATTTATTTCGCTGTGACCTGCTGCATCAGGAAGGTGTAATGGATTGAACACGATGGCAAGGCGGTAATCTCCGTCAGGTACATCGGTAATATCTATCCACTGACATTGCGTACCAATACCATATGCATCATAACATCCGACTGAGATTCCCATGTTGCCGCAATTGTATTGTCCGAAACCACAAAGGTCCATCACACAGTAACCATTTTTATGTCCGGCAGGCAATAAGTTATCATACATATCAATCAGTCTGTAGTCACCATAACCTTCATAGTGCGCATGACCATGGCAGTTTTGAAAATTAAACATTCCGGGATTTGAAGATGGATTACCAATCCAATAGTCAAGTGTTCCTACATTGTAAATTCTGGAAGTAAATGCAATTACATTTCGAGTACCATAACCTGTAACGCAACCTTCATTCACATCGCAGGTACTTGCACCAACAGTCATCATTGTCATCGAACTCGCAAATGCTGCTGAATCAAATTTAAGATCCGGCCCTGCACATATTGGATTCGGCCAGTAAACACAACTGCCGTCATCAATTACAGCAAGCGGATTGTAATTACAAGCAGTAGGATCCGTGCATCCGGAAACAGGACCTACATAGTTGAATGAAAAATCTATCGTACCCGGACAGTCATTCATGTTGTCACCAATGCGTATGTAATAGGTTACTCCGTCCGTGAGCATTACGTTGAGATCGGCTTGCAGCCCGCAACCGGCATCATCATTATATCCATAGGTGCCCGCAGGCCCTTCGGGATATGGTGTCTGTGGACAGGCAGTATAAACCCATATCTGCGTATTGCAGGTATTCATACCGCATGTAGAAATATTATAACCGGCTGTGCTGTCGCAGGTATAGGAATACCAGGTGTTGTCATATGTGGCCGTATAATTCCCATAAGCCGTAATTGGGATTGGCGAAGAGCAAAATGAACCGGGCGGACAGGAAATTGCAAACTGCGCCTGATAACCGAATGCATCACCATGTGCTACGAGAATACCATCCACATAAACCCAGTATCCTCCGGGGGCGTAAATGCCATCTCCAAAAGAATCATAAATGGTAAACAATGCGCAGGATCCGGTCGGAATACAAAGTGTATCTCCTACTGAAGTTCCGGAATCAAGTGTGTTACCCCCGATGTCGGCAATATTCCAGGATGTTTCATACGGCCAGGTATCGGGAATGATCTGAATAATCACTTCTGAAAAACCGACAGCACAGGAGGAATAAGATTTCTGGGAAACAAATAGTGTCAGAAAAAAAAGGACGGGTATAATTCTTTTCATGGTTGTAAAATTGGGAGGAAAGATATAAAAAATAAGATACATAAAATTGAATTTAATGCTGCATTTTCTAACCCTGAGCGCTGATTCAGTAGAATTCCAATTAAAATGGTATTAACCTCAGGGCAAGCCCCGGGGAATTAACCAAGCCTTCTCGTCCCCCGAAGCGGACGCGAAGGCGGATTAAAATATGTGTTTATATTCGCTGCTCAACAGATTTTATGATCAATTGTGTAATTGTTGAAGACGACAAACTCAGCCAGATGGCGTTGGTAGATACCATTACTGAGCATTGTAAAAATGTGGTGATACAAGCCGTTTGCAATACGCCGGAAGAAGGTGTTACTGCGATCAGGAAGTTGAGTCCCAATCTGGTGTTCCTCGATATTGAAATGCCGGGGATGTCAGGTTTTGAAATGCTGAAACTTGTTGGCGAGATTGACTTTGAAGTTATCTTCACTACCTCTTACAATGAATATGTGCTGGAAGCGATCCGAAGCAATGCTTTTGATTACCTAACCAAACCAATTAATGCCAAAGAACTGAAAGGCTCTGTCGACCGCCTCATTGAGAAAAAAGTAAGAACAAGAAATCAGAAATTCGAACAGCTTGCAGAAAGTCTGAGTGCGGGAAATAAAAACCGGAGGATTGCGCTACCCACTTTTGAAGGATTTATTTTCGTGAATGTAAAGGACATTTTGCATTGCAAATCCGAGAGCAACTACACCACTATCTTCATGGTTACCGGAGATCAGATTGTTGTTACCCGTACATTAAAAGAGATTGAAGAATCAGTAAACAGCACTGATTTTTTCAGGGTACACAATTCGCATTTTGTAAATCTATCGGCGATAAAAAAATACATCAGGGGGAGCGGAGGTTACCTGGTGATGAATGACGGAACCACAATTAATATAGCCCGCAACAGGAAAGATAAATTTCTGAAGATGCTGGAACGTTTTTAGGTTTTTAGATCATGATTCACCACTCTGTATTCCCGATGCTTTTTTTTTATAAGAGAGATTTTTTTAGCAATAGTTAAACAAAGAGGGTGCTGAGTGCATTGAGAACAGCCGAAATCAGCAGCCATTAAACACAGAAGGCACTGAGGACACATAGAACAGTCAGGCTCGCCGGCAGTTATATTCATCGGCATAAATCATAAACATCATAGTTGATCAGCATTACGCCGGATAGGAACGGCTGCTCTTTTCGACTTTTCTAAATCGCAGCGCAAATCCAAAGCGCCTCGCGACCTTTCTATTGATTGCCAATTAGGCGCTCAAACTTACCAATGGCTCAGTGAAAAGGGTGAATTACTCATTACTGCTATGATTCACAATGAAGTGATTGTTTATTTACACCGGTATTTGAAACATACCAATCGTTCTTTCATATTATTCAACCCCACTGTTTAATCTGCTATAATGGTTGGTTAGCAAAAATAAGAAGTCCGTAAACTTCGAAAAAAGACCATCACCCCGTAATGTGATGGTCTTTTTATTTATGTGATGTTGGTTAAAGGGAATATTAATAAAAAATAACGGATGGGAGATGGAGTTTACTCCCGGGCTTAGAAAGATACCGGCAGAAAAATATACTCAACAGTAAAAAGAACAATCGGACTTTGTACAACCGCTCATCACCTTTTCTTCGACCTGCTCCATGCATACGCCTTGCCAGCGGAGATTCTCAAACGGATCAGGTACTTCCTTCTCCTTTCAGTATTCTTCTCCCACATGGGGGCGGGACCAGATACAAAGACGCAAACGGTTTCACACCCAACTGTCCACGCCCTGAAGTTTGCCCCGCGATATTTATCACTCCCGGATAGACTCAAAGCTTTATCAGTCAAATCGAAAAATTGCAATTCCATAGAACAAATCTTTCGGAATCAGGTGGCTTCGTTCAACTAAATTTTATCCGCAATTTTTGGCTCGGCCAACCTGATGTATTCTTTTTTATAAATTGCGGATAAAAAACTTTAATGTTATGTGCAACTCTTCAACGACACAGCTAATTTAACCGACAGAATATGAAACAAACTTTAGTATTATATTTTACTCTTATGACAACCACATTTGTGAACGGACAAGTTCTTAAAAGTATTGGCATTGAAGGGGGAGCATCTATTGCAAATCAAACTTGGCTTTTAAAAGCAGATGCTAAGACATTGAAAACAGATAACAGAGTTAGCTTTTATGGTGCGGCAACTTTGGAGTTTTTAAAATTGAAATATTTGAGTTTAACAACTGACTTCGGTTATTGTGCAAAGGGTCATACTGAAAAAATTCCGAACACCACAGTTGATATGCCAGAAGGGGATGGAACTTATAAAACTTATGATACAAAGTTTAACTACTTTACATTTAGTCCGATGCTAAAAGCAAGATATGAAATAACTCATTTCATTCCTTATGCTTTGTTAGGTTTAAGATTGAATTATCAGTTATCATATAAATCTGATTTTAATTATGAGCAAATTGAAAGGGATTTTAACAAAACAGTTTGGGGTGCTAATTTCGGTGCGGGAGTTGAATATAAAATCAAGCAATTGGGAATTTTTCTTGAAGGACAATATCAATATGATTTTACTAAAGTAATGGATACTCCTTCTTCAGCAAGTAATTCAGGAATTGAAGTAAAGAATAATGCTTTCGTCATTTGTATTGGGTTGAAATATTGTTTGACGAAGAAAGATGATGCGAAATAAATTGGCGGATGAGCATAGTGCGCCAATAGAGTATGCGCATATCAAGAAGCTAACCGGCAATGCCTGGTTCTCGTTTGGAATTCGAAAATTCGAATACTTTTTTAGCGTAAACGTTTTCACTTAAATATTTGTAATTTTGATTCCGGCACTGCGGTTAGCCCTTATACGCTATGCGTAATTAAAATAACACTCTACAAATTTTTATACTGAATGTCCGATTATAGATATTTCGATGAAACAGGTAATGAAATGTTCACGAAACCGCAAGGAGAACTTACTGACATAGGTCAAATTGGAGGCTCACCAGATAAATCAACAGTCATTCTATATGTTGAATCTGAGATGCTTGATCGAACTATTGTTTCTCAATTACTGGAAGTTCAACCAGATCTTGCTTGGAACCCTGGCGAGAAACATCCATACGGTCCGCCTCATAAAAAATATACAAGAGCTGCTAAATGGGGCCGATGGAGATTACAATCAGAAAAAGATGATTTAGATATTGAAACAAAAATAAATTTGTTACTTGATAAGTGTTCTAAAAATCTCAATCACTGGATTGAGCTTTCAAATAAATATGAAGTCTGCTTAACAATTGTCGGCTACTTCAGTAATTGGAATAGAGAGTTATTCTTTTCCAAAAGTACACTGAAAGCCATTCACGAAAGAAGCATCAATCTAAAATGTGATATTTACTTACTCGGTGATTCTGATTCGAAAGATGCTAATGATTAGAAGCGTTACTACGCATAATCGAGGTACTGTCTTAAAAACCAAAGATTATTTTAATTATTTTTGCTCCAGCAGAAAGAGAGCTTCAGGCGATTCGTTGCACGGAAGTTCATCTTGAGTAGTCCCGGTTTCAATCGGGACTATTTCTTTTTGCATTGTT
>JBBRAY010000003.1:0-139279 GCA_038206355.1 Bacteroidia bacterium
GCTATTGGGTTAAGCCATTCCTTGTTGAGTTGCTCTCCAGCAGAGCTCAACTACGCTTCACTTAACATCACAAATTTAGACAATCATTGAAAGAATTATATATTTGAAAAAAATGTTGCGTTAGAAACTTGATCGGAAGAAATAATTAAATTTTTTCCACGGTTTAGCACTCATAATATTCAGGTTGCGGGCAAGATTCGCTGCTTGTTGAATTGCTACGGGCGCCAGCATCGCATGATCTTTTCCGAATGAATTCTTCATAGATGCTACATCTCCGATTGCAAAAATATTTTCATATCCAAGCACACGATTGTAGCAATCAACTTTATATCGAAAGTTTTTATAAATAGAATTACTATCTATTCCATCCACGGAATTACCCAGCACCCCTGCAGACCAGATCACCATGTTGGTATATATCACTTCACCCGTATTTAAAGTAACCCGTGACCCATCATAATCCTTTACAAGTTGGTTCTTTTTAATGATTACTCCGATACCCTCAAGGTACTTTGCAGCATGAAATGATGCAGAAGCCGACATTCCATTGAGTACCTTTTCTGTACCTTCTATCAAATAAATATTGAAGTTTGTAAAAATAAGTTCGGGATAATCCTTTGGAAGTATGTGGTTTTTTAATTCGGATAAAGCTCCTGCTATTTCAACTCCCGTTGGGCCACCGCCGACGATGACAATGTTCAATAGTATATCATTCTTTTTCTTTAAAACTGCCTCTTCGAGACTTTGAAAAAGCAGACTCCGAATATCCAAAGCTCCCGGAATTGTCTTCAATGTAAAGGAGTTATTTTCAAGTTTTACATTACCAAAAAAATTGGATTTGCTACCACTGGCAATAACCAGCAGGTCATATTTTAATTTGCCTTTATTTGTTATGAGTATTTGTTCCTCTGCATTTACTTCTTCAACGGTTGCCATTCGGAAGAAAGCAGAGTCGCCACGAATCGACTTGCGTAACGGATATGTGATACTGCTGGGCTCCAATCCGCCCATGGCAATTTGATAGAGCAATGGCTGGAATGTATGATAGTTATTGCGATCGAGAAGGACAATCTGGTATTTACTTTTTGAAAGTTTTTTTGCCAGTTTAAGTCCGGCAAATCCGCCCCCAATAATAACAATGCGCTTCTTACCGCTTCTTCTTATTCCGAGATCATCCATATTTTTTACTTCATGTGCATCCGGCACCCATCAATATTTTTGACTTTATCGAAATACATGCCATCAATCCAATGTTGCCGTGTGGTATAATTATTTGAAAACATTTCATATAGCTCAATTATGAAAAATAATCAACCTTTTAAAACAAAGACACATGCCCTTGGCGGAAAAGCTGCAATGGATTTCTTCAAAAAAGAAGATTTAAATACGCTTGCCACAAAATTAATTTTTCGATACAGCCCCGACAGGTTTGACGCCACAGTCTTGCGCTTCTACATGGAGCATGGAAAGATTACAGCAACATTTTACGCTGTAGATAAGATGAAACAGGAAGATAAGAACTATCCAAAGGATAAATTGCCCGTTAAAAAATTTAAAATCAAAATTACTTTTGAAGATCGAATGGCTCACATTAAGCGCTACAATTGCACACTTTCAAATGACGCTTATGATATTAAAGATATGCTCGTGATGAATAAATAATCGGTGTAGTCAAATATTTTTGGGTATTTAATTCAACAGGAAGGGAAGAATACTAAGCATTTTTCTATTTTTTCTTTTCATCCTCCGGTTTTCCATTTAAAAAATTGAGCAGCGATTTAACCGTACCGGCGCTTTCGACAATTACTTCACTGTTTTTCATCATTTTTTGATCTGGCTGTATATGAAGCGTAAGGTGAAGTTTATAATTCACATTGCCTCCCTTCTTTAACAATCCTAAAAGTGTTTGACCTAATTCTTTAAATGACAGCGTAAGCGGTACGGTGAGTGGCGTTGTATTTTTTGCCGTCAACACAGTAAGTCCTTCAATAATTCCCTTTAATACTTCATGATTCTCAATCTGGATTTCGTAAGCGTAATCTTTCAATCTGATATCAAAGACATTTTTATTTGTAAGCGAGGCATGCACCAGAATGTAAGCTCTCTTAAAATTAAGCGAGTCAACATCAATGTCATTTACTTTTATTTCCGGAAGATGGAATAGTGGTAAAAAGCGATTGATGTTGACATCTATTTCCTTTTTAAAAATTATATCTGTATAAAAATGAACATGCATGCTATACATCACAGAATCAATATTTTGATTCTCGTTGACTTTTAAAACAGAATCTATGTCGTGTGGATATACTGTAATAGGAAGATGAACAAAACTGCTGTCTCCTTCCTCAAGATGAATAGTTTTTTTATAACGGCTCCTGATTATTTCCACCCCATTGATGAAAAACTCATATCTGAAGCTATCGGCTGTGAACCCAAATGGCAATTGGTTCTTAATGAGAATTGATGCGTTTATTTCTGCCTTGTCAGGGGTCAGAGATGTTATTTCTATAACGCTCATTTCTATCCGTGGAAGTAAGAATGTCTTATACGGATTCGGGTCATTCAGATAATTTGTGTAGCGCCATATAAGAAGCGTTGCAGCAGAGACAATGAAAAGAATTAAAACTATTAGAAGGATTTTTTTTAACATAAACAAAGTTTGTTTCCTTAATGATCAATGAACTCATCAGATTTCCTTATATGGCTGAATATAGGAAATCAAATATAACTCTTTCACTATTACGTCCCTGTATCTTAGATAAAAACCCGTGCCCATCAATACACTGGCACAAAAATTTAATTGTCACCTTTCAAATCATTAAATCAACGCTAAAAATAGTCGAACGAGCCATACAAATTACAGTAAGCAAAAGCACAAGTTTCAGAAAACAATACTGTCAATTGATTATTGAACCCGAAAATCTCGCCACATATTCTACATATGATTTCAGCAAGCTGACAGAGATTTTTACTCACGGATATGAGTACACAAAAAACATTCTTGAATTGTTTTTAAAAGAACCGGTAAAGCATCCCGGACTTTTCACAAGCAAACATGCTGCGTAGAAATCATCAGATTAATAACAAAGATAGCGTCTGCCTTCATTCATATGCCGCAACACCATTTTCCACAAGGTTCTTTAAATCAGCAATAACCCTATTCCAGTTCTGAACACTATGTTCCTTTGTCTTTTCATCCGGAATATTGTCCTGCCTGATGGTTAGATGCGTTTCTCCGTTTTCCTCTTCTAGGTCATAAGAAATGATCAGGTAATTCTCGGGTTTATCTTCAATCCCACTCATCGAGCTCCAGTAATTATATCTGAAATGCGCGGGTGGCTCAGTTTCAAGAATAGTACCCTTATCCTCATACGTTTTTCCTTCCCACTCCCCTCTAAAAACAATCGGACTTCCTTCTTTCCAGTCTGATATGGCATCAGTGCCGAAAAAATATTTTTTAATCAGGTCGGGCCTGGTGAGCGCGTCCCATACTATATTGATAGGCGCCTTAATCCATATTTCAGCAGTGGCTGTGAGGCCATTATTCATTTTACGCATGTGAATCCAATTATCAGTTTTCAATACATTAAACCATTCCCTCTTTTCTATCAGTTACCCGCTTGCGTTTTTGTTTTTCAATGTCGAGCTCATGTAAACGCCTATCCAGAGCCTCAAGGTTATGTTCTTTCCGTTGCTTACTGAAAACTATACGCTGTTCTGATTCGTGATTCCGGGGATGTTGACTTTCCATCTGTAAATATTTTTAATGAATGAATTACTGAATTGATTTTATTGAACTTTCTTCAACCTGTGTTCCGTAGTATCGGTACGCTTCATGCTGTCGCTGCTCTTTTGCGTTCAGGTAAGCATGAATTCTTGAAGAGGGAATAAAAAAGTATTCAATTTTTGCAAGCCGTATATTATATCTTGGAACTATCATACCTTTATTCTGGATACCTCCCTCAAAAAATATTACAGCGGGTTTGTTTGAACTGTGGTGAATTTCTCTTGTACTCATTGCTATTGAATTTTAGATTTAACAATAAAGATGTATAATAAAAAAAGGTGCCAGCAGCCTTGTTGACCAGAAGCTATAGAAAATGGAATTTATTTCCTCATTGCAGAAATAAAAAAAACGGTATGCGTGGAGTGCCTCCTGTCGTTCTCGGAACAAAGACCCGGGCAAGAGCAATCTTCCTGATATCAAAAACCGGTAATTTTCCAATTGCAGGGTCCTGCAGAATGGCATTTTTAACTTCTTCTGCATTCCTTTATTGGCGGGGGTTACAGCCGTGTGCAATTTAAAAATGTTATTGCCGGGAATTCAGATTTTAAACAGAAAGTGATTTTACTTTTGCGCACCTCCACCACGGGCTTCTCGGATTTTTAAACCTGCCTTCACCAACAGCGCTGTTTGGGATCAAGCGCCGATTTAACCTTAGGCATTAAATTAACTCAAAAAATGACAAGAAGAATTGTCCTGCACATGCTTGTGCTGTTTGCATTGCTTTACACATCATGTAAAAAGGAAGACAGTGTTGCGCTGCAGAAAGCAGAATTACCTCCAAGTGGAACCGGCTCAAGTCTGAAATTCGGTGATCAGACCACAGGTACCACTATTATTGACAATCCGGCCTCCTTCAAAGGAATGTATGTGGACAATGCAGATGCGATCATCGGCAATGCCACCTCAGAAAACAATCTGATTAACTATGCAGTAAGTAATGGTATCAATGCTTTCGAGTTGTACGGATTGAAAAACCTCATTAAATCTTCTGCCAACTATGCAAAGGTGCGCAGCTTTCTTTCAAAATGTTCGCAGAACGGCATCACCCACCGCGTTAACGTTATTGTTTACTATCCCGGCTCCATCAACAGCAGCGACAGTACATATGTGAGAAAGTATAACAGCTCGTGCACATCATCATCTCAAAAAATCACCGGAATAAATATGGAATGGGAATGGTGGAATAGCGCTACTACATGGGCCACATATGATTTAACTTTGAAATCCTATTATAACTGGACTAGAACAGTATCTCCGCAATTGACTAATGAAGTTTATTTCGGATGGTTCAAAAACCCAATAGGAATTGAAATGACACAAGCGACTGATTTAGTAAAATATTGTGACAGAATTTTATTGCATGATTACAGGACAGCACCTGATGTGGCCTATATGAAATCGAGAATGGATTATCTTGGTCAGGCGGCATTGAATCAAGGGAGTCCTGAAAAGATCATTGTGCTTTTTAGTGCTGAATCTTCCTTCATGGGTCCATATTATTCAAGCCACACTTACGATGACGCCTATCAATCTATTGCGTCTCAATATTCTTCTGTGAGCTTTTCCGGTAAATCGGGTGTAAGAATATATGGTTGGGCGGTATTTAAATACAGCAAAGCAAAACTATACAGGCCATAAATTAGCAATTGTACAGGCTTAAAAAAAACATTGCTTTCGGGCCGTCGAAAACCCCATTCTGATTTGAGAATGGTAACATTCAACTAATGTGGGTGCTTCCTACCCCCTTTATTTCATTATTGGATTAACCTGCAAAATCAAGATATCTTTATTTCTCAAGTTCACGAATAACTTTGACTGGAGAAGAACCTACTTTTAAAACTACCTGCTTAAGTTGCTCTGCTGTACAACCAAGACGTTTTGTCCAATAGTCTAAATCCGAATTGCTATGAATATCCACTTTTCTTTTAGAGGATTTAGAATTTTTTCTACCGGGCTTCTCCATGTTATTGAACCGGAAAAAATATATGCCATTGAAAATGCTGTTGAAAACTAATGGGCACCCGAACAGGCATTCTATGTGACCCACATGACAAGCAGAATAACACCCACCACTTCATAAATAAAAAGATCAATAAATATAAAAAATAATAGACCATCTATTGCTTTCCGAGTAATACTTTTTCCTTTAGCATAGTGGTGAATAAATTCTTTAATCGTCATTTTTGGCACTCCTTTAATTATGTAGTCCAATAACTTAGCCATCTTTTTGAAATTCATTACGCCACACAGTATTGTTTGAAAACCCTACATGAACTCATTTAATAATTTGCCTTTATTCATAATTGATAATACTGATACTGTTTATTTTACCTAAATCGGCTTGATTATTTATACAGACAAAGAAACTTCTCACTAAAAAACTCCAGCAATAAAATATTTTTCGAAAAAATATTTTATGGGAATCATTGTCTAATTATGGCTGAATATAAATTTATTACTTATTGGAAAATAAATACCCGAAAAGAGGAAGTCTGGGAACTGATAAAAAATGTGAGCAGCTGGCCCGATTGGTGGCCGGGTGTTCTTGATGTCCACCAAATACAAAATGTCGGAGATGGTGAACACAGTCCTCGCTTCGCACATACATGGCAGAGTTTCCTTCCTTATAAACTAAAATTTGTTACTGAAATTACCGAAATTGTTATTTACAAAAGTATTGAGGCAAAGGTCATCGGCGAACTTGAAGGCAAAGGTTTATGGGAATTCAAGGAAGAAGAGTTCGGAAATACAACAGTCGTTTACAAATGGCATGTAAGGACAACATTGACGTGGATGAACATCTCAGCCCCTTTCTTAAGCGGTGTGTTCCGCCGGAATCACGATACCATTATGCGATGGGGTGGCGAGGGAATTGCAAAGAAATTAAATTGTCGGGTTATGTTTAGGAGTGAACAACTTCACTAAATTTAAGACAAAAAAAACCGCCCTGAATTTCTCCAGGACGGATTCATAATTAAGTGTCATAAATACACTCAATCATTCTCTACCACGAGAGAGCAAACCTTGCGACTTGCCCTCTTTTGGATTTTCATTTTATCTGCGCTTATCTTCCTGACGACCGCTTTGGCGGGATGAATTTTCCTGATCTCTTTCCTGGTCAAGAGTTTCATCTTCTTCTTCAGCACGTGGCGTGTTGATGTTACGATCTTCAGGCGTACGGGTCTCTTCACCGCGCATATCTGCTTTACGGTCGCGTTCGGTAGTACTTCCGCTCATCTTCCTATCTTCTTCCCTCTTCTTGCCGTTTTCCGCAGAAGTGTTACCGGCTTGTGAAGACTGTTGTCCTTGGGGATTCTTATTTCCTGTTTGAGGTTGTTGAGATCCCGAATTTTGATTTTGATTTCTTTGATCTGCCATAATTGACATCGAATTTAATTTTTACTGCTTACTCTGTTAATGCTTTTCAGCTACCGCATTCTTACTCTTTTTTATGGGAGGGATTTTCAGAAGCTTCCCTTTTATTTATGGTGATAAAAAAACATACCGTGGAATTAAACCGTGATATTTCTTCAATTGAATTTAATCTGAGAAGTTAATTCCACAAAACATACATCTGAAGACCATTATTATTCAATATCCTCAGATGATTCCGTAGTCCATTCCCCCATAGCCATTTCATTGATGCTTTTGACAGCAAGATCATTCAGTCCATCATTTGCATTTTTTTCTTCCTCCAGTATTTCGGCGAGAATAGTTGCAGCCTCATTATGACCCATTGTTTTAGCGAATGCTGCAAGCGCACCATAAGAAGCTATTTCATAATGTTCTACTTTTTGCGCTGCAGTGATCAGTGCCGCATCCCTTGTATAACTCCCCTTTTCCGTTTCTTCAATAATTGAAGACGCCTCTTCCACCAGACCGCTCATGGCATCACATTTTTTTGCCTGCGCTTTTTCGCCAATCAATTCAAACACCCGTTCAACTTTTTTCACCTGCTCTTCCGTTTCACGCAGATGATCGGAAACGGCATCTTTGAGTTCCGGAGTTGTTGCTGCTTTAATAATTTTTGGAAGGTTCTTTACAAGATGTTTTTCTGCCCAATAAATATCCTTCAATTCGTCAAGGAATAAATCGTGAAAAAGATTTTCTCCCTTTTTCATTTTCCTTTCAATTGGCCCTTCAGAGATTTTTTTAGTGCCGGCCTTTGCAGAAGCATTGGCTACTGTTGATGATTTTTTGCTTTGCATATAATTCTGATTTAAATATTTTTAATTTGTATCCATCTATAAAACTATATGCCATTTTTAATTCATGGAAAAAAAAATCGTCGTCAAAAATTAGTTGCAAAACATGCCGGCAACAAGAAAAAGAAAACCGGGAAACAGTTGTAAGCCATCTCCCGGTTCATATTAAAAAGCATTCCACGACTTTTCAATAACTTACCCCGTGGGGCAGATCATTAAAGCTTCCTTCAATGATTAAGGGACTTTCACCCTTTCTCGGGGCAAAATTCCTCTTGAGAAATACTCCGTTATATATAATTGAAACCCGTGCCCAATAATTTTTGCGCCAAACAACACCTTCAAAACAGGATAACACGTTGTTGGTGGTACAAATTCCTCATTCTATAAAATATTGTGATGAAAAAATACACTCCTACTCTTTCAAAATGAATTTACTTCTCTCCGGTCTGGGTGTATATTCTTTCCAGTCAAGCCCGAAAACTTTTTTTAGAAGATTTACCATTGGAGCGAAACCGGATGGCTTTTGTATATATAGATTTGCGCCTCCGTCATAGGTTTCTTCCACATCCCGAAAATGACAGGATGTAGAAAATATTATTACCGGTATGTTTTTCAAATGGTCGGTTGATTTTATTTCAACAAGACATTCCTTGCCATTCTTATATGGCATGTTAAGGTCCAAAAATATTAATTGAGGAAGGTTGACAATATTGAGAAGCCCGTTCATGAGTCTGACTCCATCAACTTCTGTAAAAAGAGTGATGTCTGCAGAAATTTGACTGAGTGCTTCTCTGAAAAAATACCGATCATCTTCATCATCATCTGCCAGGACAATGTGATGTGGGTGCGTGGTTGTATTTTCCATAATGATTTTTCAATACCCTGATAAAATCATTGAAGGAAAGGATGATCTGCCGCGACAAATATAAAATAATTTACTGTAAGAAATGTCCCCCCTGTTGAAAATGTGTTCCCGCGCAAATGAAAATTTACTAAACCTGCTTCAGGGGAATTGAATTACCATTGCGGATTGTATTTGACCGACCAAATGTTTGCATAAAAACAGATCTCCAGTCATCTTCCCTGCAAGGCTTTTCAAAACAATGGAGCGCTCCTTTGATAACTGACTTTTGAGTAGAGCCGGTATCTTTTGTGGTCGAGATCATCAGTACAGGAACGTTTGCTAACCGGGGTGTTTTTTTGATTGTATCAAGGCACTCCCATCCGTCCATAAGCGGCATATTAATATCAAGAAAAATGAAATCAGGAATATAAGTGGTAAGAGATTCTATCGCATGTACGCCATTACGGGCATGATGCAATTCTATTGACGGATCAAAGCGAAATAATGCTTCGCGAAAAAGATCGAACTCGTCGAAGTCGTCTTCGGCATAGAGTACGATGTTGCGCTGTAACTGCATTTTAGGAAGAATGTCTTGGTGTCAGTGAATGTAAAAATACTAAACAAACATTATGATTACAAATCGCAGTGAACATTTAAAATGAAAAGCAAAAGAAATCCGGTACAAAATTCTGCACCGGATTTCCGGATTATATATAGAGAACTAAGTGGAGATTACTTCTTCTCATTCATACTTGTATTCTTGGATTTCTCCTGAGCATTCATCAGATCATCAAGATGCATGCGAAGCGAAGGAAGCTGATTCGATGCCCATGCCTGAATATCAGGATCGGTGGACTCTTTGGATGCTTTTTCAAACTTATCAATTGCTGTTTTATGTTCACTCACCATCGCGTCGCATAAGTCCTTATCAAATTCGTTACCTCTTTTGTCAGAAAGATCATTATAATCTCTTTTATAACTATCACTCATCACTGTAGGAACACTTATATTTTTCTTTCTTGCCAGACCCGTAATCTCGTCGTATGCCATTTGATGATCATGCTGAATCGCTGCGCCAAGATCGCGGACTTCTTTCATGTTACCTTTGGTTGATGCAAGTTTTGCCACTTCTATTTCTTTAAGGCTAATGTCTGCGGCTTCCACTAAGAACTGGGCATCTTTTTCCGCATTTTGGCTAAACTTTGCATCATTATGGTCTTCGGCATTTTCCTTTGAATCCTGATCAGTCATCTTGTTTCGGGAAGATGAATTATCATTTGAACAGGAAGACATTAAACTCAGGCTGAATACTGCCGCAAATGCGAGGGCAAGATATTTTGTTGATTTCATAATTATATATTTTTAGTTTCTTCTCAACTCAAAAAAGTATGCCACTTCACTCAAAAAGGATATCCGATTGCAATATTGAGAACAAGATTTTCCCCGCGCCATGAAGATGACCCAAATTCAATTTTATTCATTACCCATCGTTGCGATGACTCCAACCAGGGTTTACGAATAGGGAAAGCCAGGTCAAATCGCAGGACGAAAAAAGAAGCATCGAATCGTAAGCCAATACCGGCGCCCGCGGCAAGCTGGCTGATGAGATCAGTACGATTGAAGCCGGAATAAACATTGCTCTTATCTTCTGCTTGTATCCAGATATTACCTGCATCAATAAAGAGCGCGCCTTTAACCAATTTGTAAATGTCAAAACGGTATTCGGTGTTTGCTTCCAGCTTTAGGTCACCGCCATTCCGAAGGATTGTATTTGTAATGGAGTCTGGCGGAGTAATTCCCGGGCCCAGTGAATTAATCCTGAAAGCCCGTACGCTGTTTGGACCACCACTGAAGAATTGCTTGACATAAGGAAGTGTAGAAGAATTTCCATAAGGATACCCCATGCCTGTGTACAAACGCACTACCAGTTTTTCTTTTGAAGAGAGATTAAAATAGTTTCGCAAGTCTATTGTAAATCGCATGAACTGAGAGTAAGGAATTCCGGCAACAGTGAGGGGATTCCGGGGATCTGCACTCTCATTGACGAAGATTTTATTGTAAGCAGTAAAAGTATTACCGGCAAAATCACTGGTGAAATGAATGAAAAACTGACTCGTCTGTTGTGTAATCACCTGTTCATTGAAAGTGTAGGAGTAGTTTATTCCCGCTATGAACTGATCTTCGAAGCTGCGTTTGAAAAATGGGTTCGCTAAGAGAAGATTCTGAAACTCTTCACTTTTATTCCGAACACTGAAATAATTTATTGCGATCGGATTAAGTTCATGACTTATTTTAATATTTTCCTTCCAGATATAACCAAATTGAAATTGCAGAGAGTTGAGATCATAATAATTAACGCGTCTTAAATAATCAAAACTTCCGGAAATTTTTGTTTTGGGGATATAAATGCTTCTTGGTTGCCGGATTCTGAAAGGTGCCACAAATCCCGGTATGATCAATTCAATCTGTGGCCCGATTTCGTAAGAGAAAATGTTTTTATCTTTCCCTGTGAGTTGTGTTTCAAGCGATCCTTTCACATTTATTTTCAGAAGTTCTGCGCCCCCTAAGCTATTCCGGTTTTGAAAAGCAACATTCAGTGCCGGTCCGAGAAAATTATTTGACTTCGATATCGTCTGCAATTCAAGCTGAATACTTTTTCTCGGAGAAGGAGTAAGATGAATAACAGCATTGAGATACCCGGGATGAAGTGTATCAACAGAATGGAAATCCACTTTCACAAACTTAAAGGTGCCCATTCCCATCAGGCGACTAAGTGTAATATTGTGATTCCTCCTTGAATAAACATCCCCTTCTTTTAAAAAAACAGAACGCAGAACAACTTTCGGACGAATATTATTCTTTCCTATAAATAAAACGTCATCTGTTATTGAGGTGTCTTTCAATGCAGAATCAATCTCCGTCAGCCTGAAATCAGATTCTATAGAAACGTTATTGATGCGATACACCAAAAGATTTTCAGGAGGAATATTGGCTTTAAGGGTAATCGTGAGTTTTACCGTCTTATCTGTTTCGGCGGTATCTGCTTTGAATAATATGTAATCAGCACTAAAATAATAATAGCCGGTATTTTTAAGGATCTCGTCTATTCGTTTGCGTTCAGCACGTAATGCATCCAGATTATAATCACTTCCGGACTTTAAAAGTGTTTTATTCCTTGATTCAAAAATTGCTTTACCCACTGCACTGCTGTCAGGTGGAAATAAAGTGCTTTTAATAGTGTATGGATTATGTACCTGCGCTGTATAAACCACCCGGCCCCTTTTCTTCCCCTCCTCAATTTTACTTTCGACAGCAGTGTTAAAAATTCCCCTGTTAAAAAGCGCTGCATCAATCAATTTCTTTGTTGCTTCGGGTTTAACATCACGCATCAGCACAGGCGGCTCACCCACTTTTGTTTTAAGCCAGTGCCTGAATCCTTTTCCATTCCTATCTTCTGTGAGGTTATAAATCCACACCTTGGGCCGGTTGCCGAGGAACTTCTTATTTGGAATAGGGCGGAGTACATCTTTTACAATGCTTTTAATCTCGCCCTTATCACGTAGCTTTTCATTGCTTACTATACTCACCCTTGCTCCGGTATATAGCTTTTCTCCCTCAGGCAAAGTACGTATGCCGCTACAGGAAGCAAAAAGAACGCAAAGAATAAGTACGTGGTAGATTTTCATTATCGATGCGAATGTATATTTAAAAAATGCCAAAGAAAACGAACATCTTTGGCATCAAACAGAAAATTCTTTTACAAGTTTTCTGTCCTGAGATTATATGAAGAATCAATAATGATCCTGAGCAAAGCGCCCGGTAGTTGTCATCCGCTCCTTATTCTCTTCCGCTTCAAAGTTTCTTTTACCATGAAAAAGAAACAACTGCCTTCTTGAAGAGAACGCCTGAAAGTATTGCATCATGCACAAACTAACCACACTGCTTATTCCAAAGCCCTCTGCAGAAACAACCAATGCAGGTGCGAAAATTCCAAGCTGCTGTGCCGATTGCATTTCTCTTCCGACTATTTCTAAAAAAAACGGACTGAAAAGTGAGTAGCCCAATACAAACAGAGCGAAAGTTAGAAATGAAATTGCACCGAGAATAAATGTGAATGCCATTCCTTCCAGATATTCCAGCCCTACTTTTTTTATTTTGACCAAATCATACAATGCATAATAGGTTACGAAAAAATAGAGAAAGTAATTCACAAAACGCAATTCCGGAATATGTGCAAGTCCGGCTAATTTCATTATCATGAAATAAAGTATATAAACTCCTGTTGCTATAAATGCATATTTTAGGAGCAGGTGATTTTTAACTGACAGACTTTTCATTTCGCTTATTTTCTTACTCATAACAAAAAAATGTGCCATTTTCAGATCAGTAACAAGTTGCTTGGTGAAGGAAAAATAAATTCCTTTAAAGCCATATTTGATAGTTCACTGCACTCCCGTTAACCTATTTTTCAATTGCATACGTCATGTCTTCTTTGAAGAACATGAATTCCTTTGACTTATCTTCAATTGAATCATTTTCGCACTGTCGCTTTCTTTTTCCTGACCGATCCTTTAAATTTTAAAACCATATCCCCCATTGCCGGCTGGTCATCGCCAATCACAAATCCAATTGGTTTCAATGGTTCTATTCTGTCAAACACTACTTTAATAATTGCCGTAATCGGAATAGAAAGAAACATACCCGCTACACCCCACAGCGCCCCTCCTATTATTACCACGACAATAGATACCAATGCATTTATCTTTACTTTACTTCCTACAATTTTGGGAACGAGAAAATTATTATCTACGAACTGCACTACTGCATAAATAAGTAATACCCAGAAAGCATCCAAAGGGCTTTTGGTGGCCAACGCAATAAGCATAGGCAAAGCAGTAGCAACCAGTCCGCCCACATAGGGGATTATATTCAGCAACCCACCGATGATACCGAGCAGTATGGCATAATCGAGTCCGATGATTAATAGCCCCGCTGAATTAAGCGCAGCAACAATAGCCGCCTCCAGCATAAGACCAACCAGATAACTTTGAACCAATGTTTTGGTTTCACTTAAAACTTCGGCAACCACCGGCTGCTTATTCTTCTGAAATAGTTGGGAGATAAACTCCAACAGCAATGGCTTATAGAATAGTATCATGAAAACATAAACCGGAATAAGCAATACCAGAACAAATACACTTCCTATGCTGAGAAGCGTTTGACCAATCACAACAGTTCCGCTATTCATCCCTTCCACTTTAATTTTTTCAATCCAGGAATGAATTTTTGTTTTGCTGATATGGAGTGAATCCGATAGCTGGTTGACCGTATTCGAGAAGAGCGCAGAAAATTTTTCCTTGAGCTGAGGAAACGATTCTGTAAACACATCTAACCGCGAATAAATAAAGTATGTGAGCGCTCCCAATAATATAATGGTGGCAAATAGAACAAGTGAAATGGCAACAATTCGGTTAATTCCCTTCCCGGTAAAAAAATTAACAACGGGATTGAGCAATATGGCGATGATGGTGGAAAAAATAAGGGGAATTAAAATACCCTGTCCGATGTATAAAATATAAGAGAATGCAAGCACTCCCATAGTGATGATAGAAAGTTTTACAAACACAGGAAAATCTTTTACTCTTTCAGTCATAATTTATTTTTATTCGTCAATTTTCTCTGACTTCTTAAAAAGTTCATTCCACTTGTCGAAGTCACGTGTATAAAGAATACCCGCACCTGTCTCGGTAATTTGTCCTTCAATTACCCCTTCATATTCCGTGTGCCGGAAACCTTTCAGACGATAACGTCCATCATCAGTAAGCTTATACTCAACAAGGATATCCCCTGTAAGCTCGCTTGCATTATTTTGCTGAGTCCGTTCTCCCTCTACATCAACGCTCCCGCCCACTTGCACACTAAACCGCGGATTGAACTGTTTTTTTATGCCAATCTCCACCTGTGTTCGTCCTTCGCTTTTTCCGCTGGTTAAATCATCATAACTCTGCACGTCGAAATTAAGATCTACACCTTTTATATACGTTGAACTTAATTTGTTTAGTTGCTGGGAAAGCAAGCGCCCCACACTTTCGCGTGCCACACCTTCGGCAGTTCCACTACCACCGGCGCTTGTGAGTGGATCTTCTTGTATAAAACGGTTAAGCACAAGCAAAGCAAATACCTGCTTATTAAGTTCGCTCTCATCTTCATTTAGCATTGTAAGTTTGGCGTTCACTGCTCCCCCAAGTGCTCCGCGACTTGCGGATGCCAGCTGTATTTCAAAACTGATGTCGGGTTTAAGTAATTGCCCCTTTAAACTGAGGATGACTTCAAACGGAAGCCGTTCCTTATAACTATTTTGTTCCGTCTGAGGAATCTCGTTTGCCACCAGGTCTATTGGCGATGTTCGCACTGTATATATGGCGCGCATGTCGATATCAGCGTCTAACGGATCACCATTCCAGATAATTGTTCCTCCTTTCTGAATTTCAAATTTCTTCTTGATTAAATCCTGCAGAGACACTAAATAACTGCCATCATTTAATTCATATCGACCCGTCATGCTAACTTTGCCACTCGGGTCAAGTGCGAAGCTGAGTGCAGCTTCACCCCTCACTACCAGCGAGTCACCGGAAGTGGGATCTATTAGCAATTTGAGTGTCGCATTTTTATCTACGCGGATTTCACTTACCAGATCAATATTTTTGAAATCCGATTTCTGTGAATTGCTTTTCTCCTTTTTTGTGAGAATAGGATTGAGTCGGGCATTTGTAAATTCAACAACACCCTCACCTTTATCAGCCGTCAATTTTGTTTCAGGTACTGCAAAGGTGAAGTAACTGCCATCACTCAATTTGATATTCGCATTAATTTTAGGAAACGCAGGTGTTCCGGTAATTTTTATTTTACTGTCAATAATAAGCGTTCCGTAATAAAGCTGCTTGCTTTCGGCTGTGGAATTCATTGCAAGAAAATTATCTGTTACAATGTTAAGATTGAAAACAGGATTTGAAATATCCACCATTTTAATATTTCCATTGATCTTTGCAGTATGATCATTTTTATCGCGAATAGTAAATGAAGAAAACTCCATTCCTGCATTTTTAATTAAAATCGTTTCATTGGAAAGTCTGAGCGGATTGTTGATCACCGCAGGTGTGGTTACAACATCTGCAAAGTGAAGCTGCCCATTTAACAGGGGCTGAGAGAAGGACCCCCGGCAATCAATATCGCCGGAAATATTTCCGGAAGAATTTTTCAATTGCCCGAAACTAAAAGCCTCAATACTTTTCATGCTGACATTCCGGATTCCCAATCTCAGGTTTAATGCATCCGTTTGTTTTGGGGTAATGGCTCCGGAAATACTGAGGTTGTTGTCGTTACCCTTGAGCTTTACATCCAAAGCAATAACGGAGGAAGTAGATTTTTTTGCTGTTATACTTAGGTCGCCAAGTGGATTCGATCTTATTATAAGATTACTTAACTGAGCATTTGAAATAAAAGCTCCTTCGTGTAAAAATGTAAATGATCCATTCAGCTTTCCTTCAATAATTGCGGTGTCTTTCTGAATAATACGGGAAAGATTAATGAGCTGAAAATCCTTAAAGGTAATTTCAGTTGATGCCGGGTCTGTCGAATTCACCGCAATGTCTTCATTCTCCTTAGTCATTGCAAAATGAATTACTGCAGATTGGTTTTGCGGGAACAGAAGTTGGTTGTCTTCCTTTACCGTCCACGGTGTACCTCCCAGCGTAAAAGATTTATCAAACTGGACGCTCAAATCTCCTTTTTTAGGGGAAGTGATTTCTGCATTGAATGCAAGTTTTCTTGCCTTTTCCTCTCTACCGGTGTTAAACACAACAGACGCTTTATTTTCCTTTATCACCCCGCCAAGTTCTATCTTATCGAGCGTGAGCTGATTATTTGATATTTCAGATGCTACTAAAGAATACCTCAACTTTGATGAGTCTGATTTTATCAGAAGCTCGGCATCCCGAATAAGCGTGGTCCCGTATCTTATTTTAAAGATGGTAGCTTTAATATCCAGCATATTTCGGGCTGCATCAAATGACCCTTCAATTATTCCCGGCTCAAACTCAGTGAGGGAAGGAAGAAGCACTTCAGAAATTATGGGGTGATTGTGCAACGCAACCTCAAATCTAAAATTGTTTTTTTCTTCAATAGGTGTGGAAGAATCGCCTATTGGAAAATACTGATTGATGTGATTTTTTAATTCTGCAATAATGCTTCCGGGAGAAACACTTCCATTAAACTTAATTCCGATAAGCGCACTCGTAACATTCATTTCGCTTTTCCCTTTCTCATTTATAGAAGCGAAGAGTAAAGAATCAAGCGCATATGTTTTTTCTGCTTTCACAAGAATAATTTTGGTGATTCCTGCTTTGCCATTCATATTATCCACATTAGTTCCTTTCAGATCAGCATCTATTCTTGCAGCTATACGAATATCCTCCGTAGTGATATTCAACTTTTGAAGATTTGCTCCCTTGAGATCAAGGCTGAATTTGAATTGCTCATCGCCTGTTTTAATGCCAACTGTTCCGTTAAATTCAAGTGCTATGTTAGAGTCATTCAGATTTATCTCACCCTTAAACTGCTGATCAGAAATTATTCCAGTCAGTTCCAGATTGGTGTAGTTGTAACTATTCAGTTGAGCAGTAGAAACGTTTAAGTGAATTGTTGCATTGACTGTTTCCTTTTTGAGCCCGCTTCCTTTTACCTGAGTGGTAAGCGAAACCATTCCGAATGCTTTTTCATTCTTTATCAATCCGCCGATATTGAAATGGTCAACGCTAACTTGTGCTTCGTATTTTTCCCGTGCAGCCATTCTTACAGATGCATTTACCTTCCCGAACGACGAGTTCAATGCCAACTCAGAATTAAATTCCCTTAGTGTTCCCATAAATTTTGCATTCACCCAAATTTCAGAAGGAACCTGAATGTTATTGGGAATCATGGAGTCCGGGAAATTCTCCAGAAGATCTGCCTGAGTTGTATGCAGAATTAAATCCGGAATTGAAAGAAATGCCGTTTCCATATCCGGCAATCCGTTAACCTGAAAAGAAGTTGTCAGGTGCGTGTTCTTACCCGCATCGACCATCAGATTTCTGCTTTTTAATTTTTTTATCTCTCCTGATATGTCACCTTGAATTGTAATTGCGCTCGAATGTTCCATAAAAAACGGCTTACCCGAAAGCTGAGGAGCAAAATAAAGTACGTCTTTCGGGTCGATATAGGAACGGGAGAAATCAGCGGCTACAAAAACATTTTGTAACGAATCTTTGAATGCACTTAAAGATGAGTACCCGCATAACAAATCAGCTTTGATTCTGGTCCGTGAAGATTCAACGTCCAGATTTTTTAACTGTGCCTCCTTTGGAGTGAATTTAACTTCAGTGGAAAGATTTGTGAGTGCAAACCCGTTTCCCTCTGTGAAGGAAAGCTTATTGATGACAGCGTGTGTTTCTGCTTCGGAATATTTAACGTCATCTGCGCTAAGATTCAGATTTGAAAAATGAATATGGTCAGGATCGAACCCCCTCGTAAGTTTTTTCTCCGCCATATTATCATACCGGAAAATAGTGTTTTGCAATTTTATTTCTTTAGCCATAGCATGAATGGGTTCCCCCGCCTCATCATGCAGAGAATTATCTTCAGGGTGTGACTTCTTTGAAGTCTGCATAATAAATGTGGTATTGTCACTTTCAATTTTATCCACTGAAAAGAGATTGGTGTTCAAATCCACCATGCTTTTTTTAAGAATGAAATCATCAGTAGTAACTGACACAAACTGACTGTCAGCTATATTGAGAAATTTGAAATCAATTTTCTCCAGGTCTAAATTTTTTACTTCAAAAACCGGAAGCTGTGAAGGGGATTCGTTTTTTACGGAAGTATCCTTCTTGCTAATAGTAAGGGTTAGTTTTGCATTTGAGAAAAGGAAATCATCAATATTAAATTGCAGGTTTTTCAAGTCAAGATCATTGGCCTTAATTTCAAGTTTATTAAAATCAGCTTTTGCAATCATACCATTGTATTTGTCGTCATACAAAAGATGAATGTTATTTAATTCGACTTTTGCAACAGAGAAGGAAGCTGTGCTTGAATCCTTTTGCGCTTTCACAACTTTTTCTGTATTGTTGGAAGCAAAACTATTGAGTATAAAACTGAAATTAAACAGGCTGTCATTATCAGCCCGACGAATATTTGCAATCAACTCATCCACATAAACTTTATTGAGGCTAACATCTCCTTTAATCAAAGCGAACATGTCAATATCCACCGCAATTTCTCCGGCATACAGCAACGTATCTTTTTGCTGATCGTTAAGAAAAACCTCTCTAAGAAACACAGATTTCGGAAAAGAGATTCCCACTTTACCGATGCTGACTATAGAATTGGTTTTTGAAGAAACGGTAGCAGTGATTTTATCAATTACGTAATTCTGAACTGAAGGAATATTAATAAGGAGTATTACCAGCAATATAAGTAATACTATTCCTGATGCAATCCATGCAACAATTTTTAGAATTTTCAGGGTTACTTTTCTCATTCACAATAGAAGAATTTACACAATTGCTGCTTTCGGTTCCGCCGACTTACTCAGCTGTTCCTTTTCCACTTCCTGCTTTTCCACATACACTGCATAATTGTTGGGAATTATTTTACCACCGAAAGTGAATGCGTATACCTTTGTAAACTCTGCACCAAAGTAAAGAATCGAAGCGGAGTAGTAAACCCAAAGCAAAATAATAATAAGAGATCCGGCAGCGCCATAGGTAGTGGCGATCTGGGAACTGCCAAGATAGAAGCCAATTGCAGATTTGCCAATCATAAATAACACTGCCGTGAAAATTGATCCGATAAGGGCATCTTTCCAACTAACTTTTCCATCGGGCAGGGTTTTAAATACAACTGCAAAGAGAATGGTGATGATCACAAAAAGTAATACAAGATTTACCGCATAGAATATATAAACGGAGAGGTATGGAAAAATATCCTGCAATTTATCATTTAGTATTTCCACAACTGCATTCAGAACAAGAGATACAAGCAACAGAAATCCTATTACTACAATCATGGAAAACGAAATGATCCGGTTGCGGATCATGGTTGCAAATCCCCGGTTTGGCTTTGCTTTGATACCCCAAATGCGATTGATCGAGTCCTGTATTTCTGCGAAAACGCCTGACGCCCCAAACAAAAGGGTAATTACTCCGACAGTTGTTGCAAATACAGTATCTTTTGACAATGCAACATTCTTAATCATTTCCTGAACCTGAACCGCTGTGTCACTCCCCACAAGGTGTGCAATTTGTCCATAAATTTCCCCCTTCACTGCTTCGGGTCCGAAAAACATTCCACAAAGAGTGATGATAATGATAAGTAGCGGGGGTAGTGAAAATATAGTGTAGTATGATAACGAGGCACCCAATTTTAGGTCGCCACCGTCAATAAACTCCATTACCGACTTCTTCAATAATTGCCAGGCATTGGCAAAAAAATTTTTTCTAATAGTTCTTGGCATTCTTTTCGAGCAAACAGAACCGTGCCAACCCAAAGCAGCAATCGCGGGCCATTGTAATGAACCATTTATGAAACTACAACACACACAGTATCCCTTTTATATATCGGCCCTCACCAGACTTTTTTTACTCGCATTGGTTATTTTATTCCTTATCCTTGGAAAAGAACTATTGATCCCTCTCACAATTGCCGTTTTTCTCACGTTCATTTTGCTTCCCATTTCTACATGGCTTGAAAAACATCACTTCCCCCGATCCATTGCGGTATTAACCAGTATTATTCTTTTCTTCGTTGTAATCGCCGCATTCATTTGGTTTCTGTATGCACAAGCTCATAGTTTCAGCGATGATGGAGGCGAACTCAAAACAAAAATTGCGAAAAAAATAAATTCATTGCAGATATATATCCGTGAACATTTTAGGGTTACGAAACGCGATCAATCAAAATGGATGGACAAAAAAATTTCCACAATAATGGAAGAAGGAGATCAATACCTGATGACTTTTTTCTCTATAACCGGGAGTTTTCTGACCAACCTGGCCCTCATCCCATTGTATGTTTACTTCCTTACAACATACCGAACCAAAATAATAAAATTCATTAGTTTAAAAAGTAATGGCGATCATGAAAGCAAACTCATCATTCTTCATTCTATTTCGCGTGTAGCGCAAAAATATTTAAAAGGACTAACGATTGACATCCTCATAGTTACCGCGCTTTGCTCAATCAGCTTTTTAATTATTGGAGTAAAGCATGCAATCCTGTTCGGAATTCTTGTGGCCATTTGTAATGTTATCATTCCCTACATGGGCTTAACTTTCGCAAGTATCTTACCTTTTTTTATGACGATCATCACCCACGATGAAATAGGTTATGCACTCAGCGTAGTGGGCGTCTGCATCCTCATACAATTTATAGATAATCATTTTATCAATCCCTACATCGTAGGATCGAGTGTGAGCATCAATCCGCTTACTGCATTTATTGCCCTTGCTGCAAGCGCAATGATATGGGGAATATTTGGCATGTTGTTATGCATACCTGTAACAGGAATGATAAAAGTAATTTGCGACAATGTAGAATCTTTAAAACCATACGGATATATCATCGGACAGGAAAAAATATTTGGGATGAACGAAAAAGAAGAACTGATCAGAAAACGAAAAGCAGCAATGAGATTTATCAGGAGAAGAAATAAATCAACCGCTTAATCATTCGCATGCAGAGAAAGTGATCTCGCGGCCCACTCAATATATTTTGCATGGGGTTGCTTGCGTTCATATTCGAAGACAATTTTTCGAGGTACATGTCCTTGAGTCCAAACTTCCGCAATAAGAATAAAAAAAATAACACTTTAAACTAAAAATACGGATTCATAGAAATGAAGCAATTAACCAAAATTAAAAAAGCATGCCATTGCAAGAGGAAAGAAATGAACAGCCGGACAAAACCATAAATTTATTTTACAAATAAAATTAGCCTCAAAAATATTTGTTGCCTGATCATTATTCCTATTTTAGCAAAATGCAATTACAAAAAACATTTCCCCTAGAATATATTCCCTGTTTACAAATACAAATTAATTGAATTGTTCAGGTCTTCAATTTTGTATTGAATCGATAACAGGTCAATTAATTATTATAAAAATCTCCGGCAAACCTCACAGGGCTCTTATTCCGGATTCCTGTAAGCTCCTTTGAAAAACAGCGTTTAATATTTCAGAAACCGGAATTGCTTACGGCATATGTAATTATTTGTATCCATTAGATATACTTAAAATTAATTGGGCACTGTTCTTATGCATTTGTGGTGAGTGACATTCGACTTTTATGATTGTCAAAATCAGCATTGATATAAAATGAAAAAAATACCTGTAAGCCGCAAGGAAAAAACAACGGTTAAAAAGAAACCGGCCCCTCCCGGCAAGAAAAGGAATTCATTTCCAATCGTTGCTATCGGGGCGTCGGCCGGCGGGCTTGAAGCAATAATTCAAATATTGAAAAATTTGCCTTCCAATACAGGAATGGCTTTTATTTATGTTCAGCATTTAAGCCCCGACCATAAAAGCATGCTTACTGAAATCTTGTCTCAAGTCACACAGATGAAAGTTCAGGAAATTGACGACACAGATAAGATAAAGCCCAACAATCTATTTATTATTCCGCACAATAAAGGAATTGAAATATCAGATGGTCATCTGAAATTAATTCCACGTGAAGAAAAAAGCTCTTCAGTATCTATTGATGTCTTTTTTTCCTCCCTGGCCAAAGCACACAAAGAAAGAGTGATTGGTATTGTATTAAGTGGAAGCGGAAGCGATGGGACGAAGGGATTAAGAGACATTAAAACAGAAGGAGGGGTAACCTTCGCTCAGGATGACTCTTCTAAATTTACAGGTATGCCACACGCTGCAGTTGCTGCAGGGGCCATTGATTTAATATTATCTCCGGATGAAATTGCACTCGAATTGGTACGTATCAGTAAACATCCTTTCACGATAAGCAACCTGCTTAAATCTGAAAAAGAAGACTTTATGAATAGCAGTGATCCTGATTTAAAATCCATTCTGATTCATTTATTAAAAACCTGGCGTGTAGATTTCAGCTCGTATAAAGTCAATACAATCAAAAGACGCATAATGAGAAGAATGCTGCTTTATAAATTAAAAACGCTGAAAGAATACGCCGTACTTCTCAAGGAAAAAAGCGAAGAGTCAGAAATGTTATATCAGGATTTACTAATTAATGTAACAGCGTTTTTCAGAGAATCAGATACTTACCGGTATTTAAAAACCACCTTACTTCCAAAACTATTAAAGAAAAAAAAACAAGATGAGCCGTTGCGAATATGGATTCCTGCCTGTGCATCAGGAGAAGAGGCATATTCCATTGCTATGCTCTTGCTGGAGATACAAGGAAATCGCGACTATAGACAAATTCAAATTTTTGCAACTGATTTAAGCAATCAGTCCATTGGTAAAGCCCGTACCGGCATATACTCCAATCAAGAACTCGAAGGGGTTTCCAAAAAACGTCTTCAGAATTTTTTTACCAAATCAAATAAGGGATACCGGGTGAATAAGGAGCTGCGCGAGATGTGTGCTTTTGCTCCACACAATATTTTAGTAGATCCGCCTTTTTCCCGTCTTGATTTTATTAGTTGCTGCAACCTTTTTATTTACCTGGATAACATCGCTCAAAAGAGCGCCCTGGCTACTTTTTATTACGCCTTAAATGAAGATGGATTTTTAATGTTGGGAAAATCAGAAACGATTAGCTCGTCTCCTCAGCTATTTTCAGGAGTGAGTAAAAAGTTTAAGATTTTTTTACGTAAAAAAAATACAGGGCAACGTACGCTTCCTCATTTATCGCCTAAGCCGGCACACTACAATGCAAAAGAAGAAAGTCCTGAAATGCGAACCCAATTACCCTTTAATTTTTCTCCTAAGAAACCTAAAATAGATGACTCCCGGAATCTGGATGTCGCCATCGATGACATGCTTGTTTCGGAATTCATGCCTGCCTGTGTAGTCATCAACAAACAGCTGGATGTTGTACAGCTACGGGGCTCGACCGATTTATATCTTAAACTTCCCCGGGGCAAAGCGACTTTTAATCTTATTAAAATGGCTCAGCCCGAAATTGCTTTTGAATTACGGGACATCGTTTCCCAATTAATAAAAACAAAAAGCAGGGTAAGGAAGGAGGGCATTGAAATGAAAACAAATGGCGGAATAAAAAATATTTGTATTGAGGCAATACCGCTGAAAATAAGATGGGATGAATCTTTGTACCTCATTATTTTCTCTGAGCAACAGCAGATAATATTACCGGTAGAAAGTGGCAAGGGTAGTAAAGGCAATTCACTTGCAAAAGACAGAAGAATAAAAAAATTAGAAGCTGAATTAGCCGCTCTTCACAACAATGCACTTGCAGCTTCACAGGAATATGAAGTTTTTAGCGAGGAATTGCAAAGTGCCAATGAAGAAATAGTTTCAAGTAATGAAGAACTGCAAACCGTCAATGAAGAGTTGCAAACTTCCAAAGAAGAACTGGAATCTGCCAATGAAGAGCTGACTACAACAAACCAGGAACTTCAGGTTCGAAACGAGCAACTCAATGAATCATACGAATATACTGAAGCCATCAGCGACACTATCTATGAACCCATGGTGGTGCTCGATAAGAATTTTCGTATAAAGTCCGCTAACAATTCATTTTATAAAGAATTCAATTTAACGGAAGTGGAATCGGAAGGCGAGCTTCTTTTTGATGTGGGAAACAAGCAATGGAATATACCGCAACTTCGGGAATTACTCAATGATGTGCTTGCGAAAAATTCCTTTTTCAATGATTTTGAAATCTCACATGAATTTCCACGACTTGGCGAGAGAGTTATGCTTTTCAATGGAAGACGTTTAGTACAAAAATCTAAAAGTGAACAATTAATCTTACTTGCCATTCAGGATGTTACCGATTCGAGAAAGAAAATTGCTGAACTAAAACTTAAAGAGAAGCTGGAAGTTGTTTTAAAAACTAAACTGGAAGCGAATATTTTGGCTCGAAAAAACATGCACAGTATTTTCATGAAAGCACCTGCACTGATTTGCATTTTTCGTGGACCGGATCATGTGTATGAACTTGCCAATGACCAATACATACAACTTATCGGTTACAAAGATATTATAGGTAAACGGGCAAGGGATGTATTTCCTGAATTGGAAGGAACGGGGTTCTTTGAACTTCTTGATTCAGTTTATAAAACAGGGAAAGCATATGCTGCAAACGAAACGTCGGTAAGGTTTAATAAATCAAAAGATAAACCCGAAGAAGTGGTTTTGAATTTTGTATACCAGCCATCGCATGATGAAAGTGGAAGTATAGACGGCATAATGGTCCATGCCATTGATGTAACAGAACAAGTAGCCCTTCGAAAGAAAATCGAGAAAAGTGAAGCAAAGTACAGAGAACTAATATCGGGATTGCCGGTTGCTGTTTATACATGCAATGCAGAAGGTTATGTAGAATTATATAATCAGGCTGCCGTGCAGTTGTGGGGAGTTGAGCCCCACATAGGCAAAGATCTCTGGTGCGGTTCCTGGAAAATTTATAGAACAGATGGAACCCCTTTGTCATTGGAAGAATGTCCAATGGCATTGTCAATGAAAGAGGGCCGAAGCGTAAGTTTTGAAATTATTATTGAGCGGCAGGATAAAACCAGACGTTCGGTTATTCCAAATCCACAAATTATTCTTGATGCCGATGGAAAAGTTAATGGGGCTATTAATACGCTGATAGATATCACCCCCCAGGTAGAGGCACATAAAAAAGTAGAAGAAGTTGCTGAGCAGTTCAATACACTTGCCAATAATATTCAAAATCTTGCATGGATGGCCAATGAAGATGGATGGATATATTGGTATAATAACAGATGGTATGAATATACCGGCACGTCTCCGGAGGACATGGAAGGATGGGGTTGGAAATCAGTTCACGATCCTAAAATACTTCCTGAAGTGATTAAAAAGTGGCAGCATTCATTAAGTAGCGGCCAACCTTTTGAAATGGTATTCCCTTTGAAGGGAGCTGACAATGTTTTTCGGTCATTCCTGACGCGGGTCTTTCCTGTTCGGGACGATCAAGGAAAAATAATCCGTTGGATTGGCACCAACACTGATATCAGTCAGCAAAAAGAAGCTGAAGAACAATTCCGTCAAATGGCAGAACGGATGCCACAAAAAATCTGGACTTCAGATGCACAAGGGAACAGAACTTACTTTAATCAGGTAATGATCGAATATACCGGACTGAACCTGGATGAACTAAAAGACTGGGGCTGGAAAAAAATTATTCATCCCGATGACTGGCTTAAAACCAAACAACTATTGCAGCATTCAATTGATACAGGGGATGATTATGAAAATGAAAATCGCCTGCTTCGCAAAGATGGAATATACTTATGGCATATTGTTCGTGCCACTGCAGTAAAGGATAAAAATGGAAATCCATTAATGTGGATCGGATCCAATACTGAAATACACGAACAGAAATCGCTCTCTGAAACATTGGGAGAAAATCTGAAAGAAAGTAATGAACGTCTGCAAACCATACTGCAGCAGGCTCCGGATGCAGTGATAACACTTGATCAGGATGGGATTATCAGGAATTGGAATACAGAGGCAGAGACTTTATTTGGGTGGAAAGAAGCCGATGCAATTGGTTTAACTTTAACAGAAACAATTATTCCGAAGCGATTCAGAGAACGACACACTGCCGGGATAAAACATTTTTTAAGTACAGGAGAAGGCCAGGTCATTAATAAACCAATTGAATTATCTGCTTTAAAGAAAAACGGAACTGAGTTTCCTGTTGAATTGAAAATATCGGCCATCAAAAGAAACAACCGGTATATTTTTATCGGTTTTATCAGGGACATCTCATTGCGAAAGCAGGCAGAAGAAATAATACAAAATAAAACCAACCAGCTTATGGAAGCCCAACAATTGGCACATATCGGAAGCTGGGCATGGGATGTCAGGTCAAACAATATAGAATGGTCTGACGAACTTTACAGAATATATGGCTTAACACCACAGGAGTTTAAAGCAGACTATGAAAGTTATCTCAGGTATATTCATCCTGATGATAAAGAATATGTAAATCAAATCGTGCAACAGGCATTCAAGGATCATCAGCCATTCCGGTTTTTTCATAAGGCAGCACATGCCGATGGGAATATCCGGATTATCAGTTCAACAGGAAAAGTATTTACTGATGAAAATGGTAACGTAATTAAAATGACAGGGACAGCGCAGGACGTTACGGAGCAGAAGAAATATGAAGAGGAATTGAAAAAAAGCGAAGAGCGCTTCTACAAAATTTTTGACAGCAATCCTGTTCCAATGACACTTACCGATATCAATACCAATAAAATAAAATACGCAAATACATTATTTTATAATTCATTTGGCTACTCTGCAAAAGAAGTAATCGGATATACTTCAGAGGAATTGCATTTGATTGACCCTATAGAATACCGGAGAGTTATAAAAGTAATTTTCGAATATCTTCATGAAAATCGTTCAATTGAAGAGGTACAGGCCCTGCCGGCGGATGAAACGGAAGACCTGATTCTGAAACTTAAGAAAAGAGATGAGATGAAGGAATTTGAGATTGTATACACACGAAAAAACGGAGAAAAATTTACTGCGCTCATTTCATTTGAATTAATTAGACTTGGCACGGAAAGATATACCGTAACTTCTTACCGGGATATAACAGAGAGAAAAAAAATTGAAGAACAACTTAAAAACCAAAACGAACAACTTGAAAGTATAAATAAAGAACTTCAGTCATTTGCTTACATATCCAGTCATGACCTACAGGAGCCCTTAAGAAAAATTCAAACCTTCGCCACCCGAATTCTGGAGAAAGAAGAAAATAATTTATCTGAAGACGGTAAATTTAACTTTAAAAGAATGCAGGATGCAGCAAGAAGAATGCAAATACTCATCACTGATTTACTTGCATACTCACGCACCAATACATCTGAACGAAAGTTTGAATCCACCGACCTCAACACTATAATTGATGAAGTGAAAGAAGAACTGAGAGAAAGCATAGAAGATAAGCAAGCCATAATTGATGTAAATGTATTGTGTAAGGTCAGTATTATCCCATTTCAGTTTCGCCAACTCATGCTTAATCTCATTGGCAATTCTCTGAAATTTTCAGATCCAAATGATTCACCTGAGATAAAAATAAGATGCAAAATAGATGAAGGAATGAAGTTTAATAATCCCAGGCTTGTCCCGCAAAAAAAATATTGTCACATCTCATTTACTGATAATGGAATTGGCTTTGACCAGCAGTATAGCGAAAAAATATTTGAAGTCTTCCAACGTCTGCATGGCAAATCAGAATACAACGGAACAGGAATCGGACTTTCAATTGTAAAAAAAATCGTTGAGAACCACAATGGAATCATCACCGCAACAGGGGAATTAAATAAAGGAGCATCGTTTGATATTTATATTCCGGCAACCTGAATGTTGAAAAAATAAATAAATGTAAAAATTCTAAATTCACATAAACAACAACCGGCCGGCTATGACTTTTCAGTTGTTGGATAAAAAAAAAGGAAAACGAACCACCATATGTCAAAAACAAAAAAAGATACCTTCCCTAAAACTCCCACGGGAATAAGCGGGTTGGATGAAATTACAAACGGGGGATTTCCCAAGGGTCGTCCGGTACTCATCTGCGGAAGCGCAGGTTGCGGTAAAACGTTATTTGCCGCACAATTTTTAGTAAAAGGAATTACCGAATACAACGAGCCCGGAGTGTTTATGAGTTTTGAAGAATCAGCAGGCGATCTCTCGAAAAACTTTGCATCGCTGGGTTTTGATTTAGAAAAACTGAAAGCCGAAAATAAACTTCGCGTGGACCATGTGCGCATCGAGCGCTCTGAAATTGAAGAAACGGGCGAGTATGATTTGGAAGGTTTGTTTATCAGATTGAATCATGCCATTGATGCCATTGGGGCAAAGCGCGTAGTGCTTGATACCATTGAGTCATTGTTTGCCGGGATGGAAAATATGACATTGCTGCGCTCCGAAATCAGAAGACTGTTTTCATGGCTGAAAGAAAAAGGTGTTACTGCAATAATAACCGGTGAGCGGGGAGAGAAATCTTTAACGCGACAAGGGCTGGAAGAATATGTATCCGATTGTGTAATATTGCTTGACTTTCGGGTGATTGAGCAAATTGCAACCCGCAGATTGCGAATTGTCAAATACAGAGGAAGCACGCATGGCACAAATGAATATCCCTTTCTGATTGACGAAAACGGAATTTCAGTTCTTCCCGTTACATCCTTAAAGCTAGATTACAAATCCCCAAAAGAAATTTTATCAACCGGGCTTCCCGAATTAGATAATTTATTTTCTGTCGGAGGAATTTATCGTGCAAGCAGCACACTCATTACAGGTACTGCCGGTACCGCCAAAACCATTCTTGCATCACACTTTGCGATGAGCAGTTGCAAACGCAAAGAACCGGTCCTTTATTTTTCGTTCGAAGAATCGCCCGACCAGTTGGTGAGAAACATGGGTGTAATAGGCCTTAATCTCAAACAACAGATGAAAGCGAAACTGCTTTACATTCATGCCTCACGACCTTCTTTACAAGGCCTGGAAATGCATCTTTTGGTAATAAATAAATTATTGACTGAATTAAAACCGCGCACTGTAATTGTTGACCCCATAAGCAGTTTAATCACAATTGGCAGTAGTAGTGAAGTGCGCGCGATGTTAGTAAGATTAATGGACACGCTGAAGATAAATCAGGTGAATGCAATATTCACTTCATTGACTCATGCAAACACTTCTGAGTTTAATGATGCAACTGTGGATGCCGTTTCTTCTCTTGCCGACACCTGGATAAATGTAAAGAATGAAGAGCTGAATTATGAGCGGGTGCGTAGTTTACTCATCGTAAAATCGCGCGGGATGGGTCACAGAAATAATTCGCAGAACTTTATTATTACAAATAATGGGGTGAAATTTATTGCCGCATCACATAATGATAAAGTTGGAAATAAATCAAACAATAAATAAATTACAAAATGGCCAATCAGGAAAAATGGGAATTGCGTTTATACATTGCCGGGCAAACGCCCAAATCAATTCTTGCATTAAAAAATATTACAACCTATTGCAAAAAACACCTGAAGGGCAAATACTCCATTGAAGTGGTTGACCTTTTAAAAAATCCGCAATTGGCTGAAGGTGATCAGATATTTGCCATACCTACCTTGGTACGAAAATTTCCCGAACCATTAAGAAAAATAATCGGTGATCTTTCAAATGAGGAAAAGGTTCTCGTTGGATTAAATATACGGACGCTTCCTGTTCAATAATTACTAAGATGAAAATGAAAGCAACAAAATTTTTAACAGAAGACAAACTGATATTGCAGTTGTATGTTTCAGGCATGTCACCCAAATCCATGGAAGCTATTGAAAATATTAATCGACTGTGCGCCGAGCACTTAAAAGATGCTTTTGAATTGGAAATCATAGACATATATAAAAATCCGGAACTTGCTTCAGCGCAGCACATCATCTTCAGTCCCTCACTTATAAAGCAACTACCATTGCCAAAAAAGACTTTAATAGGAACCCTGACGGACACTGAAAAAGTTATTAAAGCATTGGGCATCACGTTCAAAAAATAATTTTTATTGCACATGGAATTATCTTCCGACCAATCCGCATTAAAAATAAAGGAGCTTGAAAGCCGCCTTGAAGAATACGAGCAACTTATCGAAGCAATCAAGGCCGGTGAAGTAGATGCTTTTGCATTAAACAAAAACAACAAGGCCGAAATTTACACCCTACAGAGTGGTGATTATGCGTATCGGATGTTGGTTGAAACTTTTGGTGAGGGTGCGCTTAACTTATCAGAAGAAACCTTAATCGTTTACACCAATAATTATTTTCCTGAGCTCTTAAAACTTCCATACGAGTCAGTAATTGGAAAATCTTTTATTGAATTCATACATTCCGATTCTGTTGAGGTATTTAACGGACTTTTTAAAAAAGGATTTGCAGGACAAAGCAAGGGGGAGATAAACCTTTATGCAGGTGAAAAAATAATACCTGTTTATATATCACTGACGTCCCTTCACCCTACACTTCACACAGTAGGTCTGATATTAACTGATCTGACAGAAAAGAAAGAACATCAAAAAATTCTTATGCAGAATCAGGAACTTATGCTCGAAAAAAAATTAATAGAGCAAAATGAAAATGAACTGCAGGAACTGGTGAAACATGCCCCTGTAGCAATTGTGTTATACGAAGGTGAAAATTTAATTGTCAAGGTGGCGAACACCTCTGCTTTGCAATTAATGGATAAGAATGAAAAGGATGTATTGAACAGACCGATGCATGCATGCTTTCCGGATGCTAAAGAAAGAGAAGAAATATATAAAACTGTTTTTCGGACAGGAATTCCATATAATGGTAGCGAAGTAAAGGTGACTTTTAATAAATCAGGAAAATCCTATACTGGTTACTACGATTTAAATTACACGCCATGGTATGATAACAACAAAAGGATTAAAGGCGTAATGAGTGTTGGGGTGGAGGTGACTGAAGGCGTATTATCCAGAAGAAAAGTTGAGGAAAGCGAGAAACGCTATAATATGATGCTGATGCAATCGCCTTTTGCATTTGCTATATTCAAGGGGAAAGATATGATTATTTCCCTTGCAAACGATAGTATGAAAGCAGTGCTTGGAAAAGGGATGAATATAGAGGGTAAACCACTGCTTAAGGTATTGCCTGAATTGGTCGGTCAACCTTTTCCCGGTTATCTTGTGGATGTGTATAATACAGGAGTTCCGTTTTCCGCCAATGGCGAACGGGCAAAGCTTCTACGGAACGGGAAAATTGAAGATACTTATTTCAATTTTGTTTATCAGCCATATCGTGAGGTTGATGGAACTATATCAGGGGTTACCTGTATAGCATATGATGTAACCAGGGAATTTCTGGCACAAAAACAAATACAGGAAAGCGAGCAAAAATTTCGCTTACTGGCTGATTCGATGCCGCAACATATCTGGACTGCCGATAATGAGGGAAATGTATTTTATTACAATCAGTCAATTTTAGATTACTCAGGTTTGACTCCCGATCAGATCATGAAAGATGGGTTGATACAAATTATACATCCCGATGACAGAGAAGGGAGTATTAACACATGGGGAGAATCAGTATCAACAGGAAAACAGTTTTTACTTGAACACCGATTTCGAAAACATACCGGAGAATACCGCTGGCAATTAAGCAGAGCCATTCCGCAAAAAGATGAGCTCGGCAATATCCAGATGTGGGTAGGGACAAGCACCGACATTCAGGATCAAAAATCTTTTGCAGAAGAATTGGAAAATCAGGTGAAAGAAAGAACAAAAGACCTGATTCAGTTAAACGAAACCCTTAGAAAAAGTGAAGAGCGCTACCATCTTATGGTTGAAGAAGTGCAGGACTATGCAATAATTTATTTAAATCGTGACGGCGTTATCGAAAACTGGAATGAAGGTGCAGAAAAAATAAAAGGCTATAAGGCATCCGAAATAATCGGTAAGAGTTTTTCAAATTTTTATACAACAGAAGACAAAAGAAACAACCTCCCTCATAAGCTACTCACAAAAGCTGCAGAAACCGGCAGGGCCTTGCAGGAAGGGTGGAGGGTTCGTAAGGATGGAAGCTTATTTTGGGCCAGTGTTGTAATCACTGCAATACACAATGAAAAAAATGAATTGATTGGCTACTCCAAAGTTACACATGATCTTACTGAGAAAAAAAATGCTGAGGAAAGCCTGAAAAAAAGCGCTGTCCAGTTAGAGAAATATAATACCGAACTTGAAAATCAAAACGAGAAATTAGAGGAAAGGAATGATTTCATAAGCACCCTAGTAAACTCTTCTGTTGATATTATTTTAGTAGTTGATAAAGAATTGAAATTTATTTCAGCAAATAATAAAGCCATTGATTTCTATTCCGGAATTTACAAAGGCAGCATCATTGGAAAAAGAGTGAGTGAGGTGTTGCCGAAAAGCAATCTTAAGGAAATTCTTAATGCCTTCAAAGGAGCGTCCGTCTTTACCGACAAATTCAAGTCAACATTCTCGGAAAATTATTATGAGTTGAATTACATACCGCTCCTGAAAAAAAATGAAGTGTATGCCGTCATGATTATTTTCCATGAAATAACAGACATCATACTGAAGCAGGAGGAATTGGAACGGTTAAATAAAGAACTTCAGTCTTTTACTTATATATCCAGCCACGACTTACAGGAGCCCTTGAGAAAAATTCAAACTTTCGCAACACGCATTTTAGAAAAAGAAGAGAATAACTTATCCGAAAACGGAAAAGATAATTTTAAACGAATGCAGGATGCGGCAAAAAGAATGCAGACACTCATTACCGACCTGCTGACATATTCACGCACCAATACATCAGAACGAAAATTTGAAACCATCAGCCTCAATAAGATTATTGATGAAGTG
The DNA here is from genome assembly GCA_038206355.1 of Bacteroidia bacterium. Classification (GTDB taxonomy): domain Bacteria; phylum Bacteroidota; class Bacteroidia; order AKYH767-A; family 2013-40CM-41-45; genus JAPLDB01. Next base: position 33,463 of record JBBRAY010000003.1, read on the forward strand.
AAAGAAGACTTAAAAGATGATATAGAAGAAAAACATGCAATCATTGATGTAGGTAAATTATGTGACATTAATATTATATCGTTTCAGTTTCGACAGCTTATGCTCAACCTCATCGGCAATTCACTTAAGTTTTCCAACCGCGAAATTCCGCCACATATAAAAATATCAAGTAAAATTGTTGAAGGTGAAAAAGTGAATACCCAAAAACTTACTCCGCAAAAAAAATATTGTCACATCTCTATCATTGACAACGGAATTGGTTTTGACCAGCAGTACAGTAAAAAAATATTTGAAGTATTCCAGCGCCTCCATGGCAAAACAGAATATAACGGAACAGGTATCGGACTTTCGATTGTAAAAAAAATTGTAGAGAACCACAATGGAATTATCACAGCAACAGGTGAATTAAACAAGGGAGCGTCATTTGATATTTATATCCCGGCACTTGATAATTACAACTCCACATAACAACATTTTGACCCGGATCATCAGTAACAGCGGTGAGCAGTAGCTTTCAGTACCTTGTTGATGCTGTCTGGCTTACACGAAAAAGATATTCAATTCAAATACCATTGAACAAGACCAATGGAATTAATAAAGTTAATATTCAAATTTCAAATTCAGGTTATGGATAAAATGAAACACCACCTTCTGCTGGCCGATGATGATATCGACGACTGTGCCTTTTTTGAAGATGCGATTAACGAAATGTCCTTCTCTGTATTACTTACCACTGTAAAGGACGGCGTCGAACTTATGAGTTTTTTATTGTCAGAGCCGGCCAAATACCCTGATATAATTTTCCTTGATTTGAACATGCCCCGCAAATCCGGGATGGAATGTATTGTCGAAATTAAGACAAACGATAAGTTAAAACATATACCTGTAATCATCTACTCCACTTCACTTGATAAAGATGTAGTCAATCGACTTTACGAAAAGGGTGCTCAGTATTACATCCAAAAGCCGGGAGAATTTGCAGCATTAAAGAAAGTTATTAAAGAAGCCATCAATATGTTCATTAACGACAATCTTTTGCCACCAACGAGAGAAAAATTTATTATTCAGCCCTGACCTGGTTATGAGCACCGGAAAAACAAATTATAATTTTTTACAGGGAGGCGGAGAAATGGGAGAGTTTATCCGTGCTAAGGATTGGAGTAAAACCCCATTGGGAGAGCCGAACACATGGCCACAGAGTTTACGGACAATGGTAAGTGTAATGCTGGATAACCCTTTCGGAATGTATATAGCGTGGGGTAAAGAATATACTCAAATATACAATGACGGCTATCGACCTATACTTGGTGCCACCAAGCATCCCTATGCATTGGGGATAAGCACAAGAGAAACCTTTGCGGAAATCTGGCACATCATAGATTCTATGTTTGAAGGAGTAATGGATGGGGTTCCGGTGGGCTTTCCTGATTTTATGCTGCCGCTGGATCGAAACGGATATATAGAAACCTGCTACTTCGATTTCGCTTACAGCCCGATAAGAATGGAGAACGGAGAAGTGGGTGGTGTATTGGTTACCGTAATTGAAACCACCGGTAAAAAGAAAGCCGTAGAAGATCTTAAAGAAAGTGAGGAACGGTTTCGAACCATGGCCGAAGGGACAGATATTTTTATTGCAGTTGGTGACGAAAGCAGCAACGCAACGTATTTTAATAACGCCTGGGTTAAACTGACCGGAAGACCCATGGAAGATTTATTGAAGTTTGGATGGCTGGATCTTGTACATCCGGAAGACAGAGATCGCTATGTTAATATTTATTTGGACGCATTTAAAAAAAGAGAACCTTTTACAGGAGAGTTCCGGGTATTAAACAGTAATGGTGAATACCGCTGGTTACTGGCGCAAGGTCCGCCCCGTTTCCGTCCCGATGGAAGTTTTGCAGGTTATATCAGTTCCTGCGTTGACATTACCGACCAGAAAACCAATGAGATTGAACTGAAAGAAAGCAAAGATCAGTTATTGTTTGCTATCGACGCAGCGGAATTGGGCACATGGGATTATAATCCGGTAACCAATAAATTTTCGGCCAACAACAGACTCAAAGCATGGTTTGGACTTCCGGAAAATAAAGACGTTGAATTTACTGATGCAATAAATGCAATGGGAGAACGCGATAAGGGGCGCGTAACGGCAGCCATTCAAACAGCCTTGCAGTATTCCTCGGGTGGCATCTATGACGTCGAATACAGTATCATCAATCCCATTACAAAAAAGGAAACGATAGTTCATGCAAAAGGCAGGGCATGGTTTAATGAAGATAAAATTGCTTACCGGTTAAACGGGACAGTAGAAGATGTAACTGAACAGACAATTGCCAATAAAAAAAAGAAAGAAAGTGAACAGCATATCCGCACCATGGTATTGGAATCTCCGGTGGGGATATGCGTAATGGACGCAGGCACTTTGGTAAGTGAAATAGTAAATGATAGTTTTATTGAAATAGCCGGAAAACCACGTGAAGCAATTGTTGGAAAATTCTACTGGGATACTTTTGCAGAGGCACGTGTCTATTACGAGGACGCCCTAAACAAAGTGGTAGAAACCGGGGAAGCGTTTTATGCCAATGAAGTTGAACTGATGTTGATTCGACATGGAAAGGAAGAAATAATATATGTAACATTCGTTTATGCACCGTTAAAGGACGAGAATGATCACGTAGTTAAAGTTGCGGTGTGGGTGCTGGAAAATACAATGCAGGTAGAGGCACGCAAAAAAATTATGGTCAGCGAAAACAATTTAAAGCTGATGATACTTCAGGCGCCCATGGCAATTTCCATTTTGAGAGGAAAGGATTACAAAGTAGAAATTGCAAATAAATATGCATTGGAACTTTGGGGCAGAACGGAAGAACAGGTGTTGAACATATCGGTATTTGATTCTATGCCCGAACTTGCATCTCAGGGTATTAAAGAATTGCTGGATGATGTAGCCAACACGGGCAAACGATTTGCAACGTCAGAGTTGCCTATTCAATTTTTAAGAAACGGCGTTTTGGAAAGATTGTATATTAATTTTTCTTATGAGGCGCTATATGACGGCGAGGGAACTATAAATGGAATAATGGCTATCGGGTTTGATGTTACTCCGGAAGTAGAGGCAAGGAAGAAAGTGGAAACCAGCGAACAACGCTTTCGCAATTTGATTGCTCAGGCGATTCACCCCATCTTCATTCTTCGGGGAGAAAAATTGATTTTGGAAATAGCGAACGACTCATTATTCAAACTTTGGAGAGTTGGACCGGAAGCAATAGGAAAACCGTTTTTGGAATTATTGCCCGAAATGAAAGAACAGCCCTATTACGATTTACTAATGGATGTGCTGCACCATGGTGTAACACATTACGGCAATGAACAACTGGCATATTTCAGTCGCCCTAACGGGGAAGAATACGCCCTTTACTTCAACTTTATTTATTTGCCTTTTCGTGAAGCCAATGGAAACATTTCGGGAGTATTGGTGCAGGCCTATGATGTAACGGAACAGGTATTTGCAAGAAAAAAGGTGGAAGAAAGCGAACAAAGTATTCGAACATTGGTGGAGAGTGCTCCCTTTCCCATTGGCGTGTTTGAAGGCGAAAAAATGCGGATTTCTCTGGCCAATCAATCTATCATGGATGTCTGGGGTAAAGGAAATAATGTAGTGGGTAAATCTTATCCTGAAATACTACCTGAATTAGAGAATCAAAAAATCTTTGATCAGGTACGTGGGGTATTGAAAACAGGAACGCCATTTCATGCGATGAATCAACGGGTTGAATTGCTTAAAGATGGAGAATTAAAATCCTATTACTTTAATTACAGTTTTACACCATTATTTGATTCTTCCGGAAACGCTTACGCGGTAATGAATACAGCTGCTGAAGTGACCGAATTGCACGAAGCGAAACAAAAAGTAGAGGAGAGCGAGAAGAGATTCCGTGATTCTGTAAAACAGGCTCCTTTTGGTATTGCCATTTTTCGTGGTCGCGAATACATTGCTGAAATGGCAAACGAAAATTATTTATTATTAGTAGAGAAAACCGAAGATCAATTTGTAGGCAAACCACTCTTCGAAACATTACCTGAGGTTAAAGACACCATCTCACCCATCATTGCCGATATTTACAGAACAGGCGTTGCATTTTATGGCAACGAATTCCCTGTTAAATTAAACCGTCAAGGCAAAATTGAAACATTCTATTTCAACTTTGTTTATCACCCTTTAAAAGAAAATAATATAATAACCGGATTTATGGTTGTTGTTACCGAGGTAACCGCTACAGTAAAAGCAAAGCACCTGATCGAAGAAAACGAAGAGAAGCTGAAAATTATTATTGATGCCAGCGAACTGGGTGTTTGGGAATACAATATGAAAACGGAAAAGATTGAAGCCTCTGACCGATGCAATGTAATTTTAGGTTTTACAGGTGAAAAGAATTTAACGCATGAAGAAATTATTGCCAGCCTCCATCCTGATGACTTGAAACTAAGGAATGAAGCATTTGAAAAAGCGTTCGCCGCCGACGTTCTTCATTATGAAATCAGGGTGATATGGAAAGACAAATCCGTCCATTGGATAGAAACAAAAGGAAAGGTATTCTATGATTCGAATAATGAACCTGAGCGTTTGCTCGGCACAATAAGGGACGTTACAGAAGAAAGAAATTTCCAGCAACAACTATTAGAAAGAGAAGAAAAATTCCGCCTGTTGGCTGACTCCATGCCACAACATATCTGGACATCAGATCCGGAGGGCAACCTGAATTATTTTAATCAGTCGGTTTATGATTATTCAGGTTTAACTCCTGAACAGATTAAAAAAAATGGCTGGATACAAATTGTCCATCCTGATGACAGTGAAGAAAATTTTAAGCAGTGGACGCATGCTATCCAAACAGGAGAGGACTTTCTGTTTGAACACCGGTTTCGCAAGCACAATGGAGAATATCGATGGCAGCTAAGTCGCGCCATACCACAAAGAGATAAAAATGGGTCAATTAAAATGTGGGTTGGTACAAGCACAGATGTTCAGGAACAAAAAATGTTTACAAATGAACTTGAAAATCAGGTGCGGCAACGAACAAATGAGTTGAACCAAAAGAATTTCGATCTCGAAAAAATTAATAAGGAATTGCAATCTTTCGTTTATATCTCAAGCCATGATTTGCAGGAACCTTTGCGCAAAATACAAACGTTTTCATCCCGCATTCTAGAGACTGAATACGCTGCGTTATCAGACAATGGAAAAAAGCATTTTAAGAGAATGCAGGAATCGGCACACAGAATGCAAAACTTGATACAAGATTTATTTGCGTACTCCAGAACCAATGTTCACGAAAGAAAATATGAAGTTGTTGACCTGCATGACATTATTGGAGACATAAAGGAAACTTTAAGGGAGGAACTGGAACAGAAAAATATAATTTTTGAACTCAATAATTTATGTAATGTTAATATAATAAAATTTCAGTTCCGTCAACTCCTCCTCAATCTGGTAAACAATTCAATTAAATTTTCAAAAGCAAACCAACCCCTGAGAATTAAAATTGATTGCGCAATTGCGGAAGGAGATCGCTTTGGAATTGAAAAATTACCTGGTAAAAATAAGTATTGCCATATTAGTGTTTCTGATAACGGCATCGGCTTTGAACAGGAATACAGCGAAAAAATATTTGAGGTATTTCAACGGTTGCATAGTAAAGAAGAATATACAGGAACAGGCATCGGCCTCGCCATTGTCAAAAAAATAGTTGAAAATCACGACGGAATTATCACTGCAACAGGAGAAATAAATAAGGGCGCAACTTTCAATATTTATATTCCGGCACCTGATCTTTGAAATTGTACTACTCACCAATGTGATTTATATTCTATTGGTAAAGTGCCGTTGAAATACTTCGTAAATTTTTCCCTACGAACAACTATCACAAACCTTTCATAACAGAAATTAGCATCTTTTAAAAAATGAGGCAAAAAGAATAAGACCGAAATATATTTTTTGTTGACTATTTTGCCCATATTGATGAATTTATTGCCCAGCATGTATAGACTAAAGTGTAGAAACTAATAAGCAATACAGGTAAACAGTTAATTGCATGATTAGTGGCTCAACTTTAATAACCAAACAACCAAACGTATGAACCCTAAAATCCTCGTTATCGAAGACGACTTCGACATCAGTCAGCTTTTGAAAAAATTTCTTTCACGCCACAACCTTGACGTGGTTATTGCCAATAACGGAAAGAAGGGAATTGAAGCATTTAAAACCGAGAATCCCGGTCTTGTGCTTACGGATTTCCGGCTTGGAGATGTAGACGGCATCCATGTGCTAAAAGAAATTAAAAACATAAACCATACAGTGCCGGTAATTATCATTACGGGTTACAGTGACGTGCGCGTTGCTGTGCAGGCAATGCGGTTGGGTGCATATGACTATGTAACAAAGCCATTGTTCCCCGAGGAGATTCTTCACACCATAAAGCGTGCACTTGAAGGCGGCAGTACTGACGTTGACAAAGCCAATGCAGGAGGCCCAAAAATAAGTAAGCCCCAGAATTTTATTTTCGGAAAAAGCTACCAGTCGCTTGGGTTGATGAAACAAGTTGACCTGGTGGCTCCAACGAATTACAGCGTGATAATTTATGGTGAGAGCGGTGCGGGAAAAGAAGCAGTTGCCCAGATTATTCACCGAAAAAGTACACGCGCTGCACAACCGTTTGTAGCCATGGACTGCGGAGCAATATCAAAGGAACTTGCCGGCAGTGAATTATTTGGTCATGAGAAGGGTTCGTTTACTGGAGCCATGCAGACGAAGATTGGTCATTTTGAATTAGCGAATGGTGGAACGCTTTTTTTGGATGAGGTTGCAAATTTGCCCTACGAAGTACAAACTAGTTTATTACGCGTTGTACAGGAGAAAAAAATACGACGCATCGGAAGCAATAAAGAAATCCATATTGACGTGCGTCTTATTATTGCCAGCAATGAAAATCTAAATGATGCATATCGCAAAGGTAAATTCAGAGAAGATTTATTTCACCGCTTTAATGAGTTTCAGCTAAATGTTCCTTCATTGCGTGAACGGCCCGAGGATATTTTGATGTACGCAGAATTCTTTTTGCAGAATTCCAATGAAGTTCTTGATAAAAAGATTACCGGATTCGATGATGAAGTCATGCAATTGTTTCATCAATATCCGTGGCATGGTAATTTGCGCGAATTGAAGAATGTAATTAAACGTGCAGCACTTCTGAGTGATACCGATAGAATACAAGTGCAATCATTACCGCTTGAAATTTCACATTATTCTAAATTATCCTTTCAGGATGATGAAGCCGGTATTCATGTTCGGCACGATGATGTACAGCAGCAACAAGCACAACCTATGCAGCACTCCAATCATCCAAATTTAAAAACGGCTGCCAAAGAAGCCGAGTATGAAACAATTTTACGCGTCCTGAAGGAAGTAAACTTCAACAAGAGCAAAGCAGCCAAGATCCTGAACATAGATCGAAAAACACTTTACAATAAAATCAAAGATTTTACTCCGTAGAAATACGAGGAGTTTTTACTGAGTTATGAAGAAAACCATTTCTGTTCTTGTAGTGGATGATGATGAGGATGATTTCATTCTGCTTAAAAGTTTCTTGGAGGATTTGAAAAACTATGATTTCAATCTTACCTGGACTCCTGATTATAATTCAGCATTGGCTTATATGAGGCAAAACAGCCACAACATTGCCATCATTGATTACCTGATGGGTAGTCATACGGGGTTGGATCTTTTAAAAGATGCTTTGAATGAAGGGTGCCGCATGCCTGTAATTTTTTTGACGGGAAAAGGTAGTCATCAGATTGACGTAGAAGCTATGGAATTGGGCGCTTCCGATTTCCTGGTGAAGACAGAAATAAATGCTGAGAAGCTCGAACGGAGTATTCGATATGCAATTGAACGGGCAGAAAATCTTCACGCGTTATTAGCCAGTGAAGAAAAATACCGGAACATTTTTGAATCAAGTCGTGACATGATTTACATCACCGATGAGGATGGAAATTTTATTGACGTAAATGCTTCTGCCAAACGGATATTGGGCTATGCAAAAGAGGAGTTACTAAAAATTCCTGTGCAGCAACTCTATACTAACACAGCAGACCGGGAAATATTCCTGAAGGCCTTGAAATACTCCGGCTCTGTTTCAAATTATGAGATCATCCTTAAAAATAAAGCGGGAGAGAAAGTGTTTTGCCTGATCTCTGCTTCAATACAACGCAATCAACTTGGTACTTTTTACATATTTGGAGTCGTTCATGATATCACACACAGAAAAAAAGCAGAACGCGATCTGGTTGTTGTCGAAAAACTTGCCATGACCGGTAGAGTTGCGCGGATGCTTGCGCATGAAATACGCAACCCACTTACCAACATTAACCTTACTGTTGAGCAATTGGAATACGAAGCAGCAAATCCGGAGTTTGCAACGTATTTTGGAATGATAAAAAGAAATACGCGAAGAATAAGTGATCTGATCAATGAACTTTTACTTTCCTCGCGGCCTGCAGAAGTTACAACCGATAAACATGGTATAAACAAAATAATTGATGATACGCTTGCCATGGTGATTGATCGCATCACCCTGAAGAATGTTAAAGTTGAAAAATTTATTTCGGATGAGCTATGTGAAGTCAGCGTAGATGAAGCGAAAATAAAAACAGCTTTGCTCAATATTATTCTCAATGCTGTTGAAGCCGTTTCGGAAAATGGCGGGGTGATAAAAATAACTGCGCGTAAAACCGGAGAGAGATGTTTTATCGAAATTGAAGACAACGGACATGGCATTGCACCTGAACATGTAGGTAAACTTTTCGAGCCCTACTTCACTATGAAGGAGGGAGGAATGGGCCTTGGACTCGCAACAGCACATAATATAATTCAAAGTCATGGGGGAACAATTGATGTGGAGTCCGAGCTTAAAAGGGGAACAAAATTTGCAATTGGCTTAAACCTTTAAATGAAAAACCAATGTCTATAAAAATGAAGGTACTGGTAATTGATGACGAAAATGATATTCTCGAAATGGTAAGCAAAGCACTTACGAGAAACGGATATGAAGTAACGGCCGTTTCCAATATTGCCGACGCTTCAAAACAAATCCGATATAATAAATGGGATTTAATTATCAGCGATGTTATGATTCCATATGAAGGCGGCTTCGAACTTGTTGATAGCATAAAAGCCACTTCAAATACACCGGTAATTATGATAACAGGAATGAGTGAAGACGTACTGAATGCTACCATCAATAAAGCTGATTTCATTATGCATAAGCCGTTCAGTAGTAACGACCTTGTAAAAAAGGTAAAGGAGCTAACATCACAATCGTCAAATAATGAACCGATAACCGATTCGAATTAACATGGTTCTTGTTTTTTTACACGAGTATTTTGAGGTTAGGTGAAAACCATTCTTAGGCTCTACTGAAAGATTGATTCCCCGGATTAATTACTATCGAATTAATCCGGTTCAGGAATTCAGGGTATTCTTCCAAAACAATATCAATAAAATAAATATACCTGCGTTTTCAAAACAACCAATTGCAAACTTCACAAACTTTTAAAAAACCGATTAGGTTCAAACAAAAAACAGTTCTGGGAAATCAATATCATTCACGATACAGTTAAAATAGCCCGGATATTATTTTAAATTAAAAAGATCCTGCCGTGAGGTGTCGCGGCAGGATCTTTTTACAGAACTACAACCATCATCAATCAATTATAACTTTGCGTACCACATCCGTTTCACTTGAACTAAACTTCAGCAGATATATTCCTTTTGCAAGATCACCCACATTGTACGCGTAATGATGTTCACCAACAGATTGCTCATCATTGAGTAAAAACCTCACTTCTCTACCTGTAATATCACTCAGTGTCATGGTGTAAAAGTCGCTTTTGCGGGTAAACAGATCAACATGAAGCTGATCGATTATTGGATTGGATCTGATATTGAGATAAATTCCGGATTCGCTATCTTCAATCCCTGAGGTTTCCAATGCAGTAAAATGCCCAACCATTCCTGATTGGTAATGAGGAGTACACTGATAATCATAAATTCCACCTACCAGGACTGCATACATAAATATTTCATTATTCTCATCCAGTGGGGCATCCCATGGTAATGCTCCACCCGGCACAAGTGTAGAGGTGGTCGTATGGCTTCCGTTTACCCTTGACCACACAATAGTATCTCCCACATAAACATTAAAGTTATCAGGAGCAAATGAATAATTGGAAACGTTAACGGTATAAGTATTTGCCAATAATGGAAAGGCAAGCGCAATACTTAATAATGAGAGATAAATTTTTTTCATGATTAATTTATTAGCGTTATAGATTACCAATACCAAATGAAAAAAATGTACCCAATGAAAAATGGTGATTTAAGTAAATGTAATGTTGAACACATTGCACACCTTGTAGTTGTAGTTCCCCAATGGAAAACGGAATAGAATTTTATTTCATTACTGTCCGACTAAAATTTATGAGATTCCTCGCTGCGCTCGGAATGACAGGGCTTTTGGAGAGTAAATTTCAAGGAGGGAGCTGGGCCTGGAGTGGAAAATGAAACCGCGTCCACAATTTTTCAATCCTTCCATTTTATCCAAAAAGAAATTGCTTAACAAAGTTGCCATTATCACAGGCGGTGACAGTGGCATAGGGAGAGCGGTAGCTGTTTTGTTTGCTGAACATGGGGCGCGGATTGCAATTCTATATCTTAATGAAACTGCTGATGCAAAGGAGACCCGACGTGTGATTGAAGAAAGAACCGGAATTTCATGTATGATGATTCGCTGCGATATTCAAAAAGAAAAGAATTGTATAAAAGCTGTAAAGCGAGTCGTAAAAGAATTTGGAAGGGTTGATGTATTGGTAAATAATGCCGGCATCCATTTTCCGGCTGACGACATACAAAGAATATCTGAATCTCAGATTGAAAAAACTTTTCGAACGAATGTGTTCTCCATGTTTTATCTTACAAAGGCCGTACTTCCCTTTATGAAAAAAGGAAGCACCATTATCAATACCTCATCAGTTACCGCTTACAGAGGCAGTGCACACCTGATTGATTACGTAGCAACCAAAGGAGCGATCGTTTCCTTCACCCGTTCATTGTCTTCATCTCTGGCCGGGAAGGGAATTCGTGTAAACGGAGTAGCTCCGGGTCCGATATGGACACCTCTTATCCCTGCAAGCTTCAGCGCAAAAGAGGTTTCAAAATTCGGCAATGATGTTCCGCTCAGGCGTCCGGGTGAACCGCATGAAGTTGCGCCCTGTTATTTATTTCTCGCCGGCAATGAGTCGTCTTATATAACAGGACAATTCCTACACCCCAATGGCGGAGAAATTATTAATGGATAGAAATGATTTTCAAACTCATGATATGGTATTTGCGACCATTCTGTTTGTGGTTGAAATCCTTTTATTTTTTCTGATGCTTTTGTGATTGCTGTGGAACCGTTGCTGGTTTTACCGGTTGCTTTCTATCCTGACGGTGGATCGCATTGCCCTGCTCAGGTTTTTCAGGTGAAACATTCTGTTTTTTATGAGGCACGGGTTGCTCAGGCTTCCCTAATGGTTCCACTCGCTGATGTTTATTCCTTTCAACTTTATTGGATTTGATTTCCTGCTCAGATCCCTTTACATGCCGGGAGGGCGGAGTAGAATTATTCACCTTTGGAGTTTGCTCCTTTCTTTCAACTGATTCTGTATGAGAACTGACAGGGGCTATCTTCTCTCTCTTTACTGTGTTATCTTTTGAAGTTCCGTTGCGTTTCAATTCTCCGGCAGCAGCAACGTGTCGGGGTTTTTCTGTGGTCAGATTCTTTTGTGCGACCTTCGGACGATAGATGGAAACCGCATTTCCTTCCTCGCTCATCTTTGCAGGCTTAGCGGTTTCTCGAATTGACAAGGGCTGCAATTTCATCTTCGCTGTATTTTCAAAATCAACCCGCCTTGGCCCGGCATTAAATGCAGCATTGTTCCGCTTCGTAAGGTTATTAACCACTGTAATATTACCGACGTTGTTAATGACAGGTGTATTATTGCCAAGATTGATCCGCCTGCCATGTGCCACATAAAAATGATCGGTATAATGTGATGCGGTAATGTGATGCGGATGCATAAAACACCAGTAATCAATTGGTGGATGATAACCTGAAATATTTATCCTGAATCCCGGTTGAACAGGAGCCCATCCATAATAACCGTTATAACTGCCCCATGTTACCCATGCGGGAGCCCAATCATATCCCGGTACCCAAACCCAACCCAACTCAGGATCTGATACCCAGGAACCATAGTGAAACGGTGCCCAACCCCAATTATAATATGACACCCACATCCAACCTTCTTCAGTAAAAACCCAGTGTCCGTTGGAAAGGTACGGCCTGAAACCAACTCCTGCTGACGGAACCCACGCATACCCATATTGTGGGTATGAAATCCAACTTCCATATGGCGACAACTCATCATAGAAGAATTGAAAACTTACAGATGTCTGTGCCTGTACTTTTTCTATATTGGCTATGCCGAGAAATAATCCCATTATCACCAGATGGATTAAAATTAATTTTGTCTTTTTCATTCTAAAATATTTTTTTGATAGACATTAGAAGCGCAAGAATCAGACCTTTATTTTCACAGTATTTCTCCAAATAATTTTTGATTTTGGTCTGTAAAACACCATTTGTTTTCTGACACAACCTCTATTCATAGATCACCGGTCCCGGTTTTGCAATTTCAAAATCTCTGAATGTAAAGTTGTAGGTTTTAAGAGGATTAAATTTTGAAATCCCACTCCCCGCATCAGGTATAAATGGATAAAATCCAAAAGAAATCTGAAATGTATTGATGGCAAGCAGTTCATTCTTTATCAAAAGACCTATCCCATAACCCTGATAAATTTGCCCTTTAAATATGGATGTTTTATCATTTCCAATCATTGCTAAATTGCAAAAGATAAAAGGAGCAAAATGAAATCCGATTACACTATAGGGAAGATAGAGATGAGTTTGCAGCGCCAAAACAATTTTGTTTGTGCCTTGCAATGTCTCACTTTCGAATCCCTTTATACCATTCTCGTTGTTGATATTAATTGATTCACCGGCTTTGCGATAAAGGCCGTACACAAGCTGACTTTTTACAAATTGCCGGAATCCCCAACTTCCCAAGTGCAAAAGATCGGAAAAATAACCGAGCGATGTATTGATTACTGATTGCTCTGATTTACCATTTCGAAGATATGTTCCATATCCTAAAAAAGTGGAGAGATATCCGAACTGAAAGAAATGATCCCCGTACCCCGCCTGAGCACCTGCGTAAACTCTTCCTGTCTTTAATCCATCCTCGTACCCGAAAATTATTTGTGCCATTCTTCCCGAGGGTACGTCTTCAGGAACGCCATAGCGGTAGATGTATGAGTCACGGTAATAAGTACGGCTTGATATTCCAATTGCGCCAAGATAAAATTGTGAGGTGTTATATAGATTCATTGAATCAACACCCGGTGGTGGAACCGCTGAATACCTTCTGTCAAGTACGCGCGCAGTAGTTATCAGCTTTGTGGTTCTGACCTCATCATTTTTATTTGCTTGTATAGAAAAACTTCTTCCTCCCCACACATCAAGATCACGATAGCGAATTTGATATGCTTCAGAAGATGACTCTGCAAGCCTAACTGAATCCGTAAGGCCATGGAATATGTAATCAACTCCGCCGGCCCATTTTGTAAGTGACGAATAAAAGGGGCGCTGGATGCTGACACCGTTAACATAGAATTCGTTTGAAGTAGAATAAAATGCTTTGGTTGTGATATATGTGTTGAGTAAATAAGGAATGGAATAGCTTCCCTGCGCCAAAAATTTCTGCCCCTCATTAAAATGATAAAATCCAGCCTCCAATTGATGAGACAAGCCGAGAAAATTCAGATCGCTAACAAGCAACGTTTGTTTTGTTGCCGTAACAGCGACACCAGCTTTGATAGACCATAAATCCTGTTCCCGGAAAATGACATCCACGCTGTCAGTTCCCGCCACAGAAACTACTTCTTTGATTACATCCTGAACGTACGCTGATTGACGTAATAAACGTTCCGATTCCTTAAACTTCAGCGCATCGAATGGTTTATTTCTCTTGATGAGCAATTGGTTTCTTATCGTGAGCTCTGATGAACGGTTGTGAAGAAAGTTGCCACCCTTTTGTATAAAACTGCGTGGTTTAGCCGACGAATCACGGAGATTGTATCCAAACGGATCATAGGTTTCAACAATGATATTGCGCACTATCTTTCCATTGTAAACTTCGAACGATTTTTGATTTCGAATTACACTATCGCCTGAGGCAACTCCATTTAAATTAAAAATGGCGTTATACAATATCCCTGTAATCTTGTGTTTTTTAGAAATGCTTTCCAGCTTGCGATAAATTTTCAGAGAATCCTTTTCTGCTTTCTGTGCATTTACACTTTCATCCGCAAATAATATAGCGAGTACAAAGCAAACGAGACATCGCTTCATTCTGAAACACAGTGATTATAATAAATCCCGGCCACTCACGATTTATCCGTTCCGCGAATTGCGTTTAGTAATATTGAAATTAATGCAATCACGAGTAGTAAATGAATCAGGGCTCCGGCGCTATACGCAAAGAAACCAATTGCCCAAAAAATAATGAGCAATACTGCAACGGTATAAAGAAGACTTCTCATAATAATTTATTTTAAATAATTAATGTTTTACAATAACAGAAAATAGCCTGCCACTCAAATCCAGGGAAAATGGTGTAAAAACAGTATTCTAATCCCCCATTAATTTTCAATTATGGGGAAATTCCGCAACGTTTAAATATTAATTCTTCTTTTTGAAATGTCTCATTTTTTTCTTGTGCTGAGCTTCAGCTTCATCCAGCGAATGCGACTGATGAATTTCTCTTTCCTTTTTTGTCAATAGCGCCAGTTTCTGTGAATATTTCTGCAGCGTTCGTAATTCATCCTCCGAAAAATCTTCTATATCTATTAATCTATTACTTGCTTTATCATTACAGGCAACAAGTTCATTCAGCTTAAGCTGAATTGCCAAGGAATCCTTATTCTGTGTTTTTTGAATTAAGAAAACCATTAGAAAAGTCACGATTGTAGTACCCGTATTTATCACCAATTGCCAGGTATCTGAATAATGAAATAACGGTCCGGCAACCAGCCATACAATAACAATAAGCAAGGCAATAATAAACGCAGCGGTACTCCCCGTTTTTTGAGTTATTGTGGATGCAAATTTTTCAAAGCCGCCAGCTGATTTCAATTTAGAGTTCTTCATGGTTAACAATTATTTTATTTTATTTTATGTCAAGTTTGGTTGGCACACATTTACATTACATAATTATATACCAATTTAAAAAGTAATGAAAAAGATAAGCGCATGTGTAATAGCAGGTTTTGTTGTGGTAAATCTATTTGCACAAAACCCGGTTCACAAAAAGGATACTTTAAATCATAAGCAGCCGTCGGACTCGGTTGATTTCAAAAATAAAATTTACGAGGAATCTTCATCTCAAAATGATATTAACCGCAGAAAACAGGATACTTTGCCATTGGATGACCGCAAATATAAAGATCCACCAAAAAAATAAAACTGAATGGCTAAGTTTTCAAAAAAAACCCATACACAGCAATGGCTGTGACGGCTGGTTTAAATTTCCTGAAATATAGTCAGGTATCAATGGATTACCAACACACTCCTAAAATATTTCTAAGTGGCTTAGCGTTCACATTTCAATGAAAGCATTTTAAAGAATTGAATCCCATTTGCTTTCATTTATAACATCACAACTCCCTCGGGTATCCGGATTTTTTTGTTGCGATTTTAAAAAAGCTTACAAATAAAGTAATGTGAACTCCGGCCAAGAGGATGTGGAGTTTATTTCAATTTTTATTTATTTAATTTTCATCAGTCCTCACACTTTAAGTGAGGGGCGGCCTCATAAAAGAAAAAATAACTGCAAGAAGGTTTAGCAACTTGCAGTTATACTACTAACCAATACAAACTTTGAACACAAACTCATTTTGAAGAAAGGCACTCGCACGGAATAAAATCGTAGCGTGTTTTCCCCGGGTTGGGTAAAATTATTTTTTTACTGATTCCTTCTCATTTGAGAACCAGAGAATGCCCCCCCATCTTTTCTCCATCATATTTCAGTTGGAAATACTTGTGACGAATTTCCGTCAGCTTCTCTTCCAGGATAGAAATTCGCCTTGATTGCATGATGATAATGTCATTTTTCTGAAGCAAAACATCATGAAGGATTTTTTCTTTTTCTTTCATTGGTTTTGAAATTATTTCTGTAAGTATCCCTTTTACTTAAAATAGTATGCCAGAGAAATCAATTGGCACACAAATATTATAACATCAAAAAAAGCAATCCTATGAAAACGATAATTGTTGTCTTCCTTTTACTTTCTATTTCGATCTCTTGTTTGGCGCAGTTGTCTCCGGTAAATGACACCCTCATTCCGGAGCAGCACAAACGGGATACTATTCAATATGAGCCAAAACTTCAGGGGGGAGCTTTAATTGACACCATCAATACAGATGATCCGGAATTTAAGCATCTGCCGCTCCCAATTGACACACCAAAGTCGTTTCCACCAAAAAAAGAAGGTATTTAAATTACAGAAAAAAAATTTGTTTCAGAAAAATAAACCTGGCTTATGCTTCAATGCAAAATATTTTCCGGTGATGATTTCGTAAAAGTCGAACTCGAGGTCAATCAATTCCTGCACGATCATTCGAAAAACATCATCTACTCTGTGGTACAGTCAGCTACCCATTCAAAAATTCAAATCACTATTTTTTATAACGTCCGAACAAAATCCGCCAAAATGAAAGAAGCCGCCATTGCGGAAGTAGCAGTACCGATCAATCAAGGAGACATAACATCGAACTGATCAAATTATTTAAACCCGATAATTCCGCGCTTTTGAAAATCCGGCTGGAATACAACCTCTTCGA
Source organism: Bacteroidia bacterium (assembly GCA_038206355.1). Lineage (GTDB taxonomy): Bacteria > Bacteroidota > Bacteroidia > AKYH767-A > 2013-40CM-41-45 > JAPLDB01. The sequence continues at coordinate 50,520 of JBBRAY010000003.1, forward strand.
GATGAAGGATATCTGCCAGTATCATTTCATGCTCCGGAATAAATTTATAGCCCAGTGAACGACAAAGTTGACTGGTTTTTTCCAGCGACAATTCTTTAAAATTATATTTTGCAATTAATCTTCCTTTACGCAACAATGCGGGGTCAACAAGGGAGACATCACTATTGAATGTGCAGACTATCTGAATATGAAAAAAGTCGGAAAGCAATCCATCGGAAAGATTCAAGAGGTTTGCAATAACATGATCATCATCGTTGCTTCTTTTTTTGAGAAATGAATCAGCATCTTCAATAATGAGGATAGAGTTTCGGTATTCATTTAATAGTGTGAGAAATTCAGGACTGCCAATCTTTTTTGATAAGCTTGCCGGCACAAATAATTTTTGTTTGTCAATATGCGAAGACAGATAACGGATGTAGGACGTTTTTCCGGTGCCGGGCTTCCCATAAAATATTACCAAACCCTTATCATCATTCTTATTCATTCGATTGAGCAGCATTTCATTCATCGGCAACAAGTCATCATTGTAATATAACTGCAAATCGTGAGGAGGTGTATGCATTGTCATTGTACAAAAATCAAGGTGCTTATCCTCATTCTGCATAAGCAATCGCACTTCGCGCTTTTCAATTTCATTAATCATGTAACAGTCCTTAATCATGTCAAGCACAGATTGCAATAATTCCTTTGAAACTGTATCGGAATAATAAAGCTGAACGTCATTTGAACTGCCAAACTCCCAGGGAGGAAAACAAAGCATCAGTTCCTTTTTAAGAATATAAGCACTCACTCCGGGAGAAGATTTTTTATTGATGATGGAATGAATATGTGTTTCAAAAACAGTGCTTTCGGAAAGGTTAAATTTCTCAGCGAGCAGGTTGATTAATTTCTGCTTATTTACATCCTTCAACCAATGCCGGTGGGGGAATTTAAAGTAGAGTTTGTAATAGTAAACGTAGGGATTGAAGAACTGTTGCTTCCCAAACATTGCAGAGAGGTCAGCTTGTTGCTGCAATTCTTTAAAATCTTTATTTCCTTCATCGGACTTCTTCATTTGATCTTTCTGATTGTAATGACAAAGTTACAGATGCATGGATTATTTTTTTCTGATAATGAAGAAATATTTCAATTGTGGAAATATTTTCCTGTTATGGAAAAAGGCCACATAAAATAAAGACAAGAATCAGGAGTTTGCTATCTCCGACTCTCTTTTCCTGTTTCCTTAGTGGGAAAACTATGCCTTGTCATTTGGCACGGTGATTTCTAAAAAACAGAAAGACAGAAGCGCCTTGCTTCAAATTAATATTACTATATCTTTGCATAACAACACGATTTATGGGGCTTACAAAAAATATTTTTCTTATTGATGATGACGTGGATGATCAGTTATTTTTTACTGATGCGCTTAAGGAAATTGATGCGAACATCAAATGCATGATTGCTAATAATGGAAGGGATGCACTTGAGTTATTGAAAAATCTTGAAAATCTTCCACAATTACTTTTTCTCGATCTTAACATGCCGTTTATGAATGGGTTTGAATGCCTGAGTCATCTAAAGAATGAAATCCGGTTAAGAAAAATTCCTGTTGTGATCTTTACTACTTCTAACGACGCGAAAGATGCGGAACTCACCCATCAGTTAGGAGCAGAAGTATTTCTTTCCAAACCAAATGAATTCAATCAACTCCGCACGAAACTTGAGTGGATTCTTAATCTGGATTTTACCGGTAATTCAAAATTTATTTCGCAATACTCTGTTTAATTTAAATTCAGGAGATTAATTCCGGCAATCAAAATATCATTTAGGGAATTCCTATTGGCATTTTGAGTAGCGCCATTCCTAGATAATAATGATCACAATAGGTAGTGCTCTGGTAATTCGATTTTAACATGCTGAAATACTGCTACGACAGGAATACCATTTACTGTAGTTCCGTTGTCTTCGTCAAAATAAACTACGAATACCGAATTGTGAGTCTTGCACCAGGTAATCAGATTGCAGATTGGAGCAGTTTTGTTGCAACCATTGATCACCTTGTAGTAGCGTTCCAATAGTATATGAATAAGGTTTGACGATATGCAAGCAACTGCTTCAAGAGAGCTATTACTGGCCGGAAAATTCGCACAGCGTTTGTTTCTTGAATCCGCAACATTAGAAAAACATGGGGTTGGCTTGTTTCTCTCTCTATAATATCCGCTTGAATAAGTATGAGATCCTGTTACAGGCAAATCCTCGTTGTACCATGCAAAAGTTTTTCCTATTGCATTCAATTTGGACTTGAATACTGCGCGCCCGAATGACAATCGTCATTGGGTTTTCTCATATGTGTAAAATGCATTCTTCCTTATTAATCATTTGAAACGGATTAATTAAAAATGGAGGTATGCCCTTCAGCTTACCTGCAGTAATATTAACGTCTGACAAAAATGATTATGCGAAGGAGGATCCCCGTTGATCGTGATTTCCGTTCCACGCATTCAGAAGATTATTGTGGAGATATTTCAGGCCATTGCTTCCCTTTGACAATGCACGTTTGGAAAATTCAGTAAGCTGCACACGAAATTTGAATTTATTCAGGTCCAGATCAGGCTGCCCAATCTGCGGATCTATCAGAACTTCGCCGTCATAGTCAATTACAACATCATGAATGTCTTTATTGACCGGAGCATTCTTAACAAGAGTGTGTAGTTCGTTTACTGAGGGATTTAGGAACAGGTTCATAGAGCAAGGGTTTTATAAATGTTAGATTGATAATATTTGTTGTGCTGAAGCCTTTTGGAAAAGCGTGCCAGAAATCTCTCAGACAGTGAAACAAAAAGAATATGCAGAAAATTGATTTTGGGTTCCCCACTTTCACGATTTATGTGGAAATTATTCGTCAGGACCAATAAGATTTTAAATTAATCACAACCAAAAAAAGATTTTGGCATTTTAAAAAACTGATCATAAAAACGAATGTGAAGAATACTTTATATTACGAAAACTCCGGGCGTTCAGAACCCAATTTATCGTCATTGAAGGCCTGCTCCGGCAGCATTCATTGAATGGGTGGTGTTTTGTACTGCAATAAGATTTTTTGAAATTGCATTTTCTAAATCCCTCCGTTTTAGTTCACGCAATAACTACCTGTGACTAAGCAGCCGGTTTATATGATGGAGGAAGCTAATAAATTTTAACCCGAATGAATTTGAGAAGAGCAGGTACTCACACAAAACAAAACCAATTGATAATGTGAAACCGATAACCAAAGCGATTAGAGATAAGTAGCTCAGGTAAATAAATATATTTTCAATTAACATTGGTTGGCGAACGATTTTAAAATTCAGTGAATAATCTTAGCGAACGGGTAGCGGGCCTTCCACACTTTTAAAGACGAAAGTCTGTTTAGAATTACATTGGTTTTCTCATCGAGGCGTACTTTAATGCGATGCGTAGAAGCTGTTTTCTTTTTCATTGGAACAGGATTAATAAATTGTTATTCTCAAATAATAAAATTGCATGCCAGTAGTTTCAATTCCTTACATTATACTTTGCTCCCTAATTCAATGAGGGATCCGGGTACGGGCTTAGCAAACCATAAACGTGCTCATCTTCCACCAACTTATCGCCCCACAAATCTTCTGCTGGTTGCAGGAAGAGTTCTTTGGGAGTAAGTTCGCTAACCCACCATTTGTCATCTTTCACTTCGTTTTTTAGTTCACCCGGAGACCATTGAACGAAGCCGGCGCTAAAGCGAAAGTCATCAGGATTCATTTCGCCAGATGCAATCATCCCGACCAATGCGTCATAATTTCCGCCCCAGAATAAATTATTTCCGAGATATAAGGTATCGGGAAGGTTTGGTTTGCTGTGTATGTATGAAATTATTTTTTTACTAACCGGTCCTCCATAATATAATGGAGCGTGGTGATCAAGCTCAGTTAATGCCTCATTCACCGAAAGGTTGCTCATTTTATTTATTATGATCCCGGTACTGCCTTCTTCATTGTGTGCAATGAGAAGTATTACTGAACGCTGATAGCTTTCATCCAGCCAGAATGGCTTCGCGATTAAAATACATCCCTGTTTTATTTCCGTTTTTTTCTTTATTCGAATGTGGGGGTTCATTTTCATATTTCTAATTTTATCAATTCATTTGATCTATCTAAAAACACCGTACCCCTTCTAAATCGAAAGCGAAAAGCGATTATAATGGTCAACTATGAATGACTTTCCTCATTTACTATGAAAAACGATGCGTAAGATTCCCACTTTTAAAATACGGACCTTATTGCTTTTGCCCTATGGAAAGGAGCGGATAAACCTTTAGCATGTGAAAATGTAACAAAAGAAATCCCGGAAGCAGATACTTAGGTAATCCTTACTTGTTGTCTTCTCCCGGCAAACCTTTTTTGCGTTGCACACGCAATGCTTCCATGTACCATTCAAATTGATTCGTGAAGCTTTTCATTACAGAAGCAAATTGCTTTCTCTGCACGGGCGACTTTTTTTGTCCGGCAAAAGTGATGGCAGGCTGTGCAGTAATTGGCGGCATATTAAGATTTGTACACACCAGTCGAAGATGCTCCGCAGCCCGCACTCCTCCATAAGCACCATCTGAGTAGGATATTATTCCTGATGCCTTGAATGCATATTCCTTAAAAAAATGATCAAGAAGGTTTTTAAGTGCCGGAGGAATACTGTGATTATATTCAGCGGTTATCAGGATAAAACCATCTGCTTTGGAAAAAAGGGTATGCAAGTATTGAAATTCTTTCGTGGGCTCCTTCATTTCAAAGTAACGCTGAAATAATAATGGCAGTTTGTATTGCTTCGGATCAACAATGGTGAGGTCCCATTTTTTCTTTTCAAGAAACGGTTTTATTAGATCTACTATTGACGGGCCAAGGCGTCCATCGCGCACGGAACTTTGAAGAAGCACAACTTTCATAATTAAATTTATAAGTTATTTAGTTATTTAAAAAACAATCCTAATTAATATCATGGCATATTTTTTTAAGATCACCGGATTAGTTTCCAGAAGTTTAAAAGATGCAGTGTGTAGTACCCCAGACATTTGTCCCAACTATCCTACCTAACATGTCGACTACACACTGCTTTTCCATTTTGTATTAATTGTAAATGGCCTAATTAATTATACGATGCTGTAATGATTGCTTCGGGGTGAAATAGAAAAAACATGGACAATCATACATAGACAGGCTCGGGATTAAACACAAAAACGCCCTTCACTACAAAATGAAGTAATTTTAAATCAATTCCCGCTATTTCAGATAATGTCTTATTTCATGGATGCTATTGCTTCCTGTATTACGAGTAGCGTCTGTAATCTGAATTGCTGATCCATGCCATCTACGCGCATAGTATCCGGAGCGGTTCTCCTGCTTTGTTAAATTTCATCGCAATCTTTTTTTAATATTTATTGCTTTGTCTGCAAAGAAATTCGTGCCAATGGAAATCGAGAGTGGAAATATCCACATTAGGGATTATTATTCCCCATTCATTTATAGAAATTTTTCTTTCGGCTATACCACTCACTCCTCTAATTTTCACGACGGACCGGTGATTCTTCTTTATGGTAATCCAATTCTTTATTTGCAGGCCCATTCAGCACTTTGCCTTTGTAAGTAAAGCGGCTGCCATGACAAGGGCAATCCCAGCTTTTTTCATCACCGTTCCATCGTACAATGCATTTGAGGTGCGTACATTCAGCGTTAACAAAATGAAGCGTTTCATCTTCATCGCAATAGCATCCATATTTCTTTCCCTCCAGCTCAATAATTTTTGCATCATTTTTCATTATGCTGTTAACTGATATAGCATCAGGGTGCTTAGGGTTTGTTTCAAAATATTTGCGGATACCCCCTACCATCTCAGTAAAAAATGTTTTCCCCGACCTGAAAATACTGAATCGGGACGGGCTGTATATAGATTCCCATTTGTTTTCCTTTCCATTAATCAGATCTGAAATAAGGATACCGGCAATAGTTCCGTGGGTCATTCCATTTCCCGAATCGCCGGTAGCAATAAAAACATTCTCAGCATCCCAGGGATTTCGACCGATATATGCAATTCCATCCATCGGCTCCATTACCTGTCCGCTCCAGCGAAATACAACTGTGCCGAGATCAAAATACCTGCGCGCCCATGCCTCCAAAATATGGTAGCGATTCTCTTCGTTTATTGCTTCTGATTCTGCCAAACCCGTTGGATGATCTTCTCCTCCTACAATCAACAAATCAAAAAGGTCGTTGAATGGTTCGATACGTATATAATGATAGGGTGGAATATTCTCATTCACTTCAAAGTCGCCGGTATCCCACCACAGCGCTTCATTTACCGATTTCCTTTTTATGGTTGCACCAATCACATAGGTGCGATACGCAAACTGTTTGAGGTGCATTACAACCAGATTATTCACCGGAGTATTAGTAGCGACCACAACATACTTTGCACTTATTTTAAATCCCTCGTCTGTAACAATTCCTGTCTTGTCAATTTCTTTCGCATGTGTTTCCGTATAAATTTCTGCACCGTTTTGAATCGCGGCATCGCATAATCCTTTAAGATAATGCAGTGGATGAAATTTTGCCTGATCTTTAAACTCCAGACAAGCTCCATCAAAATGCCTGAGCCCCGGAACGGAAGGCAGTTTTTTTACATTAAGGCCGGCATTTAAAGCCGCATGTAATTCTTTATCAAGTGATTCTTTTTTATCACTGGGATGAAGAAATAAATAACCGCTCACTCTTTTGAATTGGCAACTTATCTTTTTCTCAGCAATTGTATTTTCAATAAAGGCAATCGCTGCTTTATGGCTACCTGCAATCAACCCGGCATCTTCCTTTCCATAAATGCGCTCAAGTTCATAATATCGTTCGTCAAGCGCAGTAACCAGATGCGCTGTGGTATGTCCTGTTTCTCCGCTGCCGATGGTGCCATCCTCTACGAGCACAACTTTTTTACCACACTTACTCAGGTTATATGCAACGCTTACTCCGGCTATTCCACCTCCTACAATAACCACATCAACTTCCATATCTTTACCCAGTTTGGGGTAGGAAATGGGCAAAGTAGTAGCTGTCCAGAAATTCTGATGACCTTCCTCTACAGGATTTTTTTTCTCTTCAATGGGATTCATACTCTGAAATTTAATTTTTTGAAAAAATTACGTGCCACTAATTAATATATTATTCATTTAGGCATGATTTTTTGCTTTGAGGCATTGTTGAGTACCGGTATATATTTCCGAAACCTTTAAAGATGTCTTTACGTTTTTCCCTAAAAGGATTGATATGTCAGAAACATTAGAATGGAAAAAAAGTAGCCCTCAAACTTTTTGGGGAGAGGTTGCTCAAAGTGATCACGTTCTTCAGATTTACAAGGATGAAAATGCCTTTCTGGATTTACTTGAGGAATATGTGAGGGGCGGCATAATGGCGGGGGACGGCATAATTGTGATCGCCACATCTACACATCTAAATGCACTTGAAGATCGCCTCATCAGCGATGGATATAATATCAGTACCCTGAAAGTGAATGATCAATATCTGGCACTCAACGCCCATGAAACGTTGGCTAAGTTTATGGTTAATGGCTGGCCAGACAAGCATCTATTCATGAAAACTGTAAGCCAATTGATTGTTCGGGTACGAAAAAAAAACAGGCAGATACGCGCTTTCGGAGAGATGGTAGCTATCCTTTGGGAACAAGGGAATCGGGCCGCTACCATACATTTGGAAAATTTGTGGAATCAGTTTTGTGCAACCGATTCATTTTGCCTTCTCTGCGCATATCCTCAATGTGCGTTCCCTGATGAAGCACATCAGTCAATGGTGCACATTTGCGGACAACATAATAGGCAGGTCACCGGTGTTGGCAAACCAAAATCAGAAATATTATATTCATCTCCCACCACTAAGAAAGCGGATTAGATAACGTACGAATAATAAAAATACATAAACGTCTGTTTCTTCTGACTTATGATTCAAAAAGTAATTATTGCAGATGACAATGAGGATTTCGTTCTGCTTTTCGGACAAGCGCTGAACAGAATTAATCCTGAGGCAAAATGCATGAGTGCTGCAAACGGATACGATGCGCTCACTCAACTCAAATTCATGCTTCCTTCTTTCCCTGATCTCATATTCATTGATGTTCAAATGCCAATCATGAATGGTTATGAAATTGCACGTGAAATAAAAATGATCTCAGAGCTTAGCCATGTACCTATTATTATGTACAGTGCCCTGGAGGGCGAGATGGGTGAAGAAGAATTACTGCTTCGCGGAATTCGAAAATTTTATCTAAAACCGGGCACACAGGAAGAACTGGAGTTTATGTTGAAGGATGCAATGAAAACCAAGACATAAGGTTCGCAATAAATGCAATATACTATTGTAGAAATCTTTTCCATTTCTTGTATACGAAAATTAAGGCACATAAAATATCGGCAGTTTTTCCAATTGGCATTTATTTTTATCACTTTTGAAAAAGACAAAAATGAATAATCAACAAAACCCATCGGCGCATGGAGCAAAACAACCGAATGATCCAAGCAAGAATGATCCGACAAAGCAAGATGAAAGAGAGAACGATGCTACACGTATTGCTCCTTCAAAAGAAAGCGGAGAAGTGCCGAAACCAGTAAATGGAAGCAGTGGTTCCTCAGATTACAATGAAGCGGAAAAGCCAATAAGTGATAAACCATATGGTGGTAAGCCTAAGCACAAGCCAGAACAGGTAGAAGAACCGGATCGAAAAATAAGCGATGCAAATAATAAAGGTGATTATAATATTGCTGAGCCTAAAAATAAACAAAATGAACCGGAAGAAAAAGATGACGAAGGCAATCCTGTAGTGAAAGGATTTGGCAGAGGGTTATAAAAATTTCCGAATATGCATTAACTTCGCCCTAATGGATTTGCCGAAGGGCATTATGAAATTTTCAAAAGCTTTTCTCAATGCAGTGTTGTTTACCAGTCTCGGCGTGTTGCTGATGCTGTTTTATTACATACTGTTTATCCAATTTAGACACCTGAATAAATCTTCCGACCAGGTAATACAAACATCTCTTGTCAAACTAAGGCTTGAACAATCCTTTTCCGCACTAAAGGATGCTGAAAACGGTCAGCGCGGTTTCCTTCTTACCCATGATTCATTATTTCTGACCCCCTATTTTAATGCGCAAAGCCGTTACGAAAAGAATATTTTAGCACTTGATTCACTTACAGCTGACAATCCTGAACAACAGAAAAGTATCCAGTTGTTAAATGAATTGGTCAAAAGACAATTGGCTCATCTTAATACAGCGCTCTTTATAGGCAGCAGACAAGATAGGAAGTATGAGTTTCTTACCTTGCAACTTGTAGCCGGAAAAATATTAATGGATAGCATACGCGCCCGTATGAATCTGATAAGTGAAGTTGAAGATGGTTTGCTGGCTAAACACCAGTTTGAAAAAGCCCATCGCACCAGCATTACACCATTGTGGGCATTTATTTTTTTTGCGATTGCAGTTACCATTTTACTTGTTTCGTTTTATCGGATTCGTATTGATCTGGTCAAACAGAGTACGCTTAGCAAAGAGCTGCTTAAAAGCAACCGAGACCTCGCGAACCAAAAGGCATTTGCCGAGCTTCTGGTTGAGAGCAGCCCTGATCTGATTATTGGATATGATAAGAATTTAAATATCATTGTATGGAATAAAGAATATGAAGATTATTCAGGATTCACAAAGGAGCAAGTACTTGGCAAGCATGTATTAAAAATTTTTCCGCAGAATAATAACGAAACATGGATGAGCGCCATTAAAGAAGTTCTGAATGGAAAATCAATTCATACCCCTAAAGTAAAGCTCCCTTTTGGAGAAGGGCATGGAGAGCATTTTATAGTTCCACTTCGAAATCCTGACGGTGAAATATTTGGCATGCTTTCCATAACGCGCGATATCACAGAACTTGTCCAGGCCACTTATTCGCTTGAACAAAAAAACGAAGAGCTTGAACGCACCAATCAGGAACTTGCTTATTTCAGTTATGTTGCAAGCCACGACCTACAGGAACCTTTGCGAAAAATACAGGGTTTTAGCGGAAGGATACTTGACAGGGAGGGGGAATCATTCTCTGAAACAACAAAAGATTATTTCAACCGCATTATTTCAGCTGCCAGTCGCATGCAGCGTTTAATAGATGCGCTTCTTGATTTTTCACGTACCAATACGACTGAAATAATTTTTACAGAAACAAATCTCAATGAATTACTTGAAGAAGTAAAAATAAATCTCAAAGAAAATATCAAAGAGAAAAATGCTGATATTGAGTCATTACCATTGCCAACCCTGTCTATAATACCGGTTCAGGTTCAGCAATTGTTTTCGAATCTTATCAGCAATGCAATTAAATACAGTAAACCGGCGATGTCGCCACAAATAAAAATTTCTGCTGATATCGTTTTAGGTGAAGACCTAAAGCAGCGGGGTGGTGATGCCACTAAAAAATACCACCGGATAACTATCGCGGATAATGGTATCGGTTTCGAACAAAAATATGCACATAAAATATTTGAACTTTTCCAACGATTGCATGGAAAAACGGAATACTCGGGCACGGGCATAGGCCTTGCCATATGCAAAAAAATTGTTCAAAATCATAAAGGCTTTATTACTGCCACAGGCAATCCGGATGAAGGGGCCCGGTTTGATATCTACCTTCCAATTTGACACAGATTTGGTGACGCAATGATTTTTGTTTAAAGCGCCGTTTCCTCACTTGTACGGTGTTCAAAACCATCGTCCCGCATTTTTTTTCCTCTTCTTTTTACAATCGGATTTTGAGGTGCGTTTCTATCATTATTCGGATCAAGTTTTTCAATCCGTTTTATTGCCTCTTCTTTTTTTAGAATACGACCAGGATTGACCTGCCTTTTAAGTATGTTCATTTTCATAAATCAATTTGAAAAAATAAGTGTGCCAAAGAACCACTAAAACAAAACCCCAAAAATAATCTTTATGATGAGCGATTATTTTTGGGGCCAGTGTATTCCGTTACTTACAATTATCGTTTTTTAAAATCCAAAAGCGAGACCTGCCGTAAATGCTAAACCTGTATTATGAACAGGATCAGAACCGGAAGGAGGGTTTTTTACGATATCAATTGCATCCGCATGATAAGAGGCGTCTAAATCAAGCCACACAGACTCCGCCAGCTTAAAATTAATTCCGAGGCCGGCCAATACTCCAATGTCAAATCGATTATATTTATCTGTTGCGGCGCTTGTTCCTTCAAATGCAGTAACAGAATTAGGTGTCGATGCCAATAATTCTGATTTATGTTTTGCAGAGAGTAAAAATGCCATGCCCGGTCCTGCAAATATTTTCGGACGGACGGCATCTTCCTGCTTACGAAAAAAAATAGTGAATGGAACATTCACTCGTAAATAATTCAGGTCTGCCTTGAATTGGTAACGGCTCTCATTATTACCATCATTCACTTCAAAAACATACTTAGCACCTTCATTTGAATAAAGCAGATCCACCCCAATACCAAAGTGTTCAACAAAGCTGTACATCAGAAAACCTCCTGCTGTAACTCCTGCCTTTGATTCAAGGTTGTCGAGGTTAGTAAGGTTCGAAATATTGACACCTGCTTTGGGACCAAGTGATAGGGTCTGGCTCATTCCCGCACAGGAAATGGCGATAAATGTTGCAATTAAAATAATTTGTTTTTTCATAATATTTAGAATTTGTTTCCTGACTTATTGAAAAATATATGCCAATACTTAAACTAAGAGGTTGCTACCATTCTAGTCAATAAGTAAAAAAAAATAAAGTCCGTATTTTTACTATTGATATTTTTCGAGAATTGTTTGCATCACTATGTATGCGGCACAACAACCGGATGCATTGTTTTGATCACCTGTTATTAATAAACCTAAAGAATATAAGCGGGAATCGGATTTACTTTGCTAAAAATGAAATAAAAATAAGTTTGAGAATTTCATTTCATATTTGGCACATTTTTTTTAACTGATTCTAAAATAGAGCTTTTAATGAAGTTATTTAAACTTACCATACCCATTTCCCTGTTGATTTTATCTTTTTATTCTTTTGCAGGTGGAAATGAGTCAGGACATGCAGCAATAACTCAACATTTATATTCCTATTATCCGGACCAATTAACCAACCCGCAAAAGAAATCCAGGAATACAATGGCGCAATTCGGATATAACCTCTCGTATTTTTCAATCCCGGTTTTTCCAATTACTTCATTTATTAATCCTGATAATTTTGGAATCCACTCCTATTCACAACCGGGAAGCAAGGAAAAAAATGGTAGTCTCTATACTTGCAGGGGAGGATTCATTGATTTCTCGCATTTACGCGCCGCAATAGACTGGACCGTTTATCTCGCTTTTTCAATATATATAGATACAGATGAAATTGAGTTGACTCCGGAAGCCGGAGATCTGACATTGCATTTTAAAAATACGTCGTCATTATCATCGAATGACATAGTCGAGTTGGCTCAGAAAATTGCATTCGAACGTCTTGAATGGCATGAAATAGCAAGTTGGCACTATCATCCCCCATTTCATTCTCGAAGCGATCAGCAGTCGGCGTTCACTCCGGAAGATACGTACTCAAACTTTTTAGGAACTACTATTGGTAAAAAAATTGCACTCCGGATTCTGGATAATTTAGAATCCCGTCCATTTGCTGAAATTGCTACTGAGGAAATTGAATTTGCAATTGCCAAACTTGATCCCGTTGAACATAAAAAGCAAAGCAAAATGGCTTATGACATTGTGGATCGGCACAAACAGTTGCGGTTACCTGTAAATCAGAGAAACAGCGATGTCTGGTGGGACAGCAGGATTCTCTTCCGCGACCAACGATATATTTTTAAAAGAGATATTGATCTGGGTCCGGAGATAGATCCATGGCTTGTTCCTCAAGCAAATGAATTAGGCTGTTCTGATGTACAGTTCCCTGAAATATTAATCGTGCCTGAAATTGCCAGTACCGGAGTTTCATTTTATACTTACTATGATTTTTTAATTTCTCCCGATACGGCTATGTTTTATAATCAGTACCACAAACAAATTCATACTCCAATTCCTCCATTTACTACCAATCATATGAATGCTGTGGTTCGTATTATTGTATCAGAAATGGAAGACGTTCTTAGTCCCGGATTTGATAAACGGGATTGCGCTGATCCGGTGCCGGATTATAAAAAAGTAAAATGGGTGGGTTTGGCATCTCTGACGAATAAGAGCAGGAAATGAATTCCCCCGATTGCACTCCATTCCAGAATATCTGTATTCGTCAATGCTGAATAACCAATCAGTATCTGCATAGTGCGTTATCATTTGCAACTTCTTTAACACAGATGCCATTCGCAAACTTTTAAATATCAATGTGCGCGTGGCGGTTTGAAATATCACAGTACTGTTCCCGGGATATTGCTTGTATGTTCGTGCTATAATAAATCTGTACTCCACCACTGTAAGTCCTTCAACCATCATTTAAGATGATGTCATTATTGATTTCCCTCCGCTGACAGAAATATAAAAGCCTGAATTGCGCACACGAGGGCTATTTTAAAAAAATATTTCTAACTTGCTATCCTCTCTAAAAACCCGACATTCCATGAAAAACATTTTCTTCTGTTTCTTTTTATTTACAGGACCGCTTTTATTTGGTCAGAATCACTGGGCCCAGAAAGCCGGTGGAATCGGTTTTGATATCGGATATGATATTGCGGCTGACTTATCCGGAAATATTTATTCTACCGGAGTGTGCTTCGACAACGGAACCTATGGCTCCATCGCCGTTCCCGCTTCCTTCCCCTTTTCGTACGATGTTTTTGTTGCCAAATATAATGCTGAAGGAATTGCCGAATGGGCTAAGCAATGGGGTGGCGGCTCCACTGCCGAAGGACTGGGCATCACATGGTCGGGGAATGGTATCGGACTTTGTGGTTCATTCAACGATTCAATATTTTTTGACGGGAATGCATTGTATGCCGAAGGGATGCGAGATATTTTTGTTTGTTTGCTCGATACATCAGGAAATATATTGTGGGCAAAAAGTGCAGGAGGTATACAAAATGACCGTGCGACCTCCATTACCATTGATAACAATAACAATGTAATTGTAACGGGCTCCTTCACGGATTCCGTTTTATTTGACGGCACTTATTACTATTCGCATGGCGCAGAGGATATTTTTGTAGCAAAATATAATTCTTCGGGCGCTATACAGTGGGTCAAAACATTTGGTGGCCCCACGCCCGCCAACGAAGAAGAGGGAACTTCCATTACTTCAGACGCAAATGATTTCATTTATATAACCGGCAGCTATTACGATTCCTGTTTCTTTGACAACGACACAATGATTTCCTATGGTGCTTATGATGTGCTTGTCGTTTGCTTCGACGATGCGGGTAACATCCAATGGAAAAATCATGGTGGTGGAACTTCCTCTGATGCCGGACAGGCCATAAGAATAAACAATCAGAATGAAATTATCGTTGGCGGCTATTGTACTACCTCGGGAAATATTATATTCGATCAGTCAACATTTACAGGTGCCGGCGGCAATGACATTTTTATTGCGCGATATGATGTGAATGGTAATCTAATCAGGGTCATCCACGATGGCGGGTCAATGGACGAAGAAATATATGCACTGAGTTTAGATGGGTCCGGAAACTATTTCATCACCGGAAGATTTTTAGACAGTGCAAATTTTGGAGGCGTGGATTATATTTCAAACGGATCATATGACGTCTTCGCTGCCATTTATGATTCAACAGGAAATGTAATTGATTGCAATATTTATGGCGGAATAGTAAACGACATAGGTTACGGCATCGTTTACACCGATTCCGGAAATGCTGTCGCAACAGGATGGTTTGATAAAAATGCAATGTTTGAAAATACCAGTATGACTTCTTCAAATGCTGATGTCTTTCTCGTAACAGTAAAAAATCAAATTTCAAATCCACAGGGAATTACCTTTCAGAGTTTTCACACCGGCAACAGTTCAATCGGAAGCAATAACGTTACTGATATTATCATTGACGCCATTGGAAATCCATGGGTTTCATTTTCTGATTCAGGCGTTGCATATTTCAACGGACTGCAATGGAATAATTATACTACACAAAACTCCGGAATTCCTTCAAACAGTATAAATGGAATGTATCTCGACTCGATAGGTACATTATGGCTGGCCACCGAAGACAATGGTATAGCCGGCTACGATGGCACCAACTGGATTTCCTACAATACAAGTAATTCTTCTTTGCCTGTGAATTCTTTTCAATCAATAACCGGACGCAGAGGGAATCCTTCATTATGGACCGGGTCTTCATCAAGCGGTTGCATTCGGTATAATCTGACTACAGGAGTAAGCACAGCGTTTACAACTTCAAACTCAAATCTTCCTGGTGATGAGGTAAATTTTATGGCCTCCGACAGTTCAGGCGCATTCTGGATTGGCACTAAAAATAATGGAGTGGGGTATTTCAATGCCGGAACAATCACACCATTTACCACATTAAATTCCGCATTACCTGATGATCACATCAACAGTATTTTTGTCGAAAACAATAAAACATGGTTTGCTACCGATAGCGGATATGCAAGCTATGATGGTACATGGACTGTATTTAACATGTCCACAGGAGAAATCGCTGATAAGTTTAATGACATCAATTCACTGGCTAATGGTGGAGTTATTTCCGCAACCAAGAAAAAAGGTACTGTTGTTAATGATGGAAGTGTTCAACTGAGATTTGCCAATACTTCAAATTTTTTATTCAACAACAACATTAAATGTATTGCCACTGATCAGGTTCATGGAAATGTTTGGATGGGTGTTCAGTATAATGGAATCGTATTGTTGAATGACTCATCGCTTATCAATCGTATCAGAAGCAATGATTTAAAAATCACCGGACAAATTACAATTTCACCCAGTCCTTCAACGACCACTATTCATGTTAAAGCGAATCTGAGTAATAAAGGAAAAGTAAAAGTGTATATTCAAAACACGATTAGCTCATCCGGCAAAACGTACAATTTGGGAGTACAAATGGCCGGTGATTTTTCAAGATCGTTTAATATTTCCGACTTGTCATCCGGTGTTTACCAGGTTAAAATCGAGACTGAAAATCAAATTCTGGTTTCTCAATTTATAAAGGTTAAATGAAAAAGTCTCCTCATTTAACATTATGAAATTAAATTTCAGAAACAAAATTATCATTCTTATGAGTCTGCTCAATATTGCGGGCTCTTTTGTTTTTGCATTGAATATTGACTCTCTAAAGACCGGATTAAAAAATAGTTCCAACGACACGCTAAGGGTACTCATCTTAAATCAGATCGCCTGGGAATTGAAGTTCTCGGATCCTGACAGTGCAAGGGAATACATAAATGAGAGTCAGCTCCTTTCCAATACCCTTTCCTATGAGAAAGGCAAGGGTGATGGATTTAATATTCTTGGCGTGGTTGAATACTTACAGGGAAATTTTTCTGTAGCACAAAAACACTTTGAATCATCATTAACCATTAGAATAAAACT
Source organism: Bacteroidia bacterium (assembly GCA_038206355.1). GTDB lineage: Bacteria > Bacteroidota > Bacteroidia > AKYH767-A > 2013-40CM-41-45 > JAPLDB01. The sequence goes on from JBBRAY010000003.1 coordinate 67,114, forward strand.
TGGTGACGTTGAGGGCCAGTCAGGGATTTACAACAACCTGGGATTAATCAATTCCGAACTGGGCAATTATCCGGAGTCCATAAAGTTTTACCGCCAGTCGTTGAATATTTCCGAAGCGTTGCAAAATAAAACCAGGATAGCATCCAGTCTGAATAATATAGGAAATGTTTACCGCCGTCAGGGCAACCCTGAACGGGCGCTGGAATATTTTGATAAGGCATTAAAAATAAATGTTGAACTGAATAATTTACTGGAGCAATCCAACAATCTGAATAATATCGGTTCCGTTTATTTTGAAAAAGAAAAATACAACAAAGCCCTGGAGTATTTCCGGACAGCCCTTGATTTGAAACGAAAACTAAAAAACAGGGAGGGCGAACTCAATTGCATGCAGAATATAGGAAACATATGGATGAACCTGAATAACTTTGACAGCGCTGGCTATTACCTGAATGAATCATTGGCAGGAAAAAATGAACTCGGGGACCAGCAGGGTGTTCCCGGAATTTTATTAAACCTTGGATTTGTGAACCAGAAAAAAAGACTCTTTAAACTTGCACTGGGCTATATGAAAAACAGTCTGGAGGTGGCGGAGGAAATTGAAAGCATAGATGATCAGAAAGCTGCCCACCTTGGTTTGGCTGAAACGTATGATTCCCTTGGAAAAACATCCGATGCGTTCCTTCACTATAAACTATATGCTGCGCTAAAGGATTCCTTACAGGGAGCCATCAGTATGGACAAAATATCAGAAATTCAAACGTTGTTTGAAACTGAAAAGCGTGACAAAGAAATTCAGATACTGAATAAAGACAAAGAGATACAGACAGCCGAAATTCAGAAACAAAAAGTTGTTCGCAATTCATTTATTTTCGGATTTACCGTTTTTGTAATCTTCTCAGGTATTGTATTCATGCAAAAAAATAAAATAAAACATGAAAAGCTGAAGAGTGAAAATTTATTGTTGAATATTTTACCGCGTGAAACTGCGCAGGAACTTATAGATAATGGAAAAGCATCGCCAAAATATTATGAAAATGTCTCCGTACTTTTTACTGATTTCAAAAACTTTACACTTGTAAGCGAGCTGCTTTCACATGAAGAACTGGTAAATGAAATTAATTTTTGTTACAGCCGGTTTGATAGAATAATGGATGAGCACGGTATAGAAAAAATAAAAACAATTGGCGACTCCTATATGTGTGCTGCCGGTCTTCCTGTATTTAAGGACGACCACGCTGTTTCTGCAGTTCGTGCGGGGCTGGAAATAAGGGATTTTATAACCGGTCATATTGAGAATCGGAAACTCTCCGGGCTACCATTCTTTGAAATCAGAATAGGAATTCATTCAGGCCCCGTTATCGCCGGGGTCGTCGGAATAAAGAAATTTGCTTATGACATTTGGGGAGATACCGTGAACATTGCCTCCCGCATGGAAAGCAGCGCCGAAACAGGAAAGGTGAATATTTCAGAAAGCACCTATTTGCTGGTAAAGGATAATTTCAATTGCACATATCGTGGTCGTGTAGAAGCGAAAAATAAAGGACTTGTAAATATGTATTTTGCAGAAGAAATTGCAATCTTATTGCCCCGGGCTTAAGCACGAGGCAATAAAAAAAACATAATATATCATCGCTACAATTGAAATGAAAAGTATAATCTTGTCGTCTCATTCGGCTAACAAACAAAAATTCTAAAATGAAATTATTTGTCAGGAACATTGAAGGTTCAATCAATGAAGTTGCACTGGAAAGTCTCTTCGCCATGCACGGCAAAGTAGTCAACACAAAAATTGTGTACGATAAAATTACATGGGAGTCGAAGGGCTATGGATTTATTGAATTCAGTAAAAAAGAAGAAGGAGAAAAAGCAATTGCTGCTTTGAATGGATTTGAGATTAAAGGAAAACCGCTTCAGGTGCAGGAAGCGGATGATAGTAAAAGAAGATTCTAAAGTTGGAAATGCTGATGTGCTGATGTGTTGATTTGAGGATGTGTTGATGGGCAGATGCGACTAAGATTAAGTAAATTCCCGGCTTAATATCCAATCTTCGGATCCTGCCGGGTCGGGACAAGTTCTGTGGCTTCTCTTTAATAAAACTATTCGACCAATCTTTATCTTTTCGCAATGCTTGTCATCAATTCTATCCTTCAGCAATTTCAGATTTGGTTCGATGACCTCCTTTGGCTTATGTATCCGGAATTATGTGCATCGTGCGAAAAGCCATTGAACACAGGAGAAAAATGTCTCTGCACAGGTTGTCGCTTTCATCTACCGAAAACAAATTTTCATCTTGAAAAAGTAAATCCTGTCGTTAAACATTTCTGGGGAAAAGTGAATGTCGCTGCTGCTGCTTCCTATTACCTTTTTACCAAAGGTGAGAAAGTCCAGCACCTCATCCATTTATTAAAATACAGAAAAAGAAAAGACGTGGGCGTTTTTATCGGGGAGCTCTATGGTTATGACCTAAGAAAATCACCTGAGTTTTCTACCATTGATGTTATTGTTCCTGTGCCATTACATCCGAAAAAATTCCGCAAGCGGGGATACAATCAAAGTGAATGTTTTGCCGAAGGGCTGAGCAAATCCATGAAGGTTACTTTTGATACGAAATCACTCCGGAGAAATTCGGAAACACAAACCCAGACGCGCAAACACCGCTTTGAAAGGTTTGAAAATGTTGACCGGGTTTTTGCCGTTTCTGATCCGGAGCAAATCACGGGCAAACACATTTTGCTGGTAGATGATGTGATTACCACGGGCTCCACCCTTGTTGCCTGTGCGGAAGCATTGCTGGAAATCCCCGGGACGAAAGTGAGTATTGTGACGATTGCCTGTGCATGATTGCCCCGACTTAAAAGTCGGGGCAAAGTCGGGGTAAAGAACAATTTTTTCCATCTTTGCTGAAATTTCCCAATGAGCGAAAGCATAATTATTCCCGAAGCCACAGACAAAGGAGAAAAGTACAGGTTGCTGATTCCACAGGTTGAAGCATTGGTGGAGGGTGAAAACGACTTCATTGCCAATATGGCCAATATTGTTGCCGCACTTAAATATGGAATGAATTTTTTCTGGATCGGTGTTTATTTAATCAAAGAAGAAACTCTTGTTCTCGGACCATTCCAGGGGCCTGTTGCATGTACAAGAATTGCATTGGGTAAAGGCGTTTGTGGCGCCAGCTGGCAGCGCGAAGAAATCATTATCGTAAAAAATGTTGATGATTTTCCCGGCCACATTGCTTGCAGCAGCATATCAAAATCAGAAATTGTTTTGCCTTTTTTCAAAAACGGAAAAATAGCCGGAGTACTTGACGTTGACAGCGATAGGCTTTCCGACTTCGACGAAACAGATGCAAAATATCTCAAACAAATTACTTCACTCATTGAAAAACTGATTTGATGAGCAATCTTTTTCGTTTACTCTTTTTCGCATCGCTGCTCATTATTTCATCGTGTGCAATACAGGTCGCTCCCTCAGGTGGCGAAAAAGATGTAACACCACCGGTTGTAAAAAAGTCTATTCCCGAAAATTTTTCGACAGGATTTACGGGGCAGGGCATCAGCATAACTTTTGATGAATATATTTCATTGAAAGACCTTAGCACGCAGTTTGTTGTTTCGCCTCCGCTTAAATACTCGCCTGACACAAAAGTAAAAAAGAAAACACTGAGTATCCATATTGACGATACGCTGCAGCAGAACACCACCTATACCATGAACTTTGGGAATTCGATTACCGACATCAGGGAAGGGAATGCAGTGGAAGACTTTCAATATGTTTTTTCAACAGGCGATGTAATTGATTCCCTGAAGATATCAGGAAAAGTTGAAACTGCTTTTGATAAGAAAACGGAAAAGGGAATCTATGTCATGCTTTATAAAGGCATGGATGATTCTCTTCCATTGAAAAATCTTCCGGATTATTTTGCAAAAACATCTGTCGAAGGTTCTTTTGAAGTAAAGAATGTTTCTCCCGGCAGCTACAGGATTTTTGTTTTAAAGGACAACAACAACAACTATCTGTTTGACAACAACGATGAAGCCGTTGGATTTCTTTCAGGACCGGTTGAAACAGGTGCTACAGGAGTCAATCTCTCCCTGTTCAAAGAAAAAAGAAAACAACAATTACTGAAAGCAAATTGTGATGAGCCCGGACATGTAACCGTTGCATATACTTTGCCATTGAAAGACGACAAAATTATTTTCTTATCGGATACTTCAGCGATGCAGTACTATTCAATGATTTCATCGAAGAAGAACGATACGCTTGTTTTCTGGTACCGCAATTTAGAAAGTGATTCACTGAATTTTATTTTACAGCACGACAATGAAAACGATACCATCAACGTCAGACTAAAACAATTTGAGCTGAAAGGAAAAACAAAATCAGTTCCTGTTCTGGCTACACAATTTTCTTCGAGGAATGTCCCAACCCTGGAACCCAACAAACCATTTGAGTTAATATTTATTCATCCTGTTGACAGCTTCGACCTTTCAACAATTTCCGTTGTTGAAGATTCATTACCAGTTTCTAACCCAAAAATATTTTTCTCTGATTCATTGAAGAGAAGCCTCGTGATAGATTTTCCACGGAAAGAAAAAACAAAATATATTGTTTCTGTTCCCGCTTCTTCCTTTATGGATATTTTTGGATGGAAAAACGATTCATTGTTATTATCATTCCTTACAAAATCGGCGGGAGACTATGGCACCATGGCCATTAATTTAAAAACCGGCCCCAAAAATAATTTCATTTTGCAGCTCATTGATGACAAGGAAGTTGTTTACCGGGAATCCATCATTTATTCTGACACCATCATTAACTACGATTTTCTCGATCCGAAATCTTATCGCCTGAAAGTGATTGAAGACCTGAACAACAATAACGAATGGGATTCCGGAAATTATTTGCAGCACCTACAGCCGGAGCCTGTTTTTTATTACAAAGAAAATTTAACGGTGCGGGCGAATTGGGACGTGGATGTGAAGTGGGATCTAAATTCAGGTAAGGATTGAGGTAGAAATGACCTCCGAAGTACGAATTAGAACTACGAATATACTAAATACGAAATTGTTACTCAATAATGAATTTGCCGTTGCCGATGAGTTCATGGTTTTCGTTTTGAAGCTCAAAGAAATATAGGCCGTCGCTCAAATCATCGCGATGTAAGATGTAAGAATTAACATTTGGAATATCTTCTTCATGGACGAGTGCTCCCATCGAATTAAAAATTTTCAATAGAGATTTTTCTGTTGCCTTCTGCCGCTGCCTCCTGTCGCTTATTGTTGTTGTCTGATGAAATGGATTGGGAGATACAGAAATCGAATTAATATTATTGATTACGGGAATATCAGTAGGTCCATTTAAATAAACGGTGTAGTCTTCATACTGCCCGTACTGAACATCATTGCAGCCATCCGGCGGTGGATACATCTCAACCTCACTACCAACACGCATGCGCAAAGGCACACCGAGTTGTCCTGTTAAGGGAATGGTTACGATTCCGGCATGAACGTAAACGATTAGTCCGTCATCAAAAATTAATTCTGTCGAATCAAACATCCCATCATTATTAAAATCAATCCAGACCCTGACCATCTCTGCATATGTTTGACCGGTATATGCCGATACCTGATAACTATCTCCCTGATTTAATTCAGTAGAATCAGAACAGGTAAAATCCTGGTAGCCGACTGTTGAACTATTGGAACTTGATTTACTTATTTGCCCCATGCCAAAATAGGTTATCCCAACTCCCAATATTACTCCTGTATTCACGCTTGTTGGGTTACATACTGCTGCGATCGGGCCGCACATTGATTGTTGTGAAGATGAATGGACGTGTACGAATTGTGCTGTTGCTTCTTTTAAAATAAAAAGTGATGAGAGGATAAGAAAATAATTCTTCATGATTGAAAGTGTTTTGTGAAGTAAAGCCATAGAAAAAATAATCAATCACTGAAAACACTACTCAACCAAAAATTTATCTGTACACAAAAAAAAACGCCTCTCTCATCTCTGAAAAAGGCGGTGTTTTTTTGCGACTTGCGAACTGCTTTTTGCCAACTGGCTGCTTATCCATTCAGCGCCTCAGCTCCCGCAACTATCTCAAGTATCTCTCCTGTAATCGCTGCTTGTCTGCGTTTGTTGTATTCGAGACGTAATGCTTTCAAAATTTCTCCTGCATTGTCTGTTGCTTTATTCATCGCTGTCATACGCGCACCGTGCTCTGATGCATGAGAGTCGAGAATGGCTTTATACAATTGTATCTTGATTGATTTTGGAATGAGATCAAGAACAAGGTCTTCTTTATTGGGTTCGAAGATGTAATCGTTTACACCTTTTGATGTATCACCTGCTTTTTTCGCCGGTGGAATTATTGGCAATACCTGTTCCGTGATAACATATTGCACCGCCGCATTCTTAAACTGGTTATACACCACCTCTACTTTATCGTAATTGCCGGCAGCAAATTCTTTCATTACCTTCTCTGCGACCAAAGAAACATTTTCAAAATTCAGTTTCAGGAAAACGTCATTGTGATTTCCTGCCAGTACATTGGGTTGCTTATTGAAAAAGTCTGTGGCCTTTTTTCCTATCGCAAGCACCTTTACATTTCCTTCTTTTGCCTGCGCAGCATAATCCTCACGGATCATTTTATTCACCGCTCTGTGGATGTTGGTATTAAATCCTCCGCACAATCCACGGTTAGAGTTCACCGCAATAATCAATACTTTATTTACAGGACGAACTTTTGCATATGCTCCGCCGGAACTACTATCTAATGATCCGGAAATATTTTCCATGATATCGCGCAGCTTGGCAGCATACGGACGCATCTGCACAATGGCTTCCTGCGCACGCCTCAGCTTCGCTGCACTTACCATCTTCATCGCCTTCGTAATCTGCTGTGTGCTGATTACTGATGCGATGCGGATACGGACTTCTTTTAGATTTGCCATTTTTTTCAGTGGGCAACTGGCAGTGGGCAGTTTGCAAACCTGGCAGCCAATTGCGTTTTCAATATGTCAATTCAAAAACTATTTATTGTTGTCATTGTACTTCTCAGGGTTTTGAATCATATGATTCAACAACCTGCCAACTTCTTCCGACTTTAGCATTAACTCTTTATAATTATCTTCGACTATATACTTGCATGATAAAGAATAATCCAACCAAACTTGCTCTCTGTATTTTCCATATCAGCGTCACTCGATTTGCTGACAAAGTGCGCCCTATAAATTCTCTTCCTGTAACCTTCACCAATATTAGAACAAACCGATCGAGAGGATCTTCTTATTTGTGATATCAATCCAAACTTCTCTTCTGCCGGAAAATTTTTTGTCATCTCAAATATTTCCATTGAAAGCTTGAATGCTTTTTGATAAACCCCCAGATCACGAAATGTTCCCATCTTAAATCAGTTTGCAATGCGCAATTTGCCGTTAGCAAACTGTATTACCAACCTTGATTTAAGGTTTTTTTTACTAAGTATTAAATATCAGAACGCTATTCCCCGGATGCTCTTTGCCAACTGCCCTTTTGCCAACTTGTCTTTCCCTCCTGCTCTTTGCCTATTGCCAACTCTCCCTTTGCCAACTTTCTTCCTTGGCTGTTCCTTGCTCACTGCCCACTGCCAACTTAATTCTTGTACTTCGGCGTCAACTCACTCGCTACTTTTTCCAGCACACTTGTAATACTGTCATCCAACGTTCCTTTTCTTAACGCATCCAGCGTTGGACGATATTGTGCATCAAGCAATGCAACATATTCTGTTTCGAACTCTCCGATTCTTTTTACAGGCACATCACGCAGCAATCCTTTTGTTCCAAGATAAATGATGGCGATTTGTTTTTCTACAGGGATCGGTGAGTACTGACCTTGTTTCAGGATTTCCACGTTGCGCACACCTTTTTCAAGTGTTTGTTTTGTTGAAGCATCAAGGTCTGATCCGAATTTTGAAAACGCTTCCAGCTCGCGGTACTGCGCCTGGTCAAGTTTCAATGTTCCGGCAATCTTCTTCATTGATTTAATCTGTGCATTTCCACCCACACGTGATACAGATATACCTACGTTGATGGCAGGACGCACACCTGAGTTAAACAGATTCGACTCAAGGAAGATCTGTCCGTCAGTAATGGAAATTACGTTCGTCGGAATGTATGCTGATACGTCGCCCGCCTGTGTTTCAATGATCGGCAATGCAGTGAGTGATCCGCCACCTTTCACCATGTGTTTGATGGATTCAGGAAGGTCGTTCATCTGCCTTGCGATCTCATCCGTGTTATTGATTTTCGCAGCACGCTCCAATAATCTGGAGTGAAGATAAAATACGTCACCCGGATATGCTTCACGTCCCGGTGGTCGGCGGAGCAACAGAGATACTTCACGGTATGCAACGGCCTGTTTAGACAAGTCATCATAAACGATCAATGCAGGACGACCGGTATCACGGAAAAATTCTCCGATAGCGGCTCCGGCCATTGGCGCGAAGAACTGCATCGGCGCCGGATCAGCAGCAGTAGCAGATACGATTACTGTATAATCCATCGCTCCGTTTTCTGTCAGCGTTTTTACAATCTGCGCTACAGTAGAACCTTTTTGCCCGATAGCTACATAGATGCAAAATACCGGCTCTCCTTTTTCAAAAAATTCTTTCTGGTTGATGATGGTATCAATACATACCGCTGTCTTTCCTGTCTGACGATCACCGATTACCAGCTCACGTTGTCCGCGGCCAATTGGAATCATCGCGTCAATTGCTTTGAGGCCTGTTTGCAGCGGCTCATTCACGGGCTGGCGATAGATTACACCGGGTGCTTTACGCTCCAGCGGCATTTCATAAAGATCGCCTGTGATCGGGCCTTTTCCGTCAATCGGATGTCCAAGTGTATCAACAACACGTCCCAACATTCCCTCGCCCACATTTATGGAACCGATTTTTCCGGTGCGCTTTACTACGTCACCTTCTTTAATGTCATTTGATTTACCCAGCAATACAGCACCTACATTATCTTCTTCAAGATTGAGTACGATACCTTGGAGTCCGGTTTCAAATTCAATCAGCTCCCCTGACTGCACTTTTGTTAAGCCGTATATACGTGCAATTCCGTCACCCACCTGGAGTACGGTACCTACTTCTTCAAGTTCGTTTTCTGTCTTGAAGCCGGCAAGCTGCTGTCTCAGTATTGCGGAAACTTCGTCGGGTCTTACTTCAGCCATTTTTATTAAATATTAATATTCGTTTATTATTCTTTTCAAGAGTATACAATTGACAAAAGACAGTAGACAATTGGTTGGGCGTAAATTTCTTGCATATTGTCTATTGTTTACTGTCTACTGTATTTTAGTTTTTCCTCACATACGATGTATCAATCATCTCCTGCTTCATCAGTCTGAGATCGCGTGATATACTTGCATCATATTGTTTATCACCTACGCGGAGAATAAATCCACCGATGAGGTCTTTGTTAACTTTTTCAATCAGTTCAATTTCGCTGTTCAGGCTTTCCTTGATCAACGTGTAAACTTCGCTTCTCAATTTATCATCCAACCCGATTGCTGAAGTAACAATCGCCGTCTGAATTCCTTTGTACTCTTTCAGTATGCGGATATATTCTTTTGCAATCCCCTCCAGTTGTCCTTCACGTCCTTTACGCGTAACGATTTCGAAAAAACTCATCGACAGCGTTGCAATTTTTCCAGCGAAAACTTTTTTCAGGATCGCCAGCTTTTTATCGCCATTGATAATGGGGCTGCCAAGCAGAACACGCAGGTCATGACTGCTCTCGCACACTTCTGCAAGGAGCTTCATGTCATTATTTATAGCCTCCTGTTCTCCTCTTTCTTTTGCAAGATCGAGAAGTGATTTGGCGTATCGTTTGGCAACTTTTGTTTCTAACATTTTATTCTAAAGATTGAACGCTGAGTTTTATCATAACCAATCATGATCATCAGCGTTCCATTGTATTTTAGTTCAATGAAACATCACGCATCAGGTTTTCCATCAGCGATTTTTGTTTTTCATCTTTACTCAATTCCTGACGAAGAATTTTCTCAGCAATGTCAATGCTCATGCTTGCCACCTGATTTTTGAGGTCAGCGATGGCTGCATTCTTTTCGGTATTGATCGTCTCGCGTGCACCGGCCATAATTTTATTGGCCTCCGCCTGTGCTTTCACTTTCGATTCAGCAATGATGGCATCCTTGGTGTCGCGGGCTTCTTTCAACATCTGGTCACGTTCGCCGCGCGCCTGCTGAATGAGTTTTTCATTATCCGACTTTAGCATAGCCATTTCTTCCTTTGCTTTTTTCGCAGTGTTCAGTGCTTCGGAAATATTTTCTTCGCGCGTCTTCAAAGATGCGAGAATGGGTTTCCAGGCAAACTTTCTCAGAAGAAAAAGTACGATGCCGAATGACACGAGCATCCAGAACAACAAACCAATGTCAGGGGTAACTAATTTCATTTTATGCTGTGATTAAGTGATGAAGTAACGAAGTGATGAATGAGGTGACCAGGTTAAACCCCATCACTGTTTACTCCATCACTCTAAACTTTTTCAATTACGCAAGACCTACGATGAACGCAAGAGCGACAGCTGCAAGTGCCACACCTTCTACAAGTGCCGCAGCAACGAACATGTTCGACACGAGGTCACCTTTCATTTCAGGCTGACGGGCCATTGATTCCAATGCGCTGCCGCCGATATTTCCGATGCCGATACCTGCACCTACTGCAGCCAGTCCGGCTCCGATTACTGCACCTGCCTGTGCCATTGATGCATCGAGAAGAATTGATAAAGAAGTCATAGTAGTTATAATTATTATTTATTAGAGTGATTAAATTAATGATGTTCCGGCTCTGCTGTTGCCATTCCGAAATAAATAGCCGACAGGAAAGTAAATACGAACGCCTGAAGGAATCCCACAAGCAATTCAAGTCCGTTAATGAATATGGTAAATGCAACAGATGGAATAGCGGCGCCTAAACCGGCTCCTGCTGATGATGCTCCCGCAACGAAGATGAGACAGAAGAATACGAGTACTACAATGTGTCCGGCAAGTATGTTTGCGAATAGTCGGATCATCAACACGAAAGGTTTTAAGAATATTCCTAAAACTTCAAGTGGTGTCAATATGATAAGAACTGCTTTCGGCACGCCCGGCATTGCAAGGATATGTCTCCAGTAATGTTTGTTGCCATAAAATAGTGTGATCAGCAAAGTGCATGTTGCCAGCACCAGTGGCACTGCAATATTTCCTGTCACGTTTGCGCCTCCCGGAAAAACCGGAATAAGTCCCATGATATTATTCACCCAGATGAAAAAGAAAATCGTGAGCAGATAAGGCATAAACTTCGCATAATTCTTTTCGCCGATAGCTGCCTTTGCAATATCATCCCTTACAAAAATAATCATGGGCTCAATGGCATTCTGAAAACCACTTGGCGCCTTATCGGGATTACGTGCATACGTTTTAGCAACTCCGATAAATATGAAAAGTAAAAGTCCCGCTGATATAAAAATGGCAAAAACATTTTTTGTAATCGACAGGTCATATAAAGAAGAGCCGTCTTCTGCAATAATTTTTCCTTCTTCTAATTTATACCCTTCATAAGTGGCATGTCCGTGCTCAAAACGACTTGACGAAAAAACACTGAATCCTTTTCCTGAACTATAAATAATGATGGGAAGTGGTATTGACACCGGATGTTCTTCGCTACCGTAAATATGCCAGTCGTGTGCATCGGCAATGTGACCCATGATCAGTTTCCCTGCACTGAATTTTTCTGCCTTTTCAGTATGTGTTTCAGCTAAATTGGTGTGATCTTCTGCTTGATCAATTGCCGCCTCCTCATTTGCAACTGCAATCGAGCTTGAGAATACAAGTAATAAAGCTAAAATAATCTGAAATAGGACTCCTTTGCCAACTGCCCACTGCTTATTGCCTACTTTTATATTTTTTGTCCTGCTCTTCATTTATGTAACGCGCTGAAAATGAACCCGCTTTATTGTTTTTAGATTTTGAGGCCGCAAAACTAAACATTCTCCGTAAATGACAATAGGATGAGTGTGATTTTTTTTAATGCTTCTTTACCCCCCTTACCACTTCGAATAACGAATAACGCAGGAGACGAAACGAATAGGCTAATTGCAAATATTTGAATCGGGTGCCAATTTTCGCAATTCGCTTATTCGTACAATATTAGTTATTCGAAGGGGTAATCAAATATTAACACTACTGTCCGACTAAAAATAATTTTGCTTTGAAAGATTCATCGCTACGCTCTGAATGACAATGTTACCAGGTATTTGCAAGGATATTTACTCTCCAAAAGTCCTGTCATTCAGAGCGCAGCGAGGAATCTCATTAAATTTAGTCGGACAGTAATCAAATATTAACTACGAAACTGCTTCATCAACGCTACCACCTCAAATGCAGTGAACAGAAAATAATGCAGCACAAATGCAATAGCAAATGGAACCAATGTAGGTTTGTCAATTAAACGATAGAGCAATAGAATGATGATGTACAAAAACAGTCGAATAACGGTTCCACTCATATAATACCTGACGATTACCTGCGGACGGGCTTCTTTGTTTTTGGTAATGATGAAATGAAACAAAGCAGTGATGATAAAAAAAATCGCAATGATTGCCTCCGGATGCGGAATTGGATTTTGAGGAACCAGCTTATTCCAGGCAAAATCAATAATGCCAAGGGCAGCAGAAAAAAGAAATAATTTGAGTAGGAATGTTTTCATCTTTAAACAGGTGCGAAAGTATACTAATCAGTTCTGATCCCAATGGAGTTGAAAAAGCGATTTAAAATTTTCTCAGAGAACCTTTTCCGTAGGTTACTCCCGCGGATTATGAAATCTCCTGAAACCGTTCTAACAATTCCCATCACTTTTTCCTGATCAGATCCTTCAATGCATAGTACATCCCGCCAAAAATCGCCACAAATAAAAACAACAGTGTAAAAGCGGGGAATTTCAATCCAAGGTATTGATCCAGCTGCCGGCCTCCCCACACGCCAAGGCCTATCAACGCTGCCATCTGAAAAACCATGGACGAGTAGCGAACATAATTGTTCACCTTTGTTTTGGGCTCCTTATCTTGTTCTTCTTCCATTGTGATTGTAAAGGTAAAGAATGATTCAATTTATTTATCAAATTCAGTTTATAGCCAACATCAATATTTATTTTGCACCGATCAAAATTTTATAGTCCTTAGTGGTTCAAACTTATCTCCCGGGAAATGGTAAAAGCGCAACACCTCTGATTTCAGGCCTGACTTTTATTGGCTGATCACGATGTTGTTTTTACTTACTCCGGAATCAATAGAACCACTGCTCGTTTTTTAACCAACTGCATTCATCACCGGATGAAATTTTCTTTCTTAAAATATTTTTTTCTCTTCCCGCTGTGCATTCTGTTTATCATGATAGGAAAGGCCCAGCAGGTTTTTGAAAAAGGAAACCCCGTGACTTTTGTTAAGCAACGCGCAACCCATTTCGATGAAAAAGTTTTAAGGGAAAGAATGCTGGCCGATGGATTGCCGATTGCCGTTACAAATAAATTAGTCGAACAACACCGGCAAATGTGGGCCAAAGGGATGCTCGTTGAATGGAGCAGTGCTCAAACGGCGCGCAATGGTCCGGGCAATCCCGGCACCTGTGCAGTATGCAGCGACATGAGTGCAGAAAACGGTTGGGGCGCATGGGATGGTGCTGTGGGAGATAATTCAAGCGGGAATCCTCCGCTTTGGGGTCCGCTGGGATCACCAACAGCACCAAATTTTAATCTGAACTCCGGACCGGGAAAGGATATTTGTACCCCCGGCTTTAATCCGGGTGATCCTCCGCTGCCATTGGTCGCTCCCGGATTTGGAAGCACATCCATTGAGCTCGGCGAACCGCAAATGGCTGGATCTGTTACCGAACAATTGGTTTATCCATTAACCGTAGCAGTAACTGACACCAATTTTATTTATGCCTATGCGCTGGTGCTTGAAGACGCCGGTCATCCGAATGGTGAACGCCCTTATGCAGAATTTGTAATGCTAAATCCGGCAGGCGATACTATCCCTTGTGCCTTTTTTCATTATGAAGCTGCTGAACCCAACGGCCAGCTATTGCCCGGTTTTTACCAGGGAACGTGTGGCGCAAAATATAAACCCTGGACTACAGTTGGTGTTAACCTCTCATCTTACGTCGGGCAAACGGTAACGCTCATCATCACCAATGCTGATTGCATCTGGGGCGCGCATTTCGCTCAGTCATACTGGGATTTTAATTGCGGAATATTACAGGGAAGCTCTTCCACCGATTGTTATGGTGTTGCTGATACACTCCGTGGTCCTGATGATCCGAATATCAATTACACCTACCATTGGTTTCCCGGCGGACAAACCACACAAAACATAATTGTTTATCCTCAACCCGGTGATACTTTTATTGTTGCCGTAGAACCCCCTACAGGCTGCAACTTTTATGAAATTTTTGTTCCACAGCCACAGGGCATCAATCCCAATTTTACTTATACACCATTGTGCGGCTCTGTAAATTTTCATGACGTAAGTACTACTTCCAGTGGAGCGCCAATCATTGCATGGCACTGGAGTTTCCCGGGCGGCAATCCATCATCTTCCACACTGCAAAATCCGGTGGTTAGTTATGCCGGTGGAAATTTTACCGCCACACTCATTGTTACAGCTGCATCCGGCTGTATTGATACCGTCACCATTTCCGGAATCCCGACAAGCGCTTCCCCTACAGCATCTTTTACAGCGAATAATGTTTGTATCGGCGAAAGCATTTTATTTAATGATCATTCCACTCCCGTCGGAAATGATCCCATCGTTTTATGGAACTGGAATTTTGGTGATGGTCAGCATTCAGTATTGGCAGATCCGAATCACTTGTATGCTTCGGCAAATTCATTTGTCGTATCACTTACCGTTACTTCTCAGGGCGGATGTTCTTCAACCATCACCGATACTGTAGTTGTTCATCCATTCCCTGTTGCGAATTTCACGGCTGATGATGTATGTGAACATACTCCAACCGTTTTTGATAATCTGTCTGCAGGATCTCCTTCGCAATGGTTGTGGAACTTCGGTGACGGGAATGGTTCTTCGGTTGAATCTCCAACGCATACCTATACTGTAAGTGGAAACTACATTACAACACTGGTAGTTGTTTCAGGTTTTGGTTGCAGAGATACCACTACAAGAAACATCCTTGTAAACCCCAATCCGGTTGCACAATTCAGCGCCGTTGAAGTATGTGTGGGAGATACCACCTGCTTCACTGATCTCTCTACTGTTTCATCGGGTGTAAATGTTTTATGGTCATGGAATTTTGGCGATACACTTTCAGGTGCGGCAAATATTTCCACGCAGCAAAACCCATGTCACATTTTTACTCCGGATGCAACGTATGCTCCGGTTGTATTTCGTGTTACTACCGATATGGGATGTGTGAATTCAATTTCTCATAATATCGATTTTTTTACTTTGCCTGTTGCGGCCTTTAGCGCTACCAAAGCATGTGTAAGTGATCCAACCTGCTTTACTGACCTATCTACCATCAATACCGGTCAGATCGTTGGATGGATCTGGAATTTTGGAGATGCTGCATCAGGGGCTACTAATTTCTCTGACGCAGAAAACCCTTGTCACACGTTTACACCCAATGGAAATTTTATTCCTGTCAGACTTACGATCACTTCAGTAAATGGATGCGAGGACAGCTATCAGGAAGAAGTTGATTTTTGGGAATTCCCTCAGGCCAACTTTACAAATACCGTTGGTTGCCTGAACACACTAACACATTTCACCGACCTCAGCAATCCTTCTGTAGCTGACGATCCGCTGCATATCTGGAATTGGAATTTTGGCGACAACACCGGAATATCGTGGAATCAAAATCCTGATCACCTCTATTCATCTTCCGGATATTTCGACGTACAGCTGATAGTAACCACTGCACACAATTGCCACGACACGATTACGATTCCTGCGCGTGTTTACAGTTTGCCCGTTCCGGAATTTTCTGATTCAGCTCAGGGATGCACGCCATTCTGTGCAACTTTTAACGACTTATCATCTACTGTTGATGGAAACATCAGCAACTGGCAATGGACTTTTGCGGGAGGACGTCCAACTATATCCACTTCTGCAAATCCTGATATCTGCTATGAAATTCCGGGAAGATATAATGTAACCCTCATTACCACCACCAGTTTTGGTTGTAAGGACACGTTGATGAAACCACGATATGTAGATGTGTTTGAATTGCCAACGGCAGATTTCAGCATCAACCCTGATACATCTACAAGTCTGCTCATCCCTTCATTTGATTTTCGCGAACTGTGGTCTGCGAACGTTGCTGAATGGCAATGGGACTTTGGCGATGGTTCTGAAATTGAAACCGGCATCAGCAACCCATCTCATTCTTACGGGGCTTCCATTGACAACAATACCTACTATTCTTATCTCGTTACTGTATATGTACAAACCGAAAATGGCTGCCGTGATTCGATTACCAGAAAAGTAGAAGTGACTCCTGATTTTTCTTTTTTTATTCCGAACACTTTTACGCCGAACGGAGACCACATCAATGATATGTTTTACGGAAAAGGAAGAGGCATTCGGGATTATACCATTTCCATTTACGACCGGTGGGGAATTTTAATATGGACTTGTCATGAGGACGGACTTAACACCGACTGGGATCGCTATCAACAGGATGGAATGCCGGGTGCATGTCAGTGGAATGGTATCCCGAATACAAATATCTCGGACAGGAAATTACAAAATGACGTATATGTGTGGCGTGTGCGGCTCACAACTATTTTCGGAGAAGAAAAAGTTTTTATCGGACACGTAAGCGCGGTTAAGTAACGTAATATTTTAGATGTAAGATGTAATATTTGAAACAGCCAAACTTGGTAATATAAATATTACTCCCGATAGATTTCGGGATTACCTATTACCTTCTCTGATTACTTGTTCTTCCCGTCAGTCAACCCCGCATCCATCGCCACGTCAATGGTTACAGCCGGAACACTTTCAGGCGTTGCTTCAACAAAAGCATCATTCCATATCACTTCAATATTTGCAAATTGCATATCACCATTTGAAACAGGGATATCCTTCCAGTATAAAGTGAATGTGTCTTCTTGTCCTTTCTTCAGCAGAAACGGTTTGCGCTGTCCCTTGGTTCCCATGTTTGCAAACTCCGTCCCTTTCGGTGTAAGCAGAGAAGCCTGCCCCGGATTTACAATACCTATTTTACTTCCATTATAAGTGGAGGAGAATTTCACGGCTACGAGATCCGTTTTCTTTTCATTCTTCAATTGCAGAATATGAAACGGCCCTGCTTCAAATTCGTTTTTTGCAACCGGCAGTTTAAAGTTCTCTGCATCTTCTGATTTTGCCTTTGCGGGTACGCGTGAAATACCTTTTACTTCAACGGTAAAATTCTCAACCCTGAGATCGCCACCTTTGATATCAACAATTCTGTAGTCGTCGTCATTCGGACCGATGAGCAAATCCTTTTCTGTATTTTTTATATCTCTTCCGTTTGCTTTTAAAATAATGTCATCCGTTTTAACCAGAATAAAATCAGCAGTATTATTCTTCACCATAAATTTAAATTTGATGTATGCGTCAGTTGCAACCGCACTGGAAATAGTAACAGTAACCGGTCCCATTTCCTTTGTAATTTCATTATAGAAAACTTTGGCGTACACTTTCTTTTTTTGTGCAGAAGCTGATGCTGCAAACAAAACTACAAGAGCCAAGGCGAGAACTTTTTTCATAGGTGATTTAATTTGCGCGCAAAAATAGAAAATTTCATCAGAAGATAATTATATCGGTTTGGATATAAGAATTCCAAATATTTTCCCTTCGGAATTCGATTTATAGCCGCCGGCCCTTTAAGCGCCGGACGCTGACCCGCTTCCTGATCCTTGTCCTCAATACCGTATAATTCTTGCCTCGTATTTATATCTTTCCTACCTTCGGAAAGGAGATTTTTTTAATGTCATCTCCGTGCGTTCTTAATCAGTTAAATTTAAAACTCAACTACTATGAAAGTGTACGATGACAAACACATTAAAAATGTGGTGCTGGTAGGGGCGAGCAAGTCCGGCAAGACAACGCTCGCAGAAGCCATGTTGTTCGAAGCCGGACTTATCAATCGCAGAGGAACAGTAGAGGAAAAAAATACTGTTTCTGATTATCACGAAATTGAACACGACCGCGGTAATTCAGTATATGCTACAAGTATGCATACTGAATGGCGCGACTACAAAATAAATATTATTGATACGCCGGGCCTTGATGACTTCATCGGCGAATTAATTTCTTCCCTTCGCGTTGCCGATACTGCAGTGATGCTTTTAAATGGAGAGAATGGCGTGGAAGTAGGAACTGAACTGATCTGGAACTACGTAGAGAAATTTCAGAAGCCCATCATCTTTGCAGTCAATCACCTCGACCACAACAAAAGTGATTTTGACAATACCGTTGAACAGGCGCATCACCGTTTCGGCAAAGCGATTACATTGATGCAATATCCCGTTAACCAGGGAGATGGTTTTGATTCCATCATTGATTTGCTGAAGATGACGATGTATAAATTTCCTGCTACCGGCGGCAAACCACAAAAGCTACCCATTCCTCCTGAGGAAAAAGAAAAAGCTGATGAACTTCACAATGCACTTGTAGAAAAGGCGGCAGAGAATGATGAGAAATTAATGGAGAAGTTTTTTGAAAAAGGATCGCTCGATGAAGATGAACTTCGCGAAGGATTGAAACTCGGAATGCTCCACCATGATGTATTTCCTGTCTTCTGTCTCTCTGCAAAAAAAGACATGGGCAGCGGACGACTCATGGGATTCATTGACAATGTAGCGCCCAGTGCCACCGATCTTTTTCCTGAAAAATTAACGGATGACAGCGAACTTAAATGCGATCCGAAAGGTCCTGCGGTATTGTTTGTTTTTAAAACGCTGATCGAACCACATCTGGGCAAACTCACCTTTTTCAAAGTGATGAGCGGAGAAGTGGCCACAGGCATGGACCTCGTTAACAGCAAGACAGGACATACGGAACGCCTCAACCAGCTTTTTATCATGGATGGAAAAAACCGAAATCCAATTGCTAAACTTACTGCAGGCGACATTGGCGCCACATTAAAATTAAAAGATACACAAACCAATCAAACGCTATGCGCCATCGGAAAAGAGATTGAACTCGATCCCATTCATTTTCCTGAAGCACGCCTTCGCGCGGCCATCTTCGCAAAGAATAAAGCTGATGATGAAAAACTTGGTACCGTACTCAGTGAAATCCACTCCGAAGATCCAACGCTTACTTATGAATTCGCACGAGAACTTAAACAACTCATCATCGGTTGTCAGGGGGAATTACACATGGCGATTACAAAATGGCGCCTTGAAAAAACATATCACCTTGAAATAGATTTTGAAAAGCCGCGTATTCCATACCGTGAAACAATTCAGAAACCGTCGCAAGCCAGTTACAAGCACAGGAAACAAAGCGGTGGCGCAGGCCAGTTTGGCGAAGTGTATATGAAAGTTGAACCATATCACGAAGGCATGCCTGAACCTGCAGGCGTGAGTGTGCGCAACAAAGAAGTCTTCGATTTGCAATGGGGCGGCAAACTTGTTTTTTACAATTGCATTGTAGGCGGCGTGATTGATGCACGATTCATTCCTTCCATTCAAAAAGGCGTGATGGAAAAAATGCATGAAGGTCCGATTACGGGTTCTTTCGTGCGTGATGTACGCGTGATCGTGTATGACGGAAAGATGCATGCAGTTGACAGCAACGACATCAGCTTTAAAATTGCCGGCATGATGGCATTCAAAGAAGCTTTTCAACTCGCCGATCCAAAAATCCTCGAGCCGATTTATGAAATAGAAGTAAATGTTCCGGAAGAACTGATGGGCGACGTAGTAACCGATTTACAGGGCCGGCGCAGCATCATTATGGGTATGGATAGCAAAGGAGGTTACCAGGTAATTAAAGCCCGCACACCACTCGCTGAACTGGACCGCTACTCTACTTCACTGCGCTCAATCACACAAGGACGAGGTAACTACACAGGTAAGTTTGCTGAGTATGCGCCTGTACCCGGCGACATACAGAAAAAACTTGCGGAAGAATATAAGAAGACAGAGGTACATTGAAGGGAAACCACACACAGTCTGGCCAGCCGATCCTTCATCCCCGCTCCTGTACAGCGGGGGCTAATGCTTATGCTTCGACCACAAGACATAAATGAAATTTCAACTTAAATGATCAAGGCATTCCTGTTAATCCTTTCGTTCGTATTTTTCGAAAATTGTTTTGCCCAGGACCCGCAGTTTGTACAATCGCATTCAAACGCTATTTACCTGAACCCTGCGCTCACGGGTTGTTTCATAAGCCCTGTGTTATCGGAGGGGTTGCGGCTACAATGGCCGAACCTGACCGGATCTTATAATACCTATTGTGCTTCTTATCACCAACTGGTGCGTATACTTCATGGTGGACTTGGTTGCTATTATATGTATGATAATGCTTGAGAGCGCACGTTGCAGACAAGCCGTTTCAATATTTCATATGCAGCACATTTCGAAATAAAAAATAAGCTCGTGCTCAGATTGGGATTGACAGGGGGCTATGTAAGCAGGACGTTTGACTGGGACAAACTTACTTTCGGCGACCTCATCGATCCTCGGTACGGATTTGTTTATCCTACCACTGAGGAACGGCCTCCTTCTAGCAAAAAGTTTTTCGATTGTGGCATCGGAGTGGCGGCGTACATGAAAAATTTTTATTTGAACGGTGCCATTGATCACCTGAATGAACCGGATGAGTCTTTTATAAAAAAATCAAAAGGTAGTAATCTGCCGAAGAAATTTCTTTTTAATGCCGGGCTGCATATTCCCATTGGTGATAGCGCCAAACTGATCTCTATCAATCCCGATGTGGTTTATTTGAAACAAAGGGATTTTAATATGACAATAACTACGGTTACTGTGAGGTTGAAGTATGCACTTATTGGAGTAGGCGCGAAAACAAATAGCGGATTTATTTTTTCAGTAGGAGCCGAAGGAGAATATTTCCGGTTCTGTTACTCATACGATACTGAGCATTCACTACTGGCGAATGCAACAGGTGTCTCACATGAATTTTCTTTTGCTATAAAAATTGCCAACATCTTTCCTAAGAAAGGAAGCTGGACAGCGATAAACCTTGAAGCGATTTAAGCATTAATTTCAAAGGCATATGGATCACCTGAATTTCCGGATTCTTTGCGAGGTTAAAACCAAATAAACTTGTGAGGAACTAGTAGTGGTGGTGTTCATCTTTGTTGTGATGGTAAGTATCTTTACTTCTTAAAAATTATTCGCAATGAAAATACCTCTACTGACTTTATTCTTCGTTGCGGCAATGATGACAATGTATGCGCAGGAGCCCGGCAAAATGAATTTTGCAGTACATGACATCATTCAGAAAAATGAACCAGGTCCCGCTACAATACTTGTACAAGGAGATGTGACGCAACTCAAAAATTTTCTTACCGCCAACAACGGCATGTTGCAATGTTCCGCAGGAAACATATCATCAATTAAGATAGCCCCCGGAAAAATTGCAGCCCTTGCTTCACAACCTTTCATTGAAAGAATTGAAGCAACGGTAAATCATTTTCAGACGCTCAACGATACCATGCGCATGAAGAGCCACATCGATGAGGTGCAACAGGGAATAAGTCCGCTCACACAACCTTATGATGGCAGTGGCGTCATCATGGGTTTGATTGATGCCGGCATTGATTTCACCCATCCGGATTTTCAGGACTCCCTCGGACATACGCGCGTGAAATGGCTTTGGGATACCACAAAACCTGATTCGGTAAACACACCTGTCGCCTATGGCTATGGACAGGAATGGAATAATACAGAAATAGATGCAGGCTTCTCAACCCATAACGGACAGGATCAGTTTGGTCATGGTTCTTATGTCGCAGGCATTGCAACGGGTAATGGCAGAGCCGTGGGACATTTTCAGGGTGCAGCCCCCGGTTGTGACATCATTGCTGTTGCATTTAATTTTGCAGCAAATGATACTGTGTCGCGGATGGCTCATGCCGTTGATTATATTTTTAATAAGGCGACACAGATGGGAAAACCATGTGTCATAAATATTTCTGTCGGTGATTATTACGGCTCACATGACGGGCGCGATCTTCAGTCTTTATACATCAGTAATTTACTCAATCAGCAGTGCGGCAGGATCATCGTTGCCGGTTGTGGCGACATCGGAACCAATTATTCATATCACCTCGGTAATAATCCGGTTGCCGGCGACACTACATTCACCTGGTTTTCTTACAACACTTCTTACCATGCATGCTATGCGCAGATTTTTGCAAACGTTGCAAATTTTTCAAATGTATATTTTGCCGTTGGAGCAGATGTTGTTACTCCATATTGTGATTTCAGAGGAAGGACTCCGTTTCACAAGTCTTCAACATGGGGCGGAGGGGTTCATACAGAAACATTGATGAATGGGGCTAATCGTATCGGGACAATACAATCGGTAATCACTCTTGCTTCACCGGGAGTTTATTCACTGGAATATTATATCGTACCCGATTCTACTACTTATAACTGGCGCTTCATCACCACCGGTAACGGCCAATATGATTCCTGGTCTTTTGATTGGGTATGGCAGAATCTTCCCAACTCAACCGATTGTCCTGATATAGTTCACTATCGCACAACTGATACAGTTTCAACTATTGTAAGCGGATTACAATGTTTAGATAATGTGATAGCAGTAGGTCAGTACTTTAATACCGATCGTCATGTTGATGTAAACAGCATGTTGCAAATAACAACTACAGATACATCTGATGCACTCGCCCCAAACAGTGGCCGCGGGCCTACACGTGACGGAAGATTAAAACCAGACATCTGTGCACCGGGCAACCATATTATTTCATGCGGAGTACTTGCATTTCTTCCCGGCATGATCGCTAACCAGCCATATAAAGTAGCGTTGGGTGGATATCATATTACAGGAGGAGGAACTTCAGCATCTTCACCTGTTGTAGCCGGTATCGGGGCGCTTTTCCTTCAGCAAAATCCAACTGCCTGCTGGCAAGATTTTAAAACTGCATTGCTCGGTTGTGCACGGGCTGATAATTTTACATGGTCGTTACCCAACAATTCATGGGGATATGGCAAAGCAGATGCTTTCGCTACACTTACCACCTGCGCTCCGGTTGGAATACAAGAATCCTTCTCTGACGGGGCGCCAACACTTTACCCGAATCCCTTTTCAAATACATCGCAGTTGAAACTGAATTCCGGCTTTAGTACGACTTCCTGTGTACTCACCTGCTATGACATGAAGGGTACGGAAATTTTCTCCCAAAAAATCAACGCTGACGTTTCCACATTAAACACGGGCGAACTCAGTGAGGGAGTTTATATTCTAAAAATCGAATCCGAAAAAAATGTGGCGGTGTTGCGTGTAGTGAAAATGTAATTCGAAAAAGAAGTTGAACGCTTTGTTGGTTTAGAATGGATTGAAGCAGACAATTTTCAATTGCAGGGTTTTGGTTTAGTTGCCAACGGAACAACCTTTTCAAAACGCTTTGCTGATGGCGATGTATTGTTTGGCAAGCGTAGAGCCTATTTAAAGAAAGTTGCTGTTGCCGATTTTGATGGAATATGTTCAGGTGATATTCTGGTGATAAGAGCCAAGGCAAAGAAAATGTTGCAAGAACTATTGCCATATTACATTTCCTCAGATGCTTTTATCAATCATGCAGTAAGCACTTCGGCAGGTTCCCTTTCACCAAGAACCAAATGGAAAGATTTAGCCGAGTTGGAAGTTTCAATTCCTGATTTGAAAACACAGGAAAAGATTTTGGAAGTTTTCACCCAATTGCAAAACGCTCTGCAACAACTCAAACAACAAAAAACAACCTTGAAGAATTTGAAGCAGAAATTGTTGAATGAAATATTAGGATAATGCTCAACGTGTCGAATAATTACATTATTTTCGACACGTAATTTGGTTATGTCGAAACCATCAACATATCATGCAAAGAACTGAGCCATACAACCTTCTGCCCCACCTGCCCCCAAAAATTAACCTGGAAAGTCCGTCATTGTTAAAGGCAGCTATCAAAGCAAACCGCCTTTTAGCAGAACTGAAAGGGTTTTGCCAAACCTTGCCCAATCCGCTTTTATTAGTCAATACGATCGTTTTACAGGAAAGCAAAGACAGTTCGGCCATCGAAAATATTGTAACCACCCAGGATGAACTGTATCGTGCGGTTGCCTCTATGGAAGACGACCAGACCTTTAGTTCGGCTACAAAAGAAGTGCTCTCTTACCGGGAGGCAATGTACGCCGGGTTAAAGTTAATGACGACCCGTGGGCTCACCACCAATACACTGGTTGCCATCATGCAAAAATTAAAAAATACGGATGAAGGCATTCGCAAAACAACTGGAACCCGTTTAGCCAATCCAACCACAAAAGAAATAATTTATACTCCTCCTGAAGGAGAACGATTGATCAGAGAGAAATTAAGCTCTTTAGAAAAATTTATTCACAATGAAAAAGATGAGCTGGATGCCATAATTAAAATGGCGCTCATTCATTACCAGTTCGAAGCCATACATCCATTTTCAGATGGGAACGGACGCACAGGAAGAATATTAAATGTATTGTATCTGGTGAACAAAGGATTGCTGAATATTCCTGTTCTTTATTTAAGCTCTTACATTATACAAAACAAAAAAGATTATTAC
Source organism: Bacteroidia bacterium (assembly GCA_038206355.1). Lineage (GTDB taxonomy): Bacteria > Bacteroidota > Bacteroidia > AKYH767-A > 2013-40CM-41-45 > JAPLDB01. Next base: position 91,966 of record JBBRAY010000003.1, read on the forward strand.
CGTTTACTTAAAGAAGTAACAGAAAAAGAAAATTGGAATGAATGGGTATTGTTCATGTTGAATGCAGTTGCAGAAACAGCCGAAATAACGCTGAAAAAAATAAATGCAATACATGAATTAAAAAAAGAAGTTGGCCTGGAAGTAAAAAAAATATTAAAAAATACTTACAATGGCGAGTTGTTGGATTTAATGTTCAGCTATCCCTATTTAAAAATAAAAATTCTGGAGAAAAATGGAATTGCGCAGCGGCAAACAGCTTCTGTTTACTTACAAAAATTAGGAAAATCGGGCATCCTTCGTCCGATGAAGATTGGCAAAGTGATGTATTATATCAATCATAAACTAATGGATGTATTAAGATAATTGTGTTATGTCGTTCAATGAACAAAATACAGTAGAGCATTTTATCATTCACCAACTTACAGGGGTGAACTTAAATAAGGTACAAGGAAATATCGTTAAAGAAAATGCAGTAGCATACGACACGGTAAAATGGAAATACGTGCAAGCCGATTTATTGCAGCGGGATATTACCGATGTGTTTGTAGAAAAAGAATTGAAAGAAGCCCTTTGCCGCCTCAACTCTGATATTGCTTCCAATCCTGACAAAGCCGAAGAAGTCATTCATAAGCTCAGGGCCATTCTTATTACTGTAAACAATGTAGGTTTGGTAAGAGCAAACGAAGAATTTGCCAAATGGCTTCGCAACGAAGTAACACTTCCTATTGGCAAAAACAACGAACATGTTGCCATTCGTTTGATTGATGATTGCACATTTGATTTTCCAAGAGGTTCTGAATTTTTCGGACAACGGTTCATCGGTAAAGCGCAGGTACGCGAAGCACTTGCCGGGCGTTTCAAAGGTATTCCAGATGTCCACTATGATGAAGACAGGCATTGGCTATCCGCTGATGGTGCCCGGGGTGTTTCAGAATGGACCCTTACCGGAACATCTATTGCAGGAATAAAAATAAAAGTTCGGGACTGTGACATCTGGGAATCCAGGAATGAAAAAATTATCCGAAAAGATTCTTATTGGAAAATTGTTGAGAAAAATTGAAACAGAATGATAACGATTGAAAATATTTCGCAGCTAAAATCTCTACCCCACAACACAGCCTTCATCACCCCATATACTACTTAATTGTAAATTTGATGTGTCCTGATTCATAGAAGGGATAGTGCTGATAATACCAATAGTCCCCCTGCAATGAAATCTTCAAAAGCAATTACAAAAAAACTTACAATAATTGCTTTGCTCACCGTAGCACTGACGGTGTTTTTTTATGTGCACGAAACATTTCCAAAACCCATCAGGGCTGCATCTGCTTTGCTGGGAACGCCTGCAGCTATTGCATCGGGATTGTCGTACTATTTACACCTTGGCATTGATGTTTATAATACACCCGTTGCCATAGTGGTTGCCAACTTCATTGCATCGGTCATTGTGGTTATCCTTGGAGATGCTTTTTTAAGGTGGCGAAAAAAAATAAAACAATTAACCTAAAATTGATATGGGAAAATTAGCAAAAATAAAAACGACAGAAAATACTTCCAGCGTGGAGGATTTTATCAATGCCGTGAAGGAAGACCAGAAACGCAAGGACAGTTTTCTTTTACTCAAACTAATGAAAAAGATTAGCAAGGAAGAACCTAAAATGTGGGGCAGCGCAATCATTGGTTTTGGAAAACTGATTTATAAGAGTCCTGCATCGGGACGGGAGGTTGAATGGTTTAAAATTGGTTTCTCACCGCGTAAAGCAAACCTTACAGTCTATCTCATAAATTTACAAATCCATGCGGCCTCATTGAAAAAATTGGGGAAACACAAGGCCGGTGGTGGTTGCCTTTATATCAATAAACTGGATGAAATTGATATTAAAGTTCTGGAAGAAATGATTGTTGCTGCGTTAAAAAGGAAGTAAAAATATTAATTGTATTTCCTGAATGAAGTTCATCAGGAATTTGATGTGCAGATAAATGCTGCAACAGGAATCGGAGATGCTTCTAACCATCACGATCCGATCATGCTCTATCCGAATCCCGTAACGAATGTTTTGAATGTCGAAAGTTCTTACATTGAACCGGCAGAAATTATTCTTTATGATATTGCTTCACGAATGGAATCGAGCGGCGAATCAGGAAAAATAAACATCAGCGGAAGCACCTACGAACTGGTGAAAGATAAATTCACTTGCTCACATCGTGGTAAAATTGAAGCGAATAATATAGGGATGATTGATATATTCTTCGTTATCCGTAGCTTTAGCGAAGGATAACTTTGTTGAACGTAGCTTTAGCGAAGTTTAACTTCGTTGAACACTGAAATAATACATCTAACAACACAGACTTTGGGTCATACGGACAGAACAAGTATTTTGGGGGTTTATAATTTTAACAATCTTTAATAAAATGGTATTAAACTCAGGGCAATCCCGATAACTATCGGGACTGAACCCAAATTTCCGGGGCAAGCCCCGGGGAATTAACCAAGCCTTCTCGTCCGCCGAAGCGGACGCGAAGGCGGATTAAAAGAATAAAACTTGATGCCCGAAACCGATCTCCTACATGCCTAATCATTTTACACCACAATAGAATTGTCTGAATTTGTATTTATGAATAAGCCAATTTACTATAGCTCCCTTCAATTATTTATTTTTCTAGTTGTAATTATTGGTTTATCTTCCTGTGCCCACAGCAAAAAGCAAGAGGTTGATACGAACGTAATCCAAACAAACATCTTACCTCCTCATGTTACCATACTCGTCAACCTACCCGATAGCATCAAACCCAAACAAATATTTTTAGACCGCGTTGCAAAACCTTTAACGTTTAACATTCCAACCAAAACAGGCGGTAGTTATACCGTTCATACCAACAGCGAATCCAAAGGAATTAAATTCCAGCCTCCTATAGTTCATTCATTTGTTGACTCCATAACTCACTTACCTGTAGAAGTAGAATCACGGGGTTCTCCCAACTTCACAACATTTACTACCGGAAAAGGGCTTGCTCTTGATGCCGTTGCCTGTGGCTTTAAAGACATGAATGGGAACCTCTGGTTTGGTACTTATGGCGGAGGGGTGAGTAAATATGACGGGCATTCTTTCACCACTTTTTCTACCTCCCAAGGACTTGCTAATAATACGGTCTTTAGCATCACGCAGGACAAGAAAGGAAACATCTGGTTCGGTACAGATGGCGGAGGAGTGAGTAAATATGATGGGCATACCTTCACTACTTTTTCTACTTCACAAGGTCTTGCAGATAATACTATCAGAAGCATCAAAGAGGACAAGCATGGAAACATCTGGTTCGGTACAGATGGCGGAGGAGTGTGTAAATATGATGGGAACAACTTCACCACTTTTTCTACCTCCCACGGAATTGCAAACAATACGGTCTTTAGCATCTTAGAAGACAAAACCGGAAACCTCTGGTTCGGTACTGATGGTGGTGGTGTGAGTAAATATGATGGGAACAACTTCACCACTTTTTCTACTTCCCAAGGTCTTGCAAATAATACGGTCTCTAGCATCTTAGAAGACAAAACCGGAAACCTCTGGTTCGGTACTGATGGTGGTGGGGTGAGTAAATATGATGGCCACTCTTTCTCTAACTTTTCTACTTCCCAAGGTCTTGCAAATAATACGGTCTTTAGCATCACACAGGACAAAACAGGAGACCTCTGGTTCGGAACAGGTGGAGGAGGAGTGAGTAAATATGATGGCCACTCTTTCACTACTTTTTCTACTTCCCGGGGACTTGCAAATAATATGGTTTTTAGCATCACGCAGGACAAAACAGGAAACCTCTGGTTCGGTACTTATGGTGGAGGAGTGATTAAATATGACGGGCACTCTTTCACTACTTTTTCTACTTCCCAAGGGCTTGCAAATAATATGGTGTTTAGCATTTTGCAAGATAAAACAGGAAACCTCTGGTTTGGTACAGATGGTGGAGGGGTGAGTAAATATGACGAGCAATCTTTCACTACTTTTTCTACTTCCCAGGGACTTGCAAATAATACGGTTTATAGCATCACTCAGGATAAGTCAGGAAACTTCTGGTTCGGCACTGAAGGCGAAGGGGTGAGTAAATATGACGGGTATTCTTTCACCACTTTTTCTACCTCCCAAGGACTTGCAAATAATACGGTCTTTAGCATCTTAGAGGATAAAACAGGAAATCTTTGGTTCGGCACTTATGGTGGAGGCGTTAGTAAATATGATGGGCACTCGTTCACAACATTTACTACTGCCCAAGGACTTGCAAACAATACTGTCTGGAGCATCATTGAGGACAAGAAAGGGAATCTCTGGTTTGGCACAGATGGTGGGGGGGTGAGTAAATATGACGGGCACTCATTCACCACTTTTTCTACATCACAAGGACTTGTAAATAATACGGTCATGAGCATCTTAGAGGACAAGACAGGAAATCTCTGGTTCAGTACCGATGGCGGAGTTTCATTTTTGAGCAGGGAGACGTTAGCGGAATTCCCAGCCTTGGTTAAGGTTGATGATAATGTCAAGTGGAGCAAAATAAAACTTTTTGAAAATATTACTATTGAAGATGACTTACCCGATAATACAGTTACACAAATTGTAGAAAGTGAAAATGGCAAAATTTATCTTGGAACTAATGCAGGTATTTGTGAGTTAATCCAATCCAATTCATCAGAAAAGGATTGGGTGATAGGACAAATATTTAATTCTGCAAAAGGTTATCCTGTTAAAGATGTGAACGCAGGGCAAAACGCCATGTTTAAAGATAGCAATGGTATAATCTGGATAGCAACGGGATCAGATAAAACAGCTTTGGTAAGGTTTGACCCTAAGGTGTTTAATAAAAGCCCTATTCCGGTAATGGTGCTTAACAGTGTCAAAATTAATGAGGAAAATATTTGTTGGAATGTTTTGAATTCAAAACTTACGGATACAAATTCAAAACTAGACAGTAACACAACAGCACCCAATATTACCGAAGAGGTAAGTACGTTTGGCATCAGGTTAAGTGATGCAAAAAGAGATAGCATGCAGCAAAAATTCAAAGACATCTGCTTTGATGGAATTTCCAAATGGTATCCCATTCCGCAGAACCTTATACTTCCATACGAGCACAACAACATCACCATCGATTTTAATGCCATTGAAACGGGAAAGAATTTTAGTGTGAACTATCAACATAAACTGGAAGGGTACGATAAAGATTGGAGTCAGCCATCCACTAAATCATCAGCCACTTTCGGAAATATTTTTGAGGGCACTTATACATTCAAAGTAAAAGCACAAAATCCAGATGGAGTTTGGGGAAAACCTATATTTTATTCTTTTAAAGTTCTTCCCCCTTGGTGGAGAACCTGGTGGATGTACGTGTTGTATGTAATACTTGTAGTTTCAATTATTGGCGGATATATAAAGTGGAGAGAAAAGGCATTAAAAAGAGAGAATGTAATACTGGAGCAAAAAATAAATGTTGCAACAAAAGTCATCAGAGAAGAAAAGGAAAAAGTTGAAGTTGAAAAAAAACGTAGTGATGAATTGTTATTAAACATTCTTCCGGCAGAAGTTGCAGAAGAATTAAAAGACAAAGGTACCACTACTGCGAAAGATTTCAGCGAAGTAACCGTTCTTTTCACCGATTTTAAAAACTTTACTTTAGTGAGCGAAAAACTTAGTGCCCAGGAGTTGGTAAATGAAATTAATTTTTGCTATTCAGCATTTGATAACATCATCACCAAACATGGTATAGAAAAAATAAAAACAATTGGCGACAGCTACATGTGTGCCGGAGGATTGCCCGTTCCCAATAATACAAATGCCGAAGATATTGTAAATGCCGCTTTGGAGATTCGTGATTTTATAGATACAGAAAAACAAAAACGAATTACTGGGGGCCTCCCCTATTTTGAAATCCGTATCGGATGCAACACAGGCCCAGTAGTGGCAGGAATAGTCGGCATTAAGAAGTTTGCCTATGACATCTGGGGCGATACTGTTAATATTGCTTCCCGAATGGAATCAAGTGGTGAAGCAGGAAAAGTAAACATCAGCGGAAGCACTTATGAATTGGTAAAGGAAAAATTTAAGTGTGAACACCGCGGCAAAATTGAAGCGAAAAATAAAGGATTGATTGATATGTACTTTGTTATCCGTAGCCTTAGCGAAGGATAACTTTGTTATGTACAATTTTCATGAACCGAAAAAGTCTATTAAATCAACTTGAATTAGCTTATGCTCCATTGACAGCGTATGAATTCGCAGTGGTCAAGGACGACAAATCAATTGATAGAGCACTTGAGAAAGCAAGCCTGTATATCATTGGACAAAGACCCGTTATTACTTTTGAAAATGTAATTCCCAACACAACAGTTTACCAATTGAACTTTGAAATTCATCAAAAAGGCAACTCAAATATTTTAAAATGCAAATTGCCATTTGACCAAGAAATATTTGGATTAATGGAGGACAATGTCGTTGATGTAGCATTTAATTATCTAGACAAATCCGTTGTGCAAAATAGTCCACCATTCAATAATATTCATGGTTTCTCATTAGTAAAGCACAAAAAAGAAGGAAAAGAGTTTCTTATTTGGTTCTCTCCAGAAAAACTCCTCCAAAATTGGTGGAAGGAAATTATAGATTGCGAAATTGAAGGCGATTGGAAATCATTTTTACAATATAAAGTTCATTATGTTGGTAAAGCAACAAAGCAAAGCATATTAAAACGCCTGACAGGACATTCGACATTTCAAGATATTCTTTCTTTGGAAGCACCGGTGACAGAAAAACAACTGCCAGCAAATGAAATTGTAATCCTTCCCTTTGAGTTTCAAGATAATTTGCAAATTCAATCATTTGGACCAGGATCTGAAACTAAAGATATGGTTGCTTCATTGCTAGGAGAAAATTATCCCGACCAAGAAAAAGTGTTTCTTGACGCTGAGAAGGCTTTAATTAAAGCTATGCAACCATCTTACAATAAAGAGATGTTCAATAATTATCCTGTTAGCAAAGACGGCCTTTACAATGACAACTATGATGCAATTTCATATACGCTTATCGACCCAATCGTATTGACTTACGAAGAAGGAAAAATCCGAGGTGGTCTGACTCATATTGGTGGAGACGCTATTTTAATACTTGACAACAATGAATTCAAACTTGTTAGACATGAATAAAACTTTACATAACAGGCGTTTGGCAAAAGTAGCGGTTCAGTACTCCGCAGACACATTTGTGGTTAATCAAAGTTTGGTTCTCCGCACCAACATTTGTGGTGAAAATCGCCACCTTCGCCAAGCGCCAAAACGTTATCCGTAGCCTTAGCGAAGGATAACTTTGTTGAACGTAGCTATCTCAATCTGCGTAGCTTCCAGCAGATCAGATGGCGCATTTCAAATTCATGTAACATTAAATTTGATCATCCTGGAGAAAATTGTGACACGTCATAAGCATAAAATGAACTGCCTCACACCATAGCTGCGAATTCTCCGAGTCTATTTCGCCAAGCATCTTCAGCTTCAAAGACTAAAAGCCTTCTTCACCGAAATAGCGTTCGCTACTAAGGCCGTACATCCCCATCGCAAGGTCCGGGGTATTGGGCGAAGGGAATAGATATCCTACCATAGTACACGCCTTTTTGCAGGATGAAATTACGTTTATTAAATTATTGCGGTTTACACCTGTTGGGTAGCCTTGAAAACAATAACGTTTTCTAAAAAATAATTTAGGCAAACGAAACCCCGGAAAAATTTCTCTGTCCGGGCTTTAATTATTTGTTGATTGAATCGTGAGGCCCTACCCCGCCATTTCAAAATTGGTCGTTAATATCGAATCGATCTTCTGAAAACTTCCGGCACTTTTAACAACATAATCCATAGCGCCTTTCTTCCTCGCTAACTCAATAACATTCTCATTCTCCACCGATGTAAGCATGATCACGTTGGTGTCAGGATAAATTTCTTTCAACTTGGTAAGCGTTTCAAGGCCATCTCTGGAAGGCCCAAACGAGCTATCAAGAAAATAATCCATGATGACCAACTGCGGCTCTTCTACGTTCCCTGAAATCAGTTCCTTCAGACAAGCATCACCGCTGGAATATTCCTTCACCTGCAGTTGTTTGTATTTAGAAAGATGGTCTGCAAGCATGGAACGTTGTACAGCATTGTCTTCTACAATGAATATCGTATTGAGTTTTTTCGTTGCCATAATATGGATATTAAAATTTTACTATTCCCATGGTGAACAGCGGAAAGCGAATGTATAAAATTTTATCTGAGTAAAATAGTATTTGATTACTCCACAATCAGGTTCACCCTCGCCATGGAATTATCAGTACTTTTTACCACTATAAGATAAACGCCCGGCGGAAGATTCATTAGGTTTAATTCCATCCCATTCATTCCTTCTGCCATTTGAAATTCATTGCTTTGAACTTCTCTTCCCGTCAGATCAAAAATGCTGAGCAAAGCATTAGATGCTTTATCGGCATTAAACCGCAACGTTGCAGATGCATGGGCAGGATTCGGAAATACCATAACATCATGCAACAGTCCTCCTTCATCAACCGATGCAAGTCGCGCAGCAAGCGTTGTAAAAATTACCGGGGAAGAATAAATACTTGAAGACCCACTGGCTGTACACAAGCTCCTCACCTGCCACTGAAAAACCGTTGATGCCGATAGACCGGAGAGCATCGCATTTGTAGTACCTCCACCTCCATTCACATCTTTCCAGAAATAATTTGTTGTGCCATTTACAGAGTAACGAATACGGAATGTATCTGCTACAACTAAATTTGTCCAGTTTACGAACGCTGACGAGCTGCTAATATTATTTGTAGATAAACCGTAAGGAACAATGCATGCTACAGAAGAACTCAGCGTTGTGAAAATATAGGAGTTGCTGTAAGCGCTGCTCACACCTGAACACCTCGAACTCACCTGAAACTGATAAACAGTCGCAGGAACAAGTCCTGAAATATTCGTGCTGCTTCCTCCTGCTCCGTTCACGTCTTTCCAGATATAATTCATGCTTCCGTTTACCGAATAACGTATGCGGAAAGTATCTGCTGAAACAAGATTGGTCCAGCTTATCTGCGCTGATGTATTGGTAATTGCCGTCGCATTCAGATTATATGGTGTGATACATGGAACAGTCGTATTTAATGTTGTAAATGTAAATGATGTACTGTACGGACTACTCACGCCTACACATTTTGAACTCACCTGAAACTGATATGTTGTCCCCTGTGCAAGTCCGGTCAACATGGTGTTGTGTGCACCGCTTCCATTCACGTCTTTCCAGAAATAATTCTGCGTATTATTCACCGAGTACCTGATTCTGAAAGTATCTGCTGAAACCAAATTCGTCCAGCTGATTAAGGCCGAGGTATTGGCTATCGAAGATGCACCGAGGTTATAAGGTGTGATGCATGGAACGGAATTGCTTAATGTTGTAAACGTTGAAGGATTTGCCTGGTATACCGAGGATGAAATGTTCACACAAAGACTCCTTACCCACCAGTCGTATTGTGTTCCGGGATTCAATCCTGTGAGTGCAGTAGAGACAACATTCGGCTGACCGCTAATTTTTTTCCAGATAAAATTTGTGGTGTTGTGCACTGCATACCGCACAAGAAAACTATCTGCAGATGCACCCGTCCAGTTTACCTGAACCGATGTGTTTAAAATACTTGTTGTTGAAAGATTTGTCGGCATAAGGCAATTGACAGTCGGACTTGTTACAATCACTTCCTGCGTTTCGGTTCCTGTACATCCTTGTGTATTGGTATAAGAATACATGATGCTGTATGGTCCGCCCACGCCGGCTGTTGCAGGATTAAACTGATTGCCTGCTACACCCGGTCCTGAAAATGTTCCGCCTGGCGGAGTGCCAACAAGCAATGCAGGAGATGCATTGGAAACATAAGATGTATTTAATCCTGTAAATGAAACTGAAGGGATTGTATTCACTGTTGCGATAACAGGTACGCGCGAACTTTTTGCAACAAGGTCGGGTGATTTTACAATCATGTCATAAAAGAATGTGAAATTGCTGTGTCCTGAATAAGATCCGAAGATGGAGCAGATGCCGGGAGCAGTATAGGGATATGAAACACCTGAAGTATTATAGTAAAGATTCGGAGTTCCGCTTACCAGAAGTTTATATCCGGAGCCTGCAGGAATAAACCAGTTCAGTGAAATTACATTGGCTCCCGTAGATGCGATATTGATGCTCACCGATTTTAATTGTGTTGATGCGCGATCCTGTAAAATAAAAGTTCTGTTGCCTGTTGTTGATGCAAACACTTTTACACTTACCAGAGTGATATCGCTTACTGCATCAAACTGGGAGTACCATGTATTTGACGGTGCAGAAGTCTGATATGCCCCACTCCCGATTGTATTATCTGCAGGACCTACGTGCGTAGTGGCTCCCGTAGTTGTTACTTCATTCTGTACATAATATGTAGTGTTAGTAGAAAGTGGAGGAGTGACATAAGAGCTTCCTGTGGTCAGCGGTATAGTCGCTACCGGTGAATTATACCACTTCATTATTCCGGTTCCTCCGTTAGAAGCGCCAAGTGTTACGATACCATTTCCGCATCTTGAGCCATCGTTTGTGGATGGTGTATTGGCCGAAGGGAGAACAGAAACAACAAATGGAGATGATGTCGCAGTACCGCAATAATTGGTAACAGCACAAGTATAAGAACCGGCTGCACTTACGGTAATGCTTTGTGTAACCGCTCCGCCGGGCGCCCATAAATAGGATGAACCTGCAGTTGCAGTCAGCGTAATGTTGTCTCCCGGTAATATTGTCCCCGGTTTATTGGCAGAAATTTTTGTTACCGGTGAACCCGGCGACGACTGATTGGAAATTGTAACCGGTACTGCAATTACATTATTGTTTTCATTCAGCTCAGTCATGTTTTGATTCGGATCAAGCTGAACTACTATATAATATGTTCCGTTGCATGTTCCCGCCGGAATATCAATCCACATACCATCAAGTCCCGAACTGTAGCTGTCGTACCAGCCATTGGAGATTCCTTGCAATGTAGATGAGCAGCCGTAATTACCGGATCCTATAGTATAGTTTGGAATCTGTGTTGATGTTTTCGGATTGTTGTTGTCATCTCTGCAATATATACCGCTGCCGTTATCGCATGATGCAATGTCGAGCAGACAAAATGCTAGCTTGGTTCCTGTTCCAACAATACTCCAGTGCGTAGGATCAGGATCATTGGGGTTTTGAATTCTCAGCGTATAAATCCCCCAGTTATCCACGTGCATGTGACCATGAGAAGGATGGTATGTCATCGTTCCGCATGGGACATCTGTATAAGACATCACTGCTCCGTTTTTATGATAGATGCGCTGCACAACAAATCTTTTCGGGACTCTTCCATCTGCACACAGTGTTCCCGGATCTGATGTGAGTGTATCGGTTCCACATAACCACTTATTGATGGATCTTGTTTCAAGCGGACCATATCCGATGTTAGGTGTTGTTCCTGTTAATCTCAGTCGTCCGTCATTACTTCCCTGGGAGCCACTCGCTGAATTGCCTGTTTGTGTGTAAACAGTATAGCTGTTTTGAACGGCATCAACGGATACTTTAACGTCGGGAAGCAGGTCACAATTTGTTCCGCCTCCCGGAGGACAAACGCACGACGTTGCATTTGTTGTGGTGCATTGTGAAAATGAGGAATAAGAAAATAATACGATACTGAGGAAAGTAAAAAGTGTACGTTTCATAAATTGAGTTTGATTGGAGAGCCAAACTAAAAAAAATTCTCCTGAAAAACAAGCGGGATAAGGATTTCAAAGGTTTATGGTGGGAAAATACCGGATTATTCTTTTCCCTCAGAAAATATTCCAGGCAAAGAATTCATGTTCAATAGTTTCATGATTTGTTTTCCGGACAGCGATGGCTTTCCTCTTGCCTTTCTCTGTGTACCTCCATTTTCTCTGTGGTTAAAATGGCTGTTTGCCTTTCAAAAATATTTCACCCTCCTATTCCTCCAGCAGTTTTTCAATCAACCCTGTAAAATGATCCTTCCACCTCTCAAAAAAAACTCCTGTTGCCGGTCCTGAAAAACCGGTGTGAATATTTCGTACGCGCCCTTTTTTATCAATGACAATGGTGGTTGGAAAACTCAGGATAGGACTAAGCATGGGCAAAGTTTTTTCGCGCTTGTCTTTATCCGTTGATCCGGCAAAAAGAAGCGTGTATTCTATTCCGTAACGTTCATTCAATCGCTTCAGGTTTTTCTTTGCTGTTTGTAATGTGGGAATTCGTTCATAGTCGAGCCCGATAATCTCCAAACCTTTCTCCCTGTACTTTTTATAAAATGGCGAGAGGAATTCTGTTTCATCCATGCAATTCGGACACCACGTTCCCATAATCTGAATGACGATAACCTTGCCTCTGAATCTTTTATCTCCTGATGATACCATGTTGCTATCCATATCGGGAAAAGTAAAAGCAATTTTATCATATCCCTTTCTCAAAAAAGTGAGTGAATCAGGATTGGGCAATTCAGCATTCTCATTCCTGATGGCTTTCCATGTGTCATGCCAGTGCATTCCGCTGTAAAAATTTCCGTCAAGTACATCATCAGGGTTGATGTCGGCATCAAAATAAAACAGGTGGCTTCCATCAAAACAGGAGAGGTACATTTTATTTCCATCAGCAAAACCTTCTAAGTAGCGGTAGTCGCCTGTGGGCGTAAGAAATGTTCCGGTGATGTGATTTCCCCGCTGACTGAATTCTCCGACGGCTTTATTCATTGGTGGCTCATCACCATCAAAAGTTACTTCCCAGCGGCCTTCGAAATTTTTTAACTCAAAAGAATTTACCAGAGGTAATAATCGTCCTGCTGTTGCTTCGAAAGGGACTACATTCTGACTTGTACGCGTATGGTTGAGAAAAACTCCTTTCAGTGTGTCGCCCGATATCCTGCATCGGATCTCAGAATCAAATACCGGCATCCTTATAAAAACCGAATCGCCTGATGCTGTGATCTCTGTTACGCTTATCCTTTCCTGTGCGTTGATGAATTCAATGGCGTTGCCCTTCGATTCAAATTGAAACGGCAGGTTAACAGAATCATTCAACTGAAAAACGCCATGCCAATAACCCGGATTTATCTGACCAAGTGAAATAACAGGCAACGATATCAAGAGAATTATTTTTTTGATCATGATGTAAAAGTATTTTAAAATACCTTTCGCCCTTCTATTATGGCAAAGCTTTACCTCGTACCCACGCCTATCGGAAATCTTGAAGATATCACGCTTCGGGCTATCCGTATATTGAAAGAATGTGATTTCATTCTTGCTGAGGACACGCGCACCAGTGGCGTACTGTTAAAACATTTCCAGATTCAGAAAAGGATGGTGAGCTACCATGCACACAATGAGCACAAGATGCTGGATAGGATCGTAGCGGAAATTGAAACTTCAAATTCTGTTGCACTCATTACTGATGCCGGCACACCCGGAATTTCCGATCCCGGATTTTTAATTGTCCGTGAATGCATCAAAAGAAATATTCCTGTGGATTGTTTGCCCGGCGCTACAGCCATCATCCCCGCCCTTGTCAATTCAGGGTTACCCAATGATCATTTTTGTTTTGAAGGATTTCTTCCGCAGAAAAAAGGACGGCAGACAAAACTAAATGCGCTGAAAGACGAAACGCGAACCATGGTTTTTTATGAATCGCCTTACCGACTTGTTAAAACGCTGGAACAGTTTGCAGTCGCTTTCGGAAAAGACCGCCAGGCAAGCGTTTCACGCGAACTCACAAAAATGTTTGAAGAAACAAAGCGTGGAACAGTTGAAGAACTGGCAACTTATTTCAATAGCAAAACAGTAAAAGGGGAGATTGTAATTGTGCTGGGTGGAAAAAAAAATAGCGATCCTTCAGATGATGAATAATTCAGACGCAATCCTGTCCGCAAAAAATTTCCCTTTCCGCGAGAGCATAAAATTCCCCTTTTCCTGAAGCATCATCCCTTTGGCAATGTAATGTAATGCCTTACGGATAAAAACTTCCCCCCGCTCCTCTCCAAATTCTTTTTGTATCGTTTCAAGATTACAGCCCCACATCGTTCGAAGTGAAGTCATGATATACTCATTGAATTTATCACGGGGTGTCAGCGTTTCACTTTCAAAAGGAATCTTACCTTCATTGATAACTGAGATATACTCATTGTTGTTGCGCACATTCCATTGCCGCGACTCAATATTATAAGAATGTGCTGATGGTCCGATGCCAAGGTATTGCTGCCCCTGCCAATACGAACTGTTGTGTTTTGAATATTTCAAATCGCGCGCAAAGTTTGAAATCTCATATTGCTCAAAACCGTTTTCCTCCGCAAGTTCCATCAGCATTTCAAAATGTTTAGCCTGCTTTGTATCATCAACTCCTGTTTGCTTTTTTTCAGAGATGAAATGCGCCAAAGCCGTTTTAGGTTCCACAGTTAGTGCATAACAGGATAAATGCTGAACGTTTAAATCAAAAGCAGTGCGCAGATTTTTTTTCCATTGCTCATCACTGAGTAACGGCGTCCCATAAATCAAATCTATCGTGATGTTGTCGAATCCTGCATCCTGAGCGTCTTTCACCGATTGAATGGCCCCTGAAGCAGAATGCGCCCGGTTCATCCATTTCAAATCTTCATCGTCAAAACTTTGAATGCCGATGCTCAAACGATTGACTCCCGCATCACGAAATGCAACCAGTTTTTCTTTTGTAAGGTCATCGGGATTTGCTTCCAGCGTAATTTCTGCTTCTACATCAACAGGAAAAAACTTTCTGATCTCTTCCAGTATTGACTTTATTTCTTCACCACTGAGAAGTGATGGCGTTCCGCCGCCAAAATAAATAGTTTCAAGTTTGAAGTCGCGATTTGATGTTTGTGATTTCCCGAAAAAATATTTCTGCAATTGAATTTCCTCCAACAAGGCATTCATCAAATCGTCTTTCGTCTTCAGCGACGTCGAAAAATGAAAGTCGCAGTAATGACAGGCTTGCTTGCAGAAAGGAATATGTAGATAGATACCAGACATAATTCGACGAAGTTATAACCTCGCCGAAGTACGAATCAGGTACGAAAATACGAATAGGAGAAAACAGGTTAACATTTGTATTTTCGTACCTGATTCGTAATTCGATGAGATCGGTACTTCAGCGAGATCTTTATTATGAAGAGCTCATTTTTTTAGCACAATCCGAAACGTAGTCCCCTTGTTCGGCTCAGAGGTCTTCACAAAAATCTGCCCGTCATGATACTCTTCAATGATGCGCTTACTCAGCGATAACCCCAGTCCCCAGCCACGGCTCTTCGTCGTATATCCGGGTTTGAAAACAGTCTTAAATGCCGCCTTTGAAATTCCTTTTCCTGAATCTGCAATGTCAATGTAAACAAACTGCTGTTGATCAGTAATCGTAGCACTGATGCTGCCTTCGCCGGTCATGGCATCAATGGCATTCTTCAGAATATTCTCAATCACCCATTCAAAAAGCGGAATGTTCATCGGCGCAAATACCTGCGCGCTG
Organism: Bacteroidia bacterium; assembly: GCA_038206355.1. Classification (GTDB taxonomy): domain Bacteria; phylum Bacteroidota; class Bacteroidia; order AKYH767-A; family 2013-40CM-41-45; genus JAPLDB01. The sequence continues at coordinate 107,541 of JBBRAY010000003.1, forward strand.
GAATTATTTCGAAGTGAGAAACTGATCTTATCGGATGTCCGTGTCTTTATATAGTTGATGGAATGATCCATTACCTCCTCCACATTCTCCCTTTGCAACGACGGCGCTGAACCGATTTTTGAAAAACGATCGGTAATTGTTTGCAGTCGCTGGATGTCCTTTTGTATCTCTCCCGTATACTCGCTGCTCAGCCCTTTCATCTTCAGGATTTCCATCCATGCAATCAATGACGACAAAGGCGTTCCCAATTGATGAGCCGTTTCCTTGGCCATCCCCACCCATACCTGATTCTGTTCACTCTTCCTCGAATTACTGAAAGCCAGATAACTCACGAAGAGAAAAAGTGCAATCACACTTAACTGAAAGTAAGGATAATACCGCAGCTTCACAAGCAAAGTTGAATCCTTATAGAGGATGTAATTCTTGTTTGGTCCGGGCAAAATAATTTCTATCGGATCATGACTATCGCGCATTTCAGCGATCTGATCCGATGCAAACTTATTGTTCAGCATCTTCAGCGAGTCCAGGTTGCGATAGGTAATCAGAGTGAATGACGAGTCGGTAAGGATAACCGGAATCGTGGTATTGTCGCTGATCACAGCATAAGGAAATCCCAGATCGGTATTCAGCTCACTCACGTCTGCCAACTTCTTCGTCGCCTCCGCCCAGAGATTGATCTTCTTACGCTCCTCGTCAGCAAGACTTTTCACCAGTTTATTCGTGTACCAGAGCGAAGCAGCACCGATCAGCAGAGCTGCAGTGAGCAATAAAAGTTTCCAGCGTTGTTTCTGTGCGTAAATGTTCACGGGTTCAAAAGTAATGCGAAGATTTCATACTGACGATTTCTATTTTCAAATTCACTGTTTAACCAAAACTCAGGAGTGGGTCATTCCATGGCCGAATGCCATCGCAAGGGATGAATCTCTTATTTATAAAACGATTAATACTAAAAATTATCTGTCAATATTTACTCAACTCCTACTTTTCAGGTTCATCATCCCAGTCAATCTGCATTTCCTCTTTTTTCTTCTTTTCCTGTTTTAAAGTGGTGTCTTTCTTAAAGATACCGAATTCCTGCTTTAACATCTGCCTGACATTCTGTTGGTCAGATTTAAGATCCTGAGCAATTTTCTGAGAGACGGATTTCTTATCATAACTAAATTTAGGGTTGTCCACAGGTCCCTTCATGGCAATAAAAAGTTTCGATCTCCCCAGGCCGTCGTCTTCTATCATCCCAAATTCCGTATTCTGTTCCTTCACCTTCTTACCCAGCACATCACTCAGCAACATGTTCAGCTTGTAATCAACCATATTGTCGAAGTCATGCGTACCGCTGGCATTCAGGTTGATGGCCGAAGATTTAATCTCCATCGAGGGAAAATAAATTTTTCTGTCGTGGATGTGTATCATATTCTTCATCGTGGAAAAGCGGATGTGCCTGAGGTCGGCCAGCTTCAGATACTTCGATAGCGACAACACCGGCTTAAAGTCATTGAGCTCTCCGTTATCAATGGTAATATCGGCTTCGGCATTCACTTTCGCCGGATTAATCGTGAGGTCCTTTGTCCATGATGAATTGAAGACCACATCAGCGCTCACTTTGCCTTTCAGGTTTTTATCCGTTACCGTTTCTTCCCCGAAATTCTCCAGTTGTGTGAATAGCTCCGTAATATTAAGCTTTGATACTTTGGCGTGACATCCCATCAATATGCTGTCGCGCCTGTTTGTGGTAATCGTTGCGCTCATCGAAACACTTCCTTCCATTGCATTGAAATTCATGTCAGGGGTGGTGATGATCTGATCCTCGATATGTATTGATCCGGAAATTCCGTTTGCCTCAAACTTTCTGAAGATCAGTTTTTTTGCTGTTATTTTCAGGTTACAAATAAGGCGCGGGTTTATTTTTATTTTATAGGATGTGTCGTCGGAAGAAACCTGCGATTTATTTTCCAGGATTTCATTCAGGTTTATCAGCGTCGACGACACCGCAAGATTCATGTTGACATCCTGGTTGGGAATGAGCAGAAAAGTAATAAAGTTTCTGAGTGTTCCCGTCAGGTGAAAATCAGTGGAAGATATTTTTCCATCAAGCGATTGAATCTCTACACTATTATCCCGCAGTAAAAAACTCCCGTTGATGTTCTTATACTCCATCGGATTCTTCTTCAGTTTCAATGAAACGTCTGAAAGCGAAATGGTTCCGGATGCATCGTTTGTATAATTCCCTTTAGCTGCATATTGCCTGAAGTCCTTAATTTTTCCCGCAAAAGAAACGTCAACCTTCATCGTCCCCGTCAAAGTTTCAAGTGTATCGTGCTTGATAAATGCACGCAGCGAATTCAGGTCAATGTCAGCTTTCGCATAAAGCGTAAGGAATGGATTTTCAAAATCGCGAATCGAAAAATTTCCTCCTGCCGGCCTTCCGTTCAGTGAGCCATTAAATGAATTGATGATAAGTGCCGCCGGTTTTGCAGCACGTTTTTCAAATGAGCCATTCAAAGTAAGATGGTCAAATTTAACCGCACCATCAGCAGGACTCAGGGAGCCACCGGCAAGGGAGAATGAAACACTGACGTCGGGGGACTGCGACCTGCTTGCGTTTCCGGAGATGACAGACTGAAAAATAAATTTTCCGCTTGACTTAAATCCGGAGAAATAACTTGTGTATGATGCGGGAAGCAGACTCAACAGGTTGCCCAACTCCGCTTCATGCGAATTGATTTTCAGGTTGAGCCGCGTAGCTGTTGCATTCGGACTAATATTTCCGGAGATGTCGAACCATACGTCGGCAATGCGAATCTGTGAATCGCGGAATTCATAAAGGTCGGTGATATTATTTACGTTCATTACCGACCGTAGTTTCACTTTTTTATTCTGAACATAGTCCGTTTTTCCGGCAAAGAAATGTGACACCACAAGGTCAGCATCCGCTTTCAGTTCAAACTGATCATTTGAAAATTTCCCTCTCAGGGTTCCATTTACTGAATGAAAAAAATAATTCTGCTTATTTCCCGCATCAACATAGTTGACTTTAACGTCGTCTAGTGTTACGTTTTCCAGGTCAATGATGGTATTGGCCGTATCTCCTGATGATTTCCAGAAGTGATAATTGTCGGTTCCGTTTTCATAAAGCCTGATGTTAACTGTTCCTTGTTTCAGAATTATTTTTTTGATGGAAACATCCTTGCTGAAAATTCCCATCAGGTTGAACAGAAGTGAGATTTTATCTGCTTTGAGCAACGTGTCGCCCGTCGGAATTTCGCCTGAAAGGATATTGTCCTCTTTCAGTCCGTTACCCTTTGCAACAACATCTTTCAGTTCCACAGAAGCAAAAGGGAAATGCCTGACCACTGAAAATTCAATTTTCCCGACCTTGATTTCTGTATTCAGGCTGTTATTGATGTTACTAAGAAGAAGGTTTTTGATTTCTTCGCCATAAAACAAGCCCACAAGTGCCCCTGTAGCTACCACAGAAAGCAATGCAATGCCAAAAATCTTCAGCAGGGAACGAATTGAAAAAACAGGTTTCAAGTTACAACTAAACGGGGTGGCCGGGTAATACTTGAATGCAATACGGAAAAAGTACTGAATAGTTCAGGAAATGACGGTGTTTATTCCGACTTTCTCAATTCGGCAGACTTCCGGAAAATGTATACGACAACCGGACTTATTTTCATAACCAGGTAGAAGAGAAAAAGCGGGATGAAGAATGAAAAAAACACCAGCAATGGATACATATATATGTTGTCTGAATATTTAGATTCCATGTCCGGTAAGGCTTTTTCAAGTACGGAAATGGTGGGTAGGTTTTTTTCCTGCAATGAGTACATGGAATATAACCGGTACTTATATGATTCAAGTATATCTTTATAGTAGTCTTCGCTCTTGGACTGGAGGTTTGACAAACTCATACGTACAAGTTCACTATAACTATTGTCATGCACAGAAGTCTTCACAATCAACTGTATGTTTTTCAGCAAACTATCTATCTGAGCAAATTCTCTGCTGGAACTGGTTCTGAGGTCTTTGGAAAGTGACTCGAATATATCTGTTTTCCTGGAAAGATTCTCCACGGTGATCTGCCTGTTGATATCATTAATTTTTTTCCCGATTGCATTGGCCATGTTTGAGGCCACATTATAATCCAGCCTGTCAGTAATCTGAACCGTGATTATTTTTGAATTATCCATGGTGACAGACATTCGTGATTTCAGTGTATTGATAACGTTCAGGTAACTGTAATCCGAGTCTCTGGGAATTTTATAATGGGTATAGAGATCAAATTTTGAGATGAGGTAGTCCATCATTTGGGAAGAATACATGATCTGTGTAATTCTGTTAAACCCGCGATCGTCGTTGATAACGTCTACAGGTCCGTCACTGTTCCGATCCCATAATACTTCGGCAACATTGGAGGAGTTAACAAGAAATGTGATACGGCTGGTATAGTAGGTTTGCGTGTGATAAAAATAAAAACTCACAGCAAGTACAAATGCACAAACCATCAGATAAATCCAGCGGTATCTGATTACAAATCCTGCAAGTGATACCAGGTCATGAACCGCAGAACTGGATTCCCATTTATGGTGTTTTTGATTATCCAAAATTTTCGCCTATTAGGTTCACAAATATGGAAGAATTTATTTACAGTCAAAATAATTTTTGGCAGGGGTTTCAATTTGTGGTGGTAACTTGCGGCAATGACTAATAATAGAATCGCTATGAAAAAAAATTTGGCGCTTTTTGCTATATCACTGCTTTTTTGTACAGGTTTCGCCCGGGCCCAACCAAATGTACTCATCGTTATTGCCCATCCTGATGATGAAACAATATTTGGTGCCACCGTTTATAAAATCACCCATGAACTCCATGGCAATGTGGATCTGGCATTGATTACCAACGGAGAAGGCGGATATAAATATTCTACCCTTGCAGAGAACTACTATCACCTCGAACTCACAGATGAAAAAGTGGGAAGGGAAAATCTCCCGCGCATTCGCAAACAAGAACTCATGAATGCAGGGAAAATTATTGGCATCAGAAACTATTTTTTCATGGACCAGTGGGACAGAAAATACACCACCGATGAGCGCGACCCGCTGGACACGGCATGGGATGTGGGCCTGGTGATGGTTCAACTGCGCAGGATCATGATGAATGTGAAATATGATTTTGTTTTCTGCCTCTTGCCCGTTCCCGAAACGCATGGCCACCATAAAGCAGCTACCATGCTGGCTTTGCAATCTGTGGAACCATTACCTGAAGAACATAAACCCATTGTGCTCGGAGTTACTGTTTCTAATAAGGAGGATACCGTGCACACATCCTTTCAACAACTGAAGGATTATAAAGAAACAGCAATTGATAAAAACGCGCCGCTGTTTGTAATGGATCGCACAACGAAATTCGGGTATAAAAATTCGCTCGATTATAAAGTGATCGTCAACTGGGAAATCGCTGAACACAAATCTCAGGGAACGATGCAACTTGCCATGAACCGCGGTGACTTTGAAAATTTCTGGTACTTCAACATCAATGGTGAAAAAGGAATTGAGAAAACACGGATGTTGTTTGAGGAGTTAAAGAAAGTCCCATACCCATCAAAGACGTATTAGAAGACATGATATGCAGATGTACAGATTTGAAGATGTGCACATGAAAATCGTCAGTATTTCTTTTTCATTTTATAATCCGGAATGCAGAAACTAACCCGCTCTCTCGGACTTACACAATCCACTGCCATCAACATGATCGACATGGTGGGCATTGGTCCGTTCGTTACGATTCCTTTTGTGATCGGCGCAATGAATGGTCCGGCGTGTATTTTCGCATGGTTGCTTGGTGCATTGCTTTCTTTTAGTGATGGAATGGTATGGAGTGAGTTGGGCGCCAAATGGCCTCAGGCCGGTGGCAGTTATCAGTTTCTGAAAAAACTTTTTCCCGGAAGGAAGGGGGAGATGTTTTCATTTTTATACATCTGGCAAACGTCAATACAGGCCCCGCTGGTAATTGCATCAGGAGCAATTGGCTTTGCACAATATTTTACATTTCTCATTCCGCTGGAATCATGGCAGCAGAAAATGATTTCGGGAACACTGGTTATTCTGCTTACGTTTTTGCTTTACCGTAGAATTGCAGCCGTTGGAAAAATTTCTGTGGGTTTGTGGATTGGCGTATTGCTAACACTTGCCTGGCTCATCTATGCAGGACTCACCCATTTCGATGCTGCACAGGCATTTGATTTTTCTTCTTCGCCTCCGTGGTTCTCTACCTTATTTTTCGCCGGCCTCGGACAAGCAACCATTAAAACCATGTACAGCTATCTCGGTTATTATAATGTTTGTCATATCGGTGCAGAGATAAAAAATCCGGAAAAAAATATTCCGCGCAGCATCATGATTTCAATTGCAGGAATATCAGTTATTTATTTACTGATGCAAATTGTAGTGCTTGGTGTAATTCCCTGGCAGGAAGCAAAAGACTCACAATTTATCGTCAGCACTTTTTTCGAACGGATTTACGGTCACACGTCAGCCATCGTTGCAACGGTATTAATTTTATGGATTGCGCTCGCCTCATTATTTGCCGTGATGCTTGGTTATTCGCGCGTGCCTTATGCAGCGGCGGTGGATGGAAATTATTTTAAAATATTTGCAAAACTCCATCCCACAAAAAACTTTCCACATGTCTCACTGCTCATTCTTGCAGCAACAGCATTTATTTTCAGCCTGCTTTTTAAATTACGAGAAGTAATCACAGCAATTATTGTGATGCGTATTCTCATTCAGTTCGTCAGCCAGGCAGTGGGTGTAATTTTATTGCATAAAAAAAACGGGAATACCGCCGTGGATTTTAACCCGCGGCAAAATGTGCTGCCATACAAAATGATATTGTTCCCGCTGCCGGCATTAATCGCAATAGCAGTTTGGATATTTATTTTTTTCTCTTCCGGACTACCCTATATTCTCGGGGCGCTGGGCGTGATTGCGAGCGGGATGGTGGTGTATTATTTTTTTATGAGGCATCAGGAGAAAAAGCAAGATATAATGAAATGATAAAAGCATAATTTTTTGTGCCGGCAGAGTTGTTGAGCGATAGCAGAAACGAGCTTCACCTGCCATTTTATATGTACAAATAATCCGGTAATTGTTTTTTTTATTTCATGTTCATATGTTTCTCCCAACCCAAATGTATGCGTACGAAGACACAACAGTAGAAAAAATAACGTTTCAGAAGTTTTTTCGCCTGCCTTTTGAAAAGAGGTGTGGGAATTACATTAAAATGGATTTAACAAAAGGGCAATCCCGATAGCCTTCGGGACAGAAACCAAAATACCGTGGTATTCCATGGGGAATTAGCCGGACCTCTCGTCCGCCGAAGCCTTAGCGGAGGTGGATTAAAGTTCATTAAGAAAATCGGAGAGTGATTGTTTTTTGAGAGATCCTTTTCTCATTTTTTCCACCTCTGCAAATGCACTCCTCAAATCAGATTTGATTGATAAAAGCTGCTCATACTTTTTTATGGTATTCACAATTTTTTCCCATTCGTTTAATGGCAACTGAACAGCATTGGTTTTTCCCTTTGAGTCGTGCAGGTATTGAATGGCTAATTTCATTTGGTAAAAGTAAATAAATATTATTCTGTTTGAAAATCTTGAATATATGTATCAGTGAAGTGGTAGTACACTGATAAAATGGACTAACCCTTCAAGTTGCAAATCATTTGACCTTTGATACAAATATCGAATATCGAACAAGGAATAAAGAATAACAAAGGAAGCAGCCGGTCTATCGGTCATGCGAGAAAATTTTTTGTGCCGGATATTCTGGATCCACTCTGTTTACTTTGTGCTGTCGCGTCTCAAAGAAGAAAGTTTGCACACAGTACCTCCATTACCGATATTTCGATTTGAGGTTGAATCAAAATAGGATTTAATTTGTGTAATAGCACCAACAGAATCAAGAAAGTAAATATGAATGCCTCTTCTGCTTGAGGTTAAACTTGCAGAAGAACTTACAAAGCAAATATATCCTGTATCGTATGGCAAAATGTCAATACCGTTTTCATACCTGCTTGAATTGAGATCATATCTTCTGTTAAAATACTGCTGCTGCCCTTGAGTAAAGAAAGGTAGCAGCAGTAGAAAAAAAAATATTAATCTTAGATGTAACAAATTAGTTTGTCTTCATTAAGCGAACAGTAGAAAGCACTTTGCCCTCGCTTAACAAAGATGCGAAATTAATTCCTCGCAAATGGACGTTTTGGTAACCGGCGACGTGCCGGACTAAACGCACTGTTATAAATGTACAAATGTCCAGCGAAATGCCAAAATTGCAAATGACCCGGCATGGCGCCAGTTCGCCATTACAAGCTGTGCCTTACTTCCGCAAATAGTCTGCGATTTTAATAACCGACGTCTTTTTGAATTTCTTAAGAACCAACAAGTCTTCGTCACCAGTTAACAAAAAGTCGGCTTTCCCGTCTGCGCACAAAGACAATAAGAAATTATCTTTATCGTCGCGGCAAATATTTATCTCTGTGGTCACTTCGATAAAGTCAGCATGCTCACTAATGCTGTCAAGCAAATTGGCGATGTCCTTGTCTGTAAAATATTTTTTGATTTTAGGTCGACTTACAACCTCTAAAAATTCGTTCAAAAGTTCCTCACTAAAAAGGAGTCTTGCTTTGTTGTCCTGAAGAAATTTGTCAAATTTAGAGAAAGAGTTACTAATCAAAAAGCTGATAAAAATATTGGTGTCAACAACAATTCTCTCAGTTTTATTTGCCATTCCGTTTTGATCTTACATTCTCAACCTCGTTAGTAATTTCGTCCAAGGTCAATTTTGCCTTTTTTGAGCGAATTCTTTTGACAACGTCCAGAAATGGATTTGAGATGTTTTCAGAAATCGAAATTAGTCTAAGATCGGCCAAGTCCATAAGTAATTTCTTTGCCTTCGGATTGAGAATTTCTATATTAAATGTCGACATGATACAAAGATAATATTTTTGTCCGATAAATGAAAGTCAGTCTGGGATGCATTGCTGTAACATCTTGCTACGTCCCTGTGATTTGCGGCTTAACTAAAAAGCGCCTTCAACTCCGTCGCATCCTGCGCTTTCATTTTCCCGGCAAGTATCAACGCAAGTTGCCTTCTTCTCAAAGCACCACCGTAACGTTTAATTTCTTCTTCTGTCTCCGGCTTGAGTTCAGGAACAGGTAGTGGCGCTCCGTGCTGGTCAACAGCGACAAATGTATAAATGGCTTCATTACATTTTTTTCGTTCGCCGGTTACGCGGTCTTCCAACCACACATCAATGTACACTTCCATGCTTGTGGTAAATGCCCGCGAAACTTTTGACTGAATGGTTACGATGCTTCCCAGCTTAATCGGATGATCAAAGGATACATTATTTACCGATGCCGTTACAACGACTCTCCTGCAATGACGTTGCGCAGATGTTGCACTGCAGATGTCCATCCAGTGCAGCAGCCGGCCTCCCATCAGGTTTCCAAGTACGTTGGTATCATTCGGAAGTACGATCTCTGTCATGATTGTTAGAGACTCGCTTGCTTTTTTGGGTTGCAGTGACATGGTAGTTGATTGGTTGATTAGATGATTAGAGGAGTAACAGCTACATCACAATTTAGTTCTGTATGAATTGATCGGGGAGCAGTGAATATACCAATCAACCATTCAACAAATTATCCGGCCGTTCTCACTTGATTCTCGTCAGCGACATTTCACGGATAGGCGCAACGACCATCGGTACTTTTTCCACAGTTACAGAACTGGTATCGAGGCCGAAGGCACGCTCTTCCGACAAACTGAAATTGCGAAGGAAAAAATAAACATCCATTATAATTTTTTCATTCACCGGTAAATCGTTTTCATAGGAGAGGAATTTTTCCATCACCACAAAACGGAAATCACCGATCAGGTTTTTTCTTCCGAGTGATTCATAACGCGAAGTAATATCCACTTCAAAATTTTTCACCAGGTCTTCCACCACTTTCCTGAACATAAAATTAATGCGCGGCTCTACACGGAAACCCAACCGGAAATCAATACGGATAATATTTCCTTTCAAAAGCTCTGTCACTTTATATTCCATTGTATAGGGTTCATACAACGTATCCACATGCACAAACCAATATACGTCAGCACGCTTGGGTTGCTTCTGGAGGATTGAATAAATTGATTTGGCTTCTATCTCGTCCAGGTTATTTGCACTGGTGAGGTAAACAAGGTGTGTTGCATATTTAGGAATGGAAAAGTCGTGGCTCAGGTCCCGAAGCAGGTTCATGTAGTCTTTCAGTTTTACAAACTCAACAAAGCGGTTCCTGATTTTCCTGGCCTGGTACCAACTCCACATCACCGTTATCATCACAGCACTGATGAGGAAACTCACATATCCTCCATGGATAAACTTGCTGAAATTCGCAACGAGAAAAGAAAACTCTATCGTACCGTAAACCAAAATGAAAAGTACAATCAGTTCTATCCTGTATTTTTTCATGTATAGGTAGAACACAAGCAACGTACTCGTCATCAGCATATCGAAATTGATCGTTAGTCCATAAGCCGCTTCCATGTGCGTGCTCTCTTTGAAATAAAGCACTACGCATACACAACACACATAAAGCAACCAGTTGATGGATGGAATATAGATCTGCCCTTTGAGGTCACTTGGAAATTTCGTGCGCACCTTCGGCCAGAAATTCAATCGCATCGCTTCATTGATCAAGGTGAAAGACGCACTGATGAGTGCCTGACTCGCAACCACAGCGGCAAGTGTGGCAATGATCAATCCGATCCACCTGAAATTATCAGGCATCACTGAGTAAAACGGATTTCTTTCTCCAAGTGTTTCTCCCTGGTGTGCGATCAGCCATGCGCCCTGACCGAAATAGTTGAGCAACAGCATCACTTTCACAAATATCCAACTGATGCGTATATTTTTTCTTCCGCAATGACCGAGGTCGCTGTACAATCCTTCGGCTCCTGTGGTGCAAAGAAACACTGCGCCCAGCAACCAGAATCCTCCCGGATGTTCAGCGAGCAATTCATAAGCGTAATATGGATTCATCGCTTTTAATATGCCCGGATAATTGCTGAAAGACATCAGTCCCAATATACCAAGCATCAAAAACCAGATGAGCATAATGGGTCCGAAAAACCGCCCCACGAAACCGGTGCCGAATTGCTGAATGATAAAAAGTGCCGTGAGAATTGTGATGACGATGGGAACCGTATCAATGGATTCGGTAAAGTACCGGAGTCCTTCTACTGCGGAGGAAACTGAAATCGAGGGAGTAATAATTCCATCAGCAAGTAATGCGCTGCCTCCGATGATTGTCGGGATGGCAAGCCATTTTATTTTCAGTCTTTTTACTAGCGTATAGAGCGAGAAAATTCCCCCTTCACCATTGTTATCTGCACGAAGTGTGAGGATGACATACTTTACTGTTGTCTGCAGTGTCAGCGTCCAGAAAATGCAGGAGATTCCGCCAAGTACCACATCAGCGTTGATGGGTTGCTGTCCGACAATTGCTTTTAATACATAGAGCGGTGACGTACCGATGTCGCCATAAATAATCCCAAGCGTAATGAGCAAACCGGCGGCACTGACTGTATTGATTGAATGTTTGCTGCTCACTCTAAAAAATAATGGGATGCAAAAGTAGTTCAGTTGAGATCATGAACAAAGATTTGAATTGACTTTATTATTTGTACGTGTTGCTGTGGCATTACAGTTACGATAGATGACCACTGAGAAACATTTGTAATCAATAAATTTTTTCGTTGCCACAACAACGGCTAACTTTGCACCATGCAATCAGGTTATGATGTAATTGTTGTGGGGGCAGGTCATGCCGGCTGCGAAGCTGCTGCTGCTGCCGCAAACATGGGATCCAAAGTTCTTTTGATCACCATGAACATGCAAACCATTGCACAAATGAGCTGCAATCCTGCTATGGGCGGAATAGCTAAAGGTCAGATAGTCAGGGAGATAGATGCGATTGGAGGCTATTCAGGGATTGTTACTGACAGGACAATGATTCAATTCCGCATGTTGAATAAGTCCAAGGGACCTGCGGTATGGAGCCCGCGCGCACAGAGTGACAGGATGTTATTTGCAATTGAGTGGAGGGAGATGCTTGAACAAACAGTCAATGTTGATTTCTGGCAGGACATGGTAAAGGAACTAATTGTGAGTGGAGATCGGGTTACAGGTGTCAGAACCAGCATGGGTATGGAGTTTCAGGCCAAGAGCGTGGTGCTTACCAATGGAACATTTTTAAATGGATTAATACACATTGGAGAAAAGCAATTTGGCGGTGGCAGGGCCGGAGAAAAAGCTGCATCCGGAATTACAGAACAGTTGGTATCACTGGGTTTCAGGAGTGGCAGAATGAAAACAGGTACGCCACCACGTCTGGATGGCAGGTCGCTTGATTATTCAAAAATGGAAATTCAGGACGGCGATGCTGAGCCGGGAAAATTTTCTTATACCGATACCCCTGCTCTCAAGAAACAAAGACCTTGTTTTATAACATACACCAACGATAAGGTTCATGAAGCGCTCAAGGAAGGATTTGAACAATCACCGATGTTTGCGGGACGCATACAGGGAATTGGCCCGAGGTATTGTCCATCTATTGAAGATAAGATTAATCGTTTTGCTGACAGAGAACGGCATCAGCTATTTGTGGAGCCTGAGGGATGGAACACCGTTGAAATTTATCTGAATGGCTTCAGCACTTCATTACCGGAGAATGTACAGCAAAAAGCATTACAGTTAATTCCCGGACTAGAGAAGGCAAAAATGTTTCGCCCTGGCTACGCTATTGAATACGATTATTTTCCGCCCGATCAATTGTCATTGTCACTTGAAACAAAGCTATTGAAGAACCTTTATTTTGCCGGTCAGATCAATGGTACAACAGGATATGAAGAAGCCGCTTGTCAGGGCTTAATGGCGGGGATTAATGCCCATTTAAAAATAAACGATAAGGACGAGTTTATTTTAAAGCGCTCAGAAGCCTATATTGGAGTATTGATTGACGATCTGGTAACAAAAGGCACAGATGAGCCTTATAGGATGTTTACTTCACGTGCCGAGTTCCGTACATTACTTCGGCAGGATAATGCAGATATACGACTTACTGAAACCGCATTCAAAGTAGGAATTGCCAGATCCGAGCAACTGGTGAAGGTTTCTGAAAAGATTAAGGATACCGCCAAGGTCCTTCAATTTCTTAAAACAACTTCTATTGAGCCGGAAGAGATTAATGATTTTCTTGTTTCACGTGGAACAGAACCGGTAAAACAAAGACAAAAGCTATACAATGTATTGCTTCGACCCCAGGTAAATATTTCTGATTTTAATCTTTTACCGGCCTTTCAAAATTTTATAGCTGAAATTGGTAATCCGGAAGCCATTCTACAGGCTGAGATATTGGCCAAATACGATACCTATCTCGAAAAAGAAAAAGAAATGGTATTGAGGGTGGAACGGAATGAGAATTTCCCCCTTAGGGATGATTTTGATTATTCCCAAATCAGTTCTCTTTCAACAGAAGCACGGAAAAAATTATCAGTGATTAAACCACGAACCTTAGGTCAGGCCGCAAGAATAAGCGGTGTTTCCCCTTCAGATATCTCAATTCTGATGGTGCACCTAAAAGATTAATGTTCCACGTGGAACATTACTTATTCCATGTAAATTTAAAGGTTGTTCCATTTCCAAACTCAGATTCAACCCAAACCTTTCCGCCTTGTTGTTCAATAATCTTTTTAACAATAGTGAGGCCAATTCCCGTACTTTCTTGTTTGTCCTTTGATTGTAGCGTCTGGAATACTCCGAATATCTTTTCAAAATGCTCCGGTTTAATTCCCATACCATTATCAGCAATTGTAAATTCATAATGCTTACCGGTATCCTGGCATTTAATTTTAACCTCCGCTTTTTCTTTGTTATTATATTTTATTGCATTTGAGATAAGGTTCTGAAAAACCTCATGCAATTTAATTTTCTCATCGAATATAACAGGGAGCTTATCAGGATACTCAATGCTTACGTGATCCGGAACAGAAAGTAAATCAATGATATTTGCGATTACTTCTGAAATTGCAACTGTTTCCTTTTCAGTTTTATTATTCGCCATTCTTGAATAATGCAATATTCCATCAATAAGGTTCTGCATTCTTGAGGTCCTGCTTTTCACCATGTCGAGCAGGTCCCTTACTTCAGGCTTTAAATCTGTACCTAATTCATCCTCTAAAAAAGTAGTGACGCTTGAAAGTCCCCTCAACGGCGCTTTCAAATCATGAGAAACAATATATACAAACTCATCAAGTTGCTTATTAATTTGCCTTGTTTTTTCTACATAAATCTGCAGCTCTTGATTTGAACGGTAAAGTTTTTCAAATACACCAACCTTGGCTTTTACAATATTTATATCAAGTGGCTTATGGAGATAATCAACTGCTCCTTCTTCATAACCCTGCAATGTGTACTTTTCTTCTTTGCTGATCGCAGTAACAAATATAATTGCAATGTCCTTCGTAGTGGGGTTCTCTTTCAATATTCTGGCTACTTCAAAGCCATCCATATCCGGCATTTGAACGTCGAGTAATATCACCGCAATCTTTTCTTCAATGGCGATCTTCAACGCTTCATTACCCCCGTGTGCCTTAAGAATCTTACGGGTAGGATGCTCCAATATACTTTCAAGTGAAATAAGATTTTCATCTTTATCGTCCACAAGCAAAATATTTACAACCTGGTTTGCTATAACTACTTCATTTGTTTTCTCAGTAATGACTGCCATAGATTTATATCTATTTGATTTTCAACTATTTAACAATTTTTCAAGCATAATAATAAGCGTTTCTGAATCGGTTGGCTTACTTAAATATTCACTGGCACCGATTTCGATACACTTCTCCTTTGTACCTGATAATGCATTCGCGGTTAGTGCAATTATTGGTAATTTCTTCCATCTTTCCTGAGATCTGATTTCTGCTATAGCTTCATATCCATCCATCACAGGCATCATGATGTCCATTAAAACTAATTCTATACCCGGATTTGACTTCAACTTTTCAATTGCCTCGCTTCCATCGCTTGCGATAATCACATTCATGTCTCTCTCTTTCAATATTGCACTGATAGAATAAATATTTCTCATGTCATCGTCCGTGATGAGTACTGATCTGCCTTTTAAATTATTTACCAATTCCACCTCCCCATTAACAATATCATTCACGCCTTCATCGGTAGTTGTTTCTCTCCAGAGCATATTCAATTTATCCGCTATGTGTTGTTCAGCTTCCTCTACAATGCCGACGAATGAAAATTCTCCAAAAAATATTTTCTGTTCCAGGCTTAATTCATACTTATGAATGACCAGAAAAGGAATAGAGGCCAGGTGTTGTTTGCCTTCGACCCATGTAATCAGCTCCTTCAATTCATTCCATTCGTTGGTGTTTTTCAAACCCACAAGTACGCCGTCAAAATGTTCCTTGTTAAGGAGAATGCTTTTAGCAAGTTCAATGGTGCTTACATCCCTGTATTTACAGTTAAAAGACTTTGCCAAAATTTCCTTTGCCGATTTTGTTTTTGATCCATCTGAATCAATTATCAAAAAATTCTTCAACGCCTCCGACAATGATTTCTCAATGCAATTAAAGGCCTTGCTCATTTCAGTCCTGTCAAGCGGTTTACGCAAATAAGAAAGCGCACCCAATTGAATTCCCGCGTTACCATTATCCTGTGCCGACATTACATGAACAGGGATGTGGTTTAATGATTTGTCTTCTTTGAGCCGTTTCAACACCGTCAATCCATCCATTACCTGCAACTGCATATCAAGAAATATCGCTGTAGGGTGATATTGCGCGGCATATTTAAGAGCCAAATCTCCTTTATTTGTAACGATTGTTTTAAAGTTTTTTTCATGCGAATAATCTACCAGCAGCTTTGCAAAACCGGCATCGTCTTCAACAATGAGTAAAATATTGTCACTGATACTTAAATTATTCCTATCATCAGTTATTGAATATTCAGCTATTGCAGGAATTATTACGTCAGACAAACTTTCTGATTTCTCAATTAAACGATCCGTACTATCCGCTTCAACTGCTATACCATTACCGGAAATAAATTCTGTATCGAGAGGTAAATAGACATAAAAGGAACTTCCTGCACCACCTTTACTCTTCAGTTTCATTTCACCTCCAAGCAACCCTACCAGCATCTTTGAAATTGAAAGCCCGAGTCCTGTACCGCCATATTTTCGGATGGTAGAGCCATCTGCTTGCTGAAATGCTTCAAAAATATCTTTTTGTTTTTCTACGGGGATTCCTATACCGGTGTCTTGCACAGAAAACTCAATAACACTTTTTGATTCCTGTAAAGTTTTTGAATTGAACTCTACTGAATGTTCGGCCGGCTTAATTCGCAGCGTAACAGTTCCGCCTGCGGGAGTAAACTTAAGCGCATTAGACAGCAGGTTCTTGATCACTTGCTCTAACCGGAACTGATCCGTCATAAACTCATCAGGCAAACCGGTATGCAGTTCAGTTTGAAGATCAATTTTCTTATCACCGGCAATCGGAGAAAACAGATCAAGCAGATCATTTTTTATTTGTCTGATGCTTGCGCTCTGCAACATGAGCTCAACCTTTCCTGCTTCTATTTTCGACAAGTCAAGAATATCGTTAATGAGCGACAGCAGGTCTTTGCCTGATTTATGTATGACTCTTGCGTACTCAATTTCCTTTATGGTGAGGGTTTTATTTTTATTCTCTTCGAGAAGACGTGCAAGGATCAGTACGCTGTTCAGTGGGGTCCTGAGTTCATGCGACATGTTGGCAAGGAACTCTGATTTGTACTTGCTGCTCTGCTCCAGTTCGCCGGCCTTTATCTCCAGTGCCTCTGTAGCTTCCCCGAGGCGTTCATTCTGCGATTGCAGCAGTTCCGCCTTTATCTTAAGGTCATCATTCCGTGATTTTAATTCTTCTTTTGATGCGCGCAGCAATTCACCCTGAACAGAAAGCTCATCATTGGTCTTCCTTAATTTTTCTTCCTGTGACTTTAACTGATCGGCCTGGAACTGGGTTTCTTCAAGTAAATTCTTCGTGATCGTATTGGCAATAGATGATGCCATAACAGAACCGATGATTTCACCGATGCGGGACATGAATGCAACCTCGTACGAATGAAATGCACCGAATGAACTAAACTCAATTGCTCCGTAAACAGTTCCCTGGTGCGTTACAGGCACTACCAGCAATTGGGTAGTCGTAAATCCGCCGATACCCGATTCAACTTTAAAGTTTTCCTGTGGAACATCTTTAATATGGATTACCTTTTCATTCCTGATGGCTTGTCCTACAAAACCTTCACCCAATTCAAGTGATCTCTTATGACTGGCAGGGAGAGCATATCCTGAAATAAGACGTATTCTCCTTTGCCGTGTAATTGCATTCTCCTCAAAAAGATAAAAACCAGCGCAACTGGCATGGATATATTCGGTAAGTGTTTTCAATAAACCATCAGACAATTTTTCAATCCCTTCGGTGTTTTCTCTCAGCACCTGATTAATTTCCGCAATGCCGGTTGCTTCCCAGTTTCGCAATTTATTTTCCTGCTCCGCTCCTTTTAACCCTTCCCGCATTTGCAACAAAGCATTTCCGAGTTTATCTTTCTTGCTGAGTGGTTGAAATTCTGCTTCAAAATTTCCGTCACCGATACTATTTGCAAACTGAGCTGTACGCTCCACGCTCCCAACGAGTGTTTTTACCGCTTCAACCATTTGCCCTACGGCATTTTCCCTTGCCGAAAGTTGTATTTCCGGAATTTCACCTTTACCCATTTGCCTGATGTAATTTTTCAACTTCATCACCGGAACGATGATGCTGTTGGATAAATAAAATCCTGCCAGCAAAACCACTATGATGATCATGATTGCAATTCCGAGTACGCTCCACATGAGGTTGCGGGAAGCCTGAATCATTTTACCATGAGAAAAATCCGCCTGTGTCCTGCGACTGATAATGACTTTGTTCAGCGTAGCCATAATCTGAGCGGTGCGTGGGAGAATCTGAGTTTCCAGAATTTCCTCAGCACCAAATTTTGTTACCGGATCTTCATAATCGTCGAAACGATTGAGCGAATACATGATCTTTTTTTCATAACCAATAAGCTCGTCAAAGTTTTTAAAAAGCGATTCAAGGGTGTCCTGTTGCTTGGCATTGTTCCACAACGTCATGGTTGCAAGCAGTTCACCTTTCAGCTGAGGATAATCCGTTTCATGGATTTTTTTTAACTTTACTTTATCTTCCCATGCACTTTGCAGATGCACCCAGTTCGTGGTCAGCATTTTTGAATTTATGACCATGAGGTTTACGTTCTCAAGCATCTGCAAGGAAGGAACATCAACGGTCATTATTACGGTTGATGCATCCTGGTTTCTTGAAATAATTACGGTGCTGTATATGGCATTAAAAACAGATATCCCAATGAGTACAATAAAGACCAGGTAAATTTCAATATCAATACTTGTAGAATCCCTTTTCATAATTTTACGCATTAGTGTACGGCAATAGCAAGCGCAAGAAGTTGTCCGGACAATTTAACCCCACCATTTTTAACCATAGCCTGATTTACTTCAAACCGGATTTTATTGTCGAGCGTAACCAGGTTTATCGCTGCTGATCTCGGGGCTTCATCAGAAATAATAAGGACTCCCTTGCCGGCATACTTCTTCTCTATCTGTTCCAGTTTATTTGACCTTGAGCGCGGCACAATTATTATCTGACAATAATCTTCGCCATCAGGATCAAGCTTTTTAATCACTATTTTTTTATCTCCAACTTTCTTTTGTTGTGCAATTAATTCCATTGGTACTGCTATCTCGGATTCACCAATGATTCCGATTACAAATGCGTCTCCGGCTACCGACTTAGGCCATTCCACATACTTGGTAAAATTGAAAACGAACATGGCCTTGATCTGGTATTCGTTGCCTTCCATACCCGCGCCCACAGGCTTGAATGCAGTAAATGCAAAAGCTGCGTATAGAAAAAATAATTTCCATCGCAACTTTGAATATTTATATGTTCCAATTGACAACATGGTATAAACTACCTTACGCTGTTTTCTAAATTATACCTCAATGAAATCCTGAATTCTCTTGACCGTCCCGGCAAAGGGGCGTGGTTACTGTTATATGGTTGGATGAACAGCGTACGTGCATTAAAAACATTCGCACATCCGAGTGACATGCTGAAGTGTTTCATCTTCGGATATTTCAATCCGGCGAATATATTTGCAACCACCACCGGCTTGAGTTTTTCATGGATGCTCATGCCATCTGCGTCCACGCCGGATTGTTCATAGCGTTCTCCTATCCTCGATAATGAGGGGTTCAGGCTTACCTTATCATTGATACGAATACTGAATAAACAATTGGTGACCAGTCCCGGAAATGCAAGAAGCATGTCGTCGTTTTCGTCTACCCGATAACTATCTGATCTTTCCTTTCCACGAGCAGTGTAATACGCGACGTTAAAATCAGCGTATCCCAATTTGCTTTTAATCTTGTAGTCCAGCTCAAATCCCTTTGTCCCTGTACTCCCTGAATTATTGTACCCTTCATCTCCGTTGTTATAATAATAAACGATGGCATTCTGAGTAGTGATGTCAAACACATTAACTGTGAGGTAAGAATTATCACTGAACTGATACCCTGTTTCAAACTCAGCGACATTGGTTTTCTCGGCTTCAATTTCATTGCCGAGGCGAATATTTTCGATGGATGGAGTGCGGTATGCAGCGCTGTATAAAAGTTTGAAGTGTGCCTTCTTCACCACTTTTGTAATGCCAATACGGGGTACAAAACTGGGATCGTAATAATTATTCAGGTGATAACGCGCGCCAAGTGTCACGTTGACAATCTTGTTGCTCCAGAGTCCCTGAAGAAAAAATGCAGAATTGTAGTATGTTATTTCCGATTTACCATTGTCGAATGTACCACCCTCAATGTGGTCACGGGCCCTGTCAAGATAATATTCAGCGCCGCCATCCAGACTGATGTTTCTCAATGCTTCATAATGCAGCGTTACATTTCCGGACGGTTTATTAGAATCCTTAAAATAAGCCTCATCATCAGGCGCTACTTTATCATAAACCTTCCAGGGGGACTGCAATTTATATTTCAATTGTGGAACGAGAGAAAGTCTCCTGCTGATTTTCCAGTAATAGCTTAGATCAAAAAATGTTGAATTGAATATTACCGGCTCTGATTGCATCAATATCATATCGTAACCATCTCTGCTTTCCGTCAAATAGTAATCTCCGAGAAAGCGGAAATTCAATCCTTTATATGAAGAAGAAAAATTCAGCATGAAGTCCTGTTGCCGCGACTGATTAGCCATGTCATAAGTGTTTCCCGAAAAATCAGAAAACATTCTTTGGCTGCGATTGCCCTCTCCGGCCTGCACCCCTAAGTTGACAGCTAGTTCACCAAAATGATGACCGCCATTAACTGAAATGCTGCGTGATGCAAAAGTCCTTGACATTTGCCCGTAAGTAGCTGATGCGGATATACCCTGATAGTCGGGGTGGTTATAGGTGATGATATTTATTACTGCATACTCTGCATTCCCGCCATAGATGCTAGATCCGGGGCCTCTTATTATTTCAATCCTCCTGATCTGGTTAATGAGATAGTGTTCTCCAAATTGAAGCGTCGAAAACAATGGTTCATTCATTTCCTGACCGTCAAAAAGGAGAAGCACTTTTCCTTCGTGGCCCCAGTTGCCGCGAACACCAATTCCAACAACACCTTCCACGTCAACACCAAAATGCAAACCGGGAACTGTGCTGAGTAATTCCATGAGATTCAGTGCACCCGAATTTCTGATTTCATCCTCTGTAATAAGGGTAACGATTCCCGGAGATTCTCTCAGTGTAAGTGCTTTCTTTGAAGCTACCGATATTTCAACATTCAGCAGTTCCTCGATTGAGTAATTCAGAAAAGATGACGAATCGGAGGTAACCGGTTTCGTCTCCTGTGCAAAAACAAGGAACCCGCCGGCAACAGCCAGTAATGTCAGAATAATTTTTTTCATCAGCTATCGTTTTTAGAGGGTGGGATTCCTCTTCCTGCTGAAAAAATTATACTATTCTTACATCTGTTTGTTAAATGTATATACTCCTCTTTCTTACAGTCATCTTACAAAATGAATGATAATGTTTTGCCGGAGGCGTGATGGGATTTCAATTTTTGGGCCCGATATTACGAATCGGGACATCCATAAATTTTATCTATTGATATTCAAGAAACATATCGTCCCTACCGGGCTACCAACATGTGACCCTACGGGCTTACCAATATGTCGTCGCTATGGGGCTTTGAAGGCACATAGGAGGAGAGGATGGAAGTAAAAAAATTATTGTTTCACGACTTTTTTAATCAGTCGGGATTCTTTGGTTTCAATTGAAATAAAATAAACTCCGGGCGCGATAGCAGAAAAGTCAATTTCCTTTTTCATTGGTGACGACATAAATACAAACTCGTCAGTAAATATTTTTTTACCGATAGCATCGAACACTTCAATGTGCACATTCAGCCGGTGATTGGATTCCATCAGCAATGTTAATTGAGATGAAACGGGATTTGGAAAAAGATTGACAAAAATATCACTGCCGATTTCATCAATTCCGATTAGTGAAACCCATGCCGGTTGAGATGATGCCTGGCACCCATTGATGTCAGTTGTCATTACATAATAATTTCCCGACGCCTGCGCTACATAGGTCTGGTTGGTTGCACCGGAAATCTGGAAGCTGCCATAAAACCATTGGTAGGCGGTTGCAGCGGAGGAGGTGAGCGTATCTCCGTTTTGTGAGAATGTAGGAGGCACAGGAGGCTGGGCGACCTGGATAAAATTGGTAACCGTTAAAGTATCAAATGAATTTCCGTCAGAAACAATTAGTGTTACATCATAAGACCCTGAAGCCGGATAACAAATGTTATTGGGATTCGGCTGTGTAGAAGTGGAAGGTGTAGCACCGGGAAATGACCACAAGTATGATGACGCCCCCTGGGAGATGCTGGTAAAATTGATGCAGGAACCTTTACATAGCAAGGTATCGTTAGAGAAAAATCCTGCCACGAGTGAGGTACATGGATTTACAACGATGTAATTGTTAAGCACCTGTAAAGAAGAACAGTTTCCGTTAGAAACACTTAACTGAACATTGAATGAGCCCGCCAAATTATAGCAGATATTCTGCGGATTCGGGGAAGAAGAAATTGAAGTTGCGGCACCCGGAAAATTCCATGTCCATATAGATGGTGAACCAGTTGTTACAGAGGTAAAGTTTACACAATCATTCGGACAAAGCGCTGTTTGTGTTGCATTAACAATGGCATGAGGTGTTTCATAAATTGAAATCATGTTGACTGAAGTCTGCGATGAAATACAAATTCCTACAATGCCGTTTAGTGTTACGGAATAAACTCCCGGGACGTTATATGTGTGTGTCGGATTAACATCGGTCGAGAAAAATCCATCACCAAAATCCCAGTCATAACTTGCAGCTCCTGTTGTGTTGTTGGTAAAAGTAACCGTAAGTGAGTCGCATGCAGAAGTTGCGTTGGCGCTGAACAGCACAACCGGTGCGGGATTCACGGCAACTGATTGTGTTGTGGTATCGGCACAATTTCCATCATAAGAAATAAGAGTAATGGTAAATGTGTTTCCTGAAGTATAAACGTGCGTTGGATTCAGTAATGATGAAGTCCCTGTTCCATCACCGAAATCCCATAAATAATTTGTTGCGCCTGTGGAGGTATTCACAAAGTAAACGGTCTCACCGAGGCAAACACTTCCTGCTGTGAAACTTGCTGCCGGACCCGGAGTAACGGTGATATAATTTACCAGGGAATCAACATCAGTACAGGAGCCAATAGTCGCAGATAAGGTTACGGTATAAGTTCCGGGAGTGGTATATGTGTAAATAGGATTTTGCAGTGAGGACGTTCCGGTTCCATCGCCGAAATCCCATGAATATGAATTGCCACCCCCGCCTGTGGTGTTGTTTACAAAATTCACTGTAAGCGATCCGCAAGCTGTAGTAGCGCCTGTGGAAGTAAAGCTAACCTGCGGCGCATTATTTACCACGACGTTTTGTGTGATGGTATCATTACACGTTCCGTCAGATGCGATCAACGTAACGGTAAATGTATTTGCTGTTGCATAAGTGTGCGTAGGATTTGTAGACGATGATGTACCTGTAGCATCACCAAAATCCCATATGTAACCGGTTGCTCCTGAAGATGAATTGGTGAAATTCATCACATCACCCAGACAAACATTTGTAGCCGAAAAGTTCGCAGTAGGCGCGGCATTCACTGTAATGTAGTTCACGATTGAATCGGCATCGCTGCAGCTTCCAAGAATTGCCGCAAGCGTAACAGTATATGTTCCGGGAGTTGAATAAGTATGTGAAGGATTAATTGCAGCAGATGTTCCTGAGCCATCACCGAAATTCCAGGTATATGCATTGCCACCTCCGCCTGTGGTGTTGTTTACAAAATTTACAGTGAGAGATCCGCATCCTGTTGTTGCGCCGGATGAGGTAAAGCTAACTTGTGGTGCGCTATTCACAACAACATTTTGTGTGATGGTATCTGTACATGTTCCATTCGATGCAATCAGTGTAACGGTAAATGTATTTGCAGTTAAGTAAGTGTAAGATGGACTTGTTGAAACTGATGTTCCTGTTCCGTCGCCAAAATTCCATGTGTAGCTTGTTGCGCCAACAGAGGAGTTGGTGAAATTCATCACATCACCCAGACAAACATTTGTAGCCGTAAAGTTCGCAGTAGGTGTGGCATTCACTGTAATGTAATTAACGATTGAATCGGCATCGCTGCAGCTTCCAAGAATTGCAGCAAGCGTAACGGTATAGGTTCCGGGAGTTGAATAAGTATGTGAAGGATTAATTGCAGCGGATGTTCCGGAGCCATCGCCGAAATTCCAGGTATATGCATTGCCACCTCCGCCTGTTGTATTGTTTACAAAATTAACTGTTAGTGATCCACATCCTGTTGTTGCGCCAGTAGAAGTAAAACTAACCTGTGGCGTATTGCCTACTGTAACCGTATGTGTAATATTTGCCTGGCAACCCTGATTATCGGTAGCTGTAAGCAATACAATAAATGATCCGGTAGTTGCATAGGTGTGATTTGGATTGGCCTGGCCTGAAAAATTTCCATCACCGAAATCCCATGCATAGCTTACTCCGCCTGATGTTGTGTTTGTAAAAACGGTGGCATCGCCGAGGCATGCAGTTGTATAAGTGAAAGAAGTTGAAGGTCCGGGAGAGACAAAAGCCACCACGGCTACGCGGTAAAATCCCGGGCAGATTTCAGCATAATAAGTAGTGGTTGATGATATTACAGGTGTAGTGAATGTAGTTCCGGAACCGATAGAACTTCCGCCGGATGCTGAGCTATACCAGTAGTATGAAACACCTGTCGGTGGAGTTCCTACCAATGCAGCCGTTAATGTTGCAGTATTATTTGGGCAAATGGTATCACCAATTGCTGTGAGATAAAAACTCGCAAACGCCTGAGATGGCAAACCCGTTCCACCTTTTGTTGCACCGTTGGGTGGAAATTCCAATAGCCCGCCCGAATCCGTTGTCCCGTTATTTCCGCCATTTGCAATTCTTGCAGGAGCACCGTTGGTTATAGCAATGTATCCGCCGCCGCCGCCGCCACCGGGGCCTTCAGCTTCTGTCGGTTCAAAAACATTTCTGATAATCTGGAAGCCACCATTTCCGCCATTGGCGCTAATAGAAATTCCGGAGATCGTACCTGTTGAATTGACTACAATTGTACCACCTGCTCCGGCACCTCCTGCAGCATCAGTACCACGCACGGGAGTGCTGCCTCCGTTATTACCATTGGAAACAATTGTTCCGCTTCCTGTTACATCTGCAAACGATAAAATGTAAATCATTCCTCCTCCATTACCACCGGCACCGCCCTTATTCTGGTTCTGATCACCGGCCCCACCACCACCGGCTAAAAATAATCTGCCATTGGAATAATTTAACGGACGTCCGCCTACGCCACCCACATTACGTCTGAAATCTCCGGTCCAGTTTGTATTTCCGGGACCTTCGGTTAAAGCATTTCTGTCGTCATTAGAATAACTGTATCCGCCGCGTCCGCCACCGGAACTGTTGTTGGCAGCAAATCCGCTCCACTCAAGGTTCCATGCATTGGCCCATGAGCCCGTTGAAACATCGGGAACTCCGTATCCATTCCAGGTTGCAATGTTGCCTGCATTTCCACCGCCACCACCACCGGAAGTGTGACCGTTTCCTCCACCGCCGCCGTTTGCAGGAGCCCCCCTGTCGTACCTTCCGCTGAAAGAATCATAGTCGATCTGATTTCCTGCAATGCCTTCGCCCTTTTCTGCTCCGGAAAGACCGGTGTTCCACCTGTAATCAAGCGTGCCGAATTGTGACTGGTTGTCAAGAGCTCCGCCTCGGAAACCTTTGCCTGTTGCATATATACTCCCTCCGGAATTGATCACTGTATTACCCAAAACTTCAACTGCAACGACACCACCTGTGTTGCCGCTCCATGCCGGGCAAGTAAGTTGTCCACCGCTGTTAATCGTAAGCGTTGACCACCGTGGAACACGTACTACCTGCACTCTTCCCGAGGCAGTATAAGAATGTTGAAGTCCGCAGTCAAGGGTAATTGTTGTACTATTTGGAACTGTTGACACCTGAGCGAACTCATTAAAACCACAGTTGTTATAAAAATTTATTACGCCATAAGTGCTGTCATTATTGAGTCCCATTGATGCGCCCTGCATCTGAATAATAAATACAAGATCGCCGGGAGCCAATGGTCCGGAGAAGTAACCGCTGCCGTTCAGGGTACTATTTGTTACTGCGAGAGTAACACTTCCGGTGCTCACATCAGCAAGTAAAGAAGAGTATTCATTTACATTTACCGATGTTGAAATGGTTTTTGCGCCATCCTTACCGCGTTGTGCAAAAGATTTATTTCCCGTGACAGAAATCAGTAAAATTAAACTGACGATGAAGATTTTTTTCATTTGAATTTTATAAATATTTTATCGAAGAAAATGGTTGAAGGTTGCTTCACAAGCCCGGCTAAGATAGTTAAATTCCGTGAGGTGTAAAACCGACAAACACGACCAACCACAGGCTATTCAGCAGACTTGCAACAATCCTACTCCCATTTAAAAAACTTAAAGGCAAGCAGGTATACCACGGCGCCCCATAAACTGACTATTAAAATCTGGTGCCCCACTTCCGTAAGTTTCATCCCTTCAAAGGCAACTTTGCGCATGGCGTCATTGAGGTAGGTGAGTGGCATGGCTTTACATATCGGTTGCAGCCACTCAGGAAATGCAGTGATCGGAAAAAACGTTCCGCTCAATAGAAATTGCGGCAACGTAATAATATTGGCAATAGGAGGAACAGCGTTTTCATTTTTTGCAATACCTGAAACAACAAATCCAAAACCCATGAAAACAATCAGTCCCAATGCGGAGAGTACGAGCATGTTGAGCACGGTGGCCACACCATAAATAAGTGTGAAGCCAAAGGCATAATGTCCGATCAATATGATGATGAGTGCTCCTGCAAGTGCGAAGATGAGGCGGCTGAGGGCTTCGCCGAGGACGATGAACTGCCGTTTGATCGGCGTGGCAAAAAATCTTTTTATGACGAGCGTCTGGCGCAGACTGAGAAACACAAACGCTGTTCCGAATACGCCCGTGCTCAGCAAAGAAAATCCGAGCTGACCGGGAAGAATAAAATCTATCGTTTTGTACTGGCGCACGTTGATCTGCGTTTCTTTTAGTTCGGCCATTGCAGGAACGTCGCTAAGGGCTTCGTTTAAAGCATAGAATATATTATTGAGAACAGACTTAAAAATATTCCCGCGCTCAGGGGATGCGGAAGTCGTCTCCACCATTACGCTATAGCGGGGCATGGCATCAATACCATTGTCCTTGATGAAAAGCGTGGCGTCAATTCTACCTTTTTCAAGGTCAACATTGAGCAAGTCGGCATGAATGGAAGTATCGAGGCGCACAACGTCAATTCCCTGTAATGCCATATAGATGGGGTTGTCCGTATTGCAACCGCTCTTAACGGCAACATCAACAGAAAATCTGCCGCCACCCATAAAACCAAAAACGACGATAAATATCAAGGGAAATGCAAGGGTAAAAACCACAGCACTCGGGCTGCGTGTAATTGACCGGAGGCTGGCCCTGGTGATAGCGAACATGGCGCGCCACTGGCTGTACTTTTTTTCTTCGTTCACGAACTGATTTTTTATGCGGTTTCAAAAGTATATAAAAGAAGTTGTACTTACTTTGCTTCATGCATTCAGTTTCCGCATTCATATTAACGTTCAACAGTGAGAAATACCTGGCGCAAATAATTCAGCAGCTGAAAAAATCGTGTGATGAGATTTTGGTTTTGGATTCGGGGAGTAATGATTTCACAAAATTAATTGCAGAAAAAAATGGTTGTCGTTTTATGCATCGGGACTTCGACAATTTCAGAAATCAGCGGGCCTTTGCATTAAGTGAATGCCAAAACAACCTGGTGCTGATGGTTGACAGCGATGAGGTTCCTGATGAACTGATGATTGAATCCTTAGCTAAACTGAAAAATCAGGACTCCATTGCTGATGCATACAGACTGAAAAGGGTATGGATAGTACTGGGGAAAAAAATTCATGCTGTTTATCCGGTGGTATCGCCCGATTACCCGGTGCGCTTATTTGACAAAAGAAAAAGCAACTTTGATCATTCGCCGGTTGTACATGAAGAGCCATCGGGATATAAAAGCATTGAAACACTCGGTGGCTCGCTTCATCATTACACTTTTGAGTCAAAAAAAGAAATTAATGAAAAGCTGGAGCGCTATACAACCTTATCGGCAGAAACGTTATTGAAGAAGAAAAAAAATCTGTCTGTGATACAACAATGGCTGAGTGCGATAGCGGCGTTTATGAAATGGTATTTTGCAAAAGGTGGGTGGAGGGACGGTTCTACCGGCGTGGTGCTGGCTAAATTTGCATTTGATTATACTTTTTTGAAGTACGGGAAGGCGAGGGTTGTAAGCGGCAAGCAGCAGGAGGCAGGAGGCCAGTAGTTCGATTGATGGGAAGAATCAGATTGATTGTAACTGTTACAATGTGAAATAGCGGGGTGGAAGAAGAAAAAGAGGCAGTTGGCAGTTGGCAGTTGGCAGTTGGCAGTTGGCAAAAAAAATCGGTTCAAATGGTGTTTGGTAATACATTTGAAAAGAAAGTATATAGTAGACTGTATTAAGTATTAAGATAAATCCGAACCGAATTCGTTTTTCCGGTCCGAACTGTTTAATTTAAAACTTGATACTTCATCATTATTCCCTCCGCTCACCCCGACCCTAAAGGGGCATTCGCTCGATGGGTACTTATAATTTTGTTTGTGGTTCAATCACAATTGTCCAATATTAAAGTACTGGTAAGTGTGTAGCGGGCGGTATTGAGTATTAAGATAAATCCGAACTGAACTCGTATAATTTAATTCTTGAAACTTCGTTAGCATTCCCTCCGCTCACCCCGACCCTAAAGGGGGCATTCGCTCAGATGTGTACTTATAATTTTGCTTATGGTTCAATCACAATTGTCTGCCAGTGAGGTATGGATAAAAATGTAGTAGACGGTATTAAGTATTAAGATAAATCGAACCGAACTCGTTTTTAATGCTTTGTATTTAATACTTAATACTTTCCTCTACTCATCTCTCCATTCATGTCCGGTGAGGGACAGGAAGACGTCTTCGAGGTTGGCGTCTTTTACTTTTTTCAGCCGTTCGAAGCCTTTGGCAACGAGTGCGTCGATGAGCATATCGGGGGTATCGAGGGCGATGATTTTTCCTTTTTCAACAATGGCTACGCGGTCGCAGAGATTTTCGGCTTCGTCCATGTAATGTGTGGTGATGACGACCGTTGTTCCCTGCTGACGGATCTTACGGATGAGGTCCCAGAGGTTTCTGCGTGCCTGCGGGTCGAGACCGGTGGTGGGCTCATCGAGAAAAACGATTTTCGGTTTGTTGATGAGCGTGGTGCAGATGCTGAAGCGCTGTTTCTGTCCGCCGCTGAGTTCTTTATATTTTGATTTGGCGCGGTCTTCGAGTCCGACGAGTTTCAGCATTTCTTTTGCATCCACGTTCACGTTATATAATCCGGAGAAGAGTACGATGAGTTCGCTGAGTGACAATGCAGGATAATATCCTGCGGCCTGAAGTTGCACGCCGATTATATTTTTTATCGCATTGCTGTTTTTCTCCACGTTCAATCCATACACCATTACCTCGCCTGAACTTTTCTGACGAAGTGTTTCGATGATTTCGAGCGTGGTTGTTTTTCCTGCGCCATTGGGGCCAAGCAAACCAAAGATTTCATTTTCATAAACCTCGAAGCTGATGCCATTAACAGCTTTTATTTCCGGATAATGTTTGACGAGGTTCTTAACGGTGATAACAGCTTGCGGCATGTGGAATATTTTGGGTACGCGAAATTACAGAGAAAAGATCTGACGAAACTATTTTTTTCTGATTAATAATCCTGCATATATCAGATAAAAGACCCGGATATGGTGCTTAGCTTCGTTGCCGGAAAAAACAGATTGACTCAGGAAATATATTAAAACAAAAAAGCATAATATGTTCTGGGAAGCAAAAATAATTTCGCATAGGGGTGAAAAGAGAATCGCGGTTTACTTTGATCGTCGTGAAGATCTCATTGTGCGGATTAAAAAACTCGCCGATGCAAAGTGGAGTCAAACGATGAAGGCATGGCACGTCCCCGACACAGAAGAAAACAGGGGGCGATTTAAGCTGGAGCAAAAAGTAAAACTTCCGGATACAAGTTTGACAAAGATAAATTCCTTTAAGAGGTGGTTGGTCTCAAAAAGGTATAGTGGGCATACGGTGAAAACATATTGTGAAGCCCTTGTCACATTTTTAAAATACTTCAATGAGAAGGACATAGGATCAATCACGAATGAGGATGTAATAAATTTCAACAACGATTTTATCATCAAGCGGGGGTTGTCGTCATCCTATCAGAACCAGGTAGTGAATGCGATCAAATTATTTTTCAGGGAGATAGAGGGAGCGCGCTTAGATCCCGATCTGGTTCACAGGCCTAAGAGATACAATCCGTTACCGAAGGTGTTGGCTAAAGAAGAGATCGCAGAGATCATCAATGCACTTGACAACCTGAAGCATAAATGCATGATTAGTTTAATTTATTCGGCAGGATTGCGGAGGAGTGAGTTATTGAACATGAAAATTGCAGATATTGACAGCAAGCGGATGGAAATACGTATCACGAATGCCAAGGGCCGGAAAGACAGGATTTGTCCGTTGAGCACGACGGTATTAAATTTACTAAGGAACTACTTTCCGAAATACAAGCCGAAAGAATATTTATTTGAGGGACAGGACGGGGGTCAATATAGTGAGAGAAGTCTGGCGTTGGTTTTAAAGAGGGGATGTGCGTTAGCCGGTATAAAGAAAGACGTAAACCTTCACATGCTAAGGCACAGTTATGCCACACATTTACTGGAATCGGGAACAGATTTGCGGTACATTCAGGAATTGTTAGGTCATAAGAGCAGCCGGACAACGGAGATATATACTCACGTTAGTAAGAAGTCGTTGAAAGCCATCATCAGTCCACTAGACAAGCTGGACATAATAACAAACGGGGATACGGGCGACTTCTAAAACTTCCCGGTATATTTGCATGTATGTGTACAGAGGGAAGTTTTGGGTGAGGGGGGTTGCACATATAAGTAAGTTATATGCTATTGCCCCTAGACATCGTACACTCCTGATTGTTTTCAGGCCATTCGGGGAAATGCGCCCTGGGCACTCTGCAAGTAATAAAATTCAGGAATACCAATTCAGCAACGGATATGCTGCATGAGAAGTTTTGAGAATAAAACTTGTTT
Source organism: Bacteroidia bacterium (assembly GCA_038206355.1). Classification (GTDB taxonomy): domain Bacteria; phylum Bacteroidota; class Bacteroidia; order AKYH767-A; family 2013-40CM-41-45; genus JAPLDB01. The sequence continues at coordinate 138,634 of JBBRAY010000003.1, forward strand.
TAATGAATCAAAACTTCTCATGCAGCAAAGTTCGGGAGTTAGAATGATAGTTGCATCTGATAAAATAGAATTTATTTTACCTGTACTTAGATGAGTTGTAAGTAACCCGGGCGATTCTATCCGAAGCCCTGACAGCAAAAGCTACATCTCAAATCATAGATTTAAGAAATAGCTTTTACTTAAAACATCAGTCGGGAAGTGCCTCTAAGATAACCCGGGTCAACATCATATAACATCGGGTTTATGAAATGGCGGCTGATGATCAAATTGGAAGTGTGTGCAATTAATCTATTTTTGTAGTAGGGGAAGGTTCGGAACATTTAATCCGCCACTTCATAAACCCGCAAAACGTTATGCGCAAGGGGGGCATTTGTATTTTCAATACAAATTTTTAGTTCAAAAATAGTTCAGGTCACTTCAACTAAATTTCTGTGTTAGTGCTTAGAAATTCGCAGGTGATGCGCTGACTTAAAATATGGCGGATATATTGGCCGGTGACAAACACTCAACTATACTTTGACATGGAATAGGTGAGGTAATGAATTTGAGTTTATTGACCCTTAGAATAATTCGTTTTCAATTCCGGCCACGGAAAAATCAATGCATAGCCGGGTTGTCAGAAAAGACAGTAAATGATTTATACTTC